>NZ_JAZHEE010000023.1:0-65287 GCF_036620675.1 Rosenbergiella sp. YN46
AACTGGGGGTGATGTTCCACTACGGAAAGCTGAATATGGCGTTCTGAGCCTTCCCACCATGATCGGGGAAGACCCATTTATATACAGTATTATTATGGATGCCTGACATGAGCAGAGTTAATGTTGTCGATTGCCATGCCGATTTACCCCTGCCGCTGTTCGCCAGTACCGTGGCCTGCGGCTTTCCCAGCCCGGCTCAGGACTATGTGGAAGCGCGTATCGATCTTAATCATCTGGTGGTTCAGCGCCCCAGTGCCACCTATTTTGTCAAAGCCGCTGGCGAGTCGATGATTCAGGCCGGGATCGCCAGTGGCGATCTGCTGGTGGTGGATCGTTCCCTGGCCGCTCGCCATGGCGATATTGTCATAGCCGCACTGAACGGTGAATTTACCGTCAAGGAGCTACAGACCCGACCGCAGGTGCGGCTGGTGCCCCATAACCCCACCTGTCGCCCCATTGTCCCTGGCGAAGGGGAGAGTCTGGAGATCTTTGGTGTGGTGACCTGGATCCTGAAATCGGTACATCAGCATGTACGCACTGGTTGACGTTAACAGTTTCTACGCCTCCTGCGAAACGCTGTTCCGCCCCGATCTGAAAAACCGCCCGGTGATTGTACTGAGTAATAACGATGGCTGCGTGGTGGCCTGCAACACGCAGGCGAAACAGGCGGGGATCGCGCGAGGGGAGCCCTTTTTTAAGATTCGTCAGCGGGTGGAACGCTATGGCGTTCAGGTATTCAGCTCTAACTACGCCCTGTATGCTGATATGTCGGCACGGGTGATGACGATTCTGGAGGGTTTTTCCCCTGCGGTGGAGTGTTATTCCATCGACGAAGCTTTTCTGGATTTGCGCGGCGTAGCCGATCGCTACGCCCTGGGATGTGAGATACGACGCTGCATTAAGCGTGATACAGGTCTGACGGTCGGGGTCGGCATAGCGCCCAGCAAGACTCTGGCCAAGCTGGCGAACCACGCTTCCAGCCGCTGGCCAGCCACCGGCGGAGTGGTGGATCTTGCCGATCCGGCGCGTCAGCGCAGGCTGCTGGCGATTATGCCCCCCGAGGAGGTCTGGGGCGTCGGTCGCCGCCTGGGGCGCCGGCTCCATGCCATGGGTATCACCAGCGCACTGGCGCTGGCGCAGAGCGATCTCTGGTTTATCCGTAAGAACTTTAACGTGGTGCTGGAACGCACGGTGCGTGAACTGCGCGGCGAATCCTGCCTGGCGTTTGAGGAGTTCGCGCCAGCGAAACAGGAGATTATCAGCTCGCGCTCTTTTGCCGAACGGCTGATGGCGTATGAGCCGGTGCGCGAAGCGGTTTGTGCCTGGGCCGCCCGGGCGGCGGAAAAGCTGCGGGCAGAGCGTCAGTATTGCCGCTATGTAGCGACTTTCCTGAAAAACAGCCCCCACGACAGGCGCGAGCCTTACTACAGCAACAGCGCTGGCGTGCGGCTGCTGACGCCGACCCAGGATACCCGGGATATTATCGCTGCGGCGACCCGGGCGCTGGATGCGGTATGGAAGCCGGGGCCGCGCTATCTGAAAGTGGGGGTGATGCTCGGCGACTTTTACAGCCGCGGCGTGGCGCAGCTTAATCTGTTCGATCGCTATGCCCCCAGAGCCAACGGCGAAAAGCTGATGCAGGCGCTGGACGCCATTAACCGCCAGGGAAGGGGCAGGATCTGGTTCGCCGGGCAGGGCACTGGTGAACGCTGGGCCATGAAGCGCGCCTTTCTTTCCCCCTGCTATACCACGCGCTACGGGGATCTGCCGATAGCGCGTTGATCAGCCGTTATCCAGCAGCGCATCAACCAGGGTTTCAATACGGGGGCGATCCGGCAGTTCGGAGGCGAACAGTAGTCGATAGACCAGCGGTGCCACCAGGCGATCGAGGATTGCATCCCCTGCGGGAACCGTCTCGCCGCGGGCCTGCGCGCGCTGTCTGATGGCATCGACCTGTTCCAGAGTATAGGTGGTGCACTGTACCCGGTTCTGTGGTTTATCCACCGCCAGAACGGTACGTAGCATATTACGGCCGGGAACCGAGGATACCTCCTCGATATACTGCTCTATCCAGGCGATCAGATCGGCCCTGAAGCTGCCGTAGTCCTCCGGGGCGCGATCCGGGCGCAGGTTTTCCACTGCGACATCCGACAGCAGCTCCGCCAGAGTGCCCCAGCGTCGATAAATGGTGGAAGGGGTTACGCCCGCTCGCCCGGCGATAGCCGGAATGGTGAGCTGCTGCGCGTCGCCTTGGGCCTGGATTTCACGTACGGCCTGGTGAACGGCGGCCTGTACCAGCGCGCTGCGCCCGCCCGGTCGTGGCCCCGGGCGGCTTTTTTTGTTTTCCATTCAGCTCCTCTGATAAACGCTAAAAAATTGCTATTGCAAATAATTTGCGTTAGTGGGATAGTCCCGCCTATCGACAATTGCAAATTATTTGCTTTTAGCAGAGGTCATGTCGCTATGTCCAGTTTGTTGACTCAAAAAACGCGCCAGTCAGATGCCGCGCTGGTCGCACTACATGCCCAGACGTTGATGGTGACGCTGGCGGCATCGAGCGCTTCAACGCCACTTTATGCGCTCTACCAGGCAACGTGGACGTTCTCTCCTTTCCTGCTCACGGTGGCGTTTGCCGCCTATGCTATCGCGCTGTTACTGACGCTGCTGTTCGTCGGCCGCCTTTCAGATCGCATTGGACGGCGTCCGGTGATCCTGGGGGCCTTACTGTTTGAAGGCGTCAGTATGCTGCTGTTCCTGAACGCTTCCGATATTGGCTGGTTGATAGGCGCCCGCCTGATGCTGGGGGTAGCCACCGGGCTTGCCACTTCAGCCCTGAGCGCGGCCATTATCGATCTTTCCCCACGGCGCGGTGGCTTTATCAACGGCGTCTCGCCGCTGTTCGGCATGGGCGTTGGCGCGTTAGGGGGCGGGTTGCTGGCGCAGTACGCTCCCGCGCCGCTGCATCTGATCTATGCGCTGCTGCTTGGGCTATTTGCACTGCAGTTTATGCGCACCTGGTTTTCGCGCGAGACGGCAAGCGCGTTGCGTCCCGACGCCTGGCGGCCGCTGCCGAAGATAGCCGTTCCGCCAGCGGCGCGCGGCGCGCTGCTGTTGGTCAGTCCGGTGAACATCGCCGCCTGGGCGCTGTGTGGTTTTTATCTGTCGCTGATGCCTTCGCTATTGCTGAAGGTGACGGGGATAACGACGCTGGGATTTCCGGGACTGGTGGTGGCACTGTTGGCCCTTAGCGGCGCGGCGTCCGTTGTGGTTGTGCGGCATCAGCACGGCCACCGGGCGCTGGCGGTGGGGATACTCGCGATGATCCCCGGGGCGCTGTTGATTCTGGCGGGAATTATAGCGGGATCGGTTACGCTGCTGCTGGGGGGCTCGATCTTCGCCGGTGCCGGGCTGGGTGCAGGCTTCCTTGGGGCTATTAAAAGCGTGGCACCGCTGGCCGAGTCCCATGAACGGGCCGGGCTGATGGCGGTATTCTATATCGAAAGCTACCTGTCGAACGCGCTACCAGCCATGAGTGCCGGTCTGCTGGTGCAGTTGATTGGTTTAAAGGCAACTGCGGAAGCGATGAGTTTGCTGGTGTTAGGTCTGTCGGTGATGGCCGCCGTTGCCATACTGCGAATCAGACGGCAACAGATAAGGGATTGTGTCTCCTAAACCTGAATATGTTTAATCAGAAAGTCGACATCGGTGTGGTTTACAAACGTCATCGACCGGGAAGTGAGCAGGCCGAAGACCCGGTTCTTATGGCCGCAGATGACCAGATCCACGCCGTTATGGCTGATAAAACGACGCAGCTCTGCGATACGATCCTGTGAAAAGAGCAGGGTGGTGGCGACTGGCCAGTCCGAATTATGCGCCAGTTCGCTTAGCAGGGATTTGGCCTGAATGAGCTCCGAGGCGGCGGCGTCGTTCATCAGACAGTCGGAAACATAGTTCATCGCCCGATAGTCGATAGCGAAGTGGCCAAGCGTAAGTATTGCCTGGTCATTGGCGGCAATCTTACAGGCATGCTCCAGCAGCGGCAGGCCGTCCCCTTTATTACGCACCAGAACCAGCAAATGGTGATAGTTTTTCATGACGCCTTCCGGGACTGTCTCCTTGGCTGATACCGATAAGCGTAGCACAGTCAGGTATTAGGCTGGATGGGAAATCAGGGTCGCAACGAATGCACCAGGATGCTAAAAAGAGGGGGCGGGGGCACACCCGCCCGCGACAATTCACGACAATAAGATAATAAGGAGTCCGCCATGCCGCACGTCGATATTAAATATTTCCCGCGCAACCTGAGCGAGGAGCAGAAACAGGCGCTAAGCGATGATATTTACGCCGTACTGAACAAGCATCTGCAAACCAAAGAGCATTCCCTCTCCATCGCCCTGACCGAAGTGGCTCCGGAAGCCTGGAAAGAGCAGGTCTGGGATCCCATCATCCAGCCGTCGCTGGAAACCCTGGTGAAAAAGCCCGGGTATAGTATGTAACCGTTGGCGCCAGGAGCCGCCTGGCGCCTCACTTTCATTCGAAAGCTTTTTGCGACATCAGTTACGGTTGTTCTATACTGCCGCTCGTCATTTTTGCATTCCGGCACCGGAACAACGAGGTTGTATGAAGATTAAGCTCATCGCTGTGGATATGGACGGCACCTTCCTGAACGACAGGAAAGAGTACGATAAACAACGCTTTCTGGCGCAGTATGCCGCGCTGCGCGAGCAGGGCATCCGCTTTGTGGTCGCCAGCGGCAACCAGTACTACCAGCTCATCTCTTTCTTTCCGGAAATTCGCCATGAAATCGCCTTTGTGGCCGAGAATGGTGCCCTGATTTATGACCGTGACGAGCAGGTCTGGCATGCTGAACTGACGCACGACGACTATTTGTCCGTCCTGGACGCGCTGGATGATTTTCGCGGCACCAACTTTGTGGCCTGCGGCCTGAAGAGCGCTTACGTGCGCGAAGGGGCGCCGGAGGCTTTCCTGAGCCTGATGGCAAAGCATTACCATCGTCTGCAGCCGGTGCAGGATCTGCGAGCCGTTGACGACGTTATCTTTAAGTTTTCCCTGAACTTGCCGGATGCCGAAGTACCGGCGCTGGTACGCCAGTTGGATCATAAACTGGACGGCATTGTGAAACCGGTGACCAGCGGCTTCGGTTTCGTCGATCTGATTATCCCTGGCGCCCACAAGGCCAGTGGTCTGTCGCGTCTGTTAACGCGCTGGAATATTGAGCCACAAGCGTGCGTGGCGGTGGGCGACAGCGGCAACGATGTCGAAATGCTGGAGCTGGCGGGCTACTCCTTCGCGATGGCGAACGCCGCAGATGTGGTCAGCGAAGTGGCGAAATACCGGACCACCTCCAACAACGACAGCGGTGTGCTGAAGGTGATTGATGCCGTACTGCGGGGCGAAAAGCCGTTTAACGACTGACCGATACGTCGCCCAGTAAAAAGGCGATACTGCGGCCGCCCTGGCTTTGTTCCAGGGCGATTTTTACGATAATGGTCAGCGGCACCGACAGTAGCATTCCCACCGGCCCCAGCAGCCATCCCCAGAAGATCAGCGATAAAAATACCACCAGGGTGGATAGCCCCAGTCCTCGCCCCATCATACGCGGCTCCAGAATATTGCCGAACAGCATATTAATCGCCAGATAAAGGGCCACTACCAGCAGCGCGTCGTAAACGCCACTGAAAACCAGCACCTGGGCGACAGGCGGAATAGCCGCCAGCACGGAACCGATATTGGGGATGTAATTGAGCGCGAAGGCCAGTAAACCCCAGACAAAAGCGAAACGTACCTCAAGCAATGACAGCATGCCCCAGACTACAAGGCCGGTAACCAGACTGATGACGGTTTTCAGCACCAGGTAGTGGGTGACGCTATCCAGCGCTCGCTGAATGGCGCTCATACCTTCTACCGGACGGGCCATGAGCTGCTGAAGTTTGGTGGGTAACTGAGGCACTTCCAGTAGCATAAAGACGACGGTCAGCAATAACAGGAAAATGGACGACATGGCGTTAGAAAGCCGGGCCAGCAGGCTGGTGATTAGCGTCATCGCGGCGTTGGGGTCGATATATTTCACCACCTCGTCCACCGAGACCTGAATGCCCACTTTTTGTAGCCACGGCTCCAGAGTGGAAAGCGGTGCGATCAACGAGGAACGATACTGAGGCAGGGTGCGTGCCAGCTCATTCAGGGAGGTGCCAAGATAGGCCAGCAGCAGCACCGCCAGCATTACGATGGCGCCGACCAGCAGCACGATGGCCAGCGCCCGTGGGATACGGATACGTTCCAGCAGACTCACCACTGGGTTAAGAATGACGGCGATGAACAGCGCCAGGATGAAGGGGACTATCAGATCGGCGGCGACTTTAATCCCGGCCATCACAATCACCAGCATGCCCAGCATGATGACCAGTTTTAAAGCATTCAACGTAATAATGGGCTTTGCCATCCCGGCGACTCCGCGTAGTGGTGTTCGGCGAAAAATAGCATGTCGGCCGACATCAGGGAAATATCCTGGATAAAAATCATGTCCTGACGGTAAAGAACCGAAAATAAATTGAATATCAGAAGGGGCTTATGATAGAAAAGAGAGGTGTTTAGCTACCGGAGACAATTTTCTGTCCGCAACGATGAGAAGCAACCCGCGGATAAGTTGTACAACTTATGAATCAGACGCTGATGTCTTTATCCCTTTCCACTAATTGTTCTCTCTTCTCTGTCGCCAGCCTTTTTAGCGGCGAACAGCACTGGCGCAGCGCGCTTTAGTCCCAGCCTCTCCTGTTCGTGACCCGGCGTTTTTCCGGCGCGTCACGCTAATTTTTGTTTTATTTACTTTCTGTTAAACGTCATTTAACGGATCGACTTTATCATATTTACGTTCAGGAGAGCGTTATGCTGTACTGGCTATTTCTGGCCCTGGCAATTATTTGTGAAATCACCGGAACCCTGTCGATAAAATGGGCCGGTGAAACCTCTGGCGGCACTATTTTTATGCTGGTGATGATTGCCCTTTCTTATATTTTACTGTCCTTCGCCGTGAAGCGAATTGCGCTGGGCGTGGCTTATGCCATGTGGGAAGGCATTGGTATTTTGTTTATCACGCTGTTCAGCGTGCTACTGTTTGGCGAATCGCTACCGCTGCTGAAACTGGCGGGACTGGCGACGCTGGTGGCGGGGATCGCCTTGATTAAGTCAGGCACCCGTAAAGGCAACCGCGAGCAGGAGGTGGCCCGTGGCACAGTTTGAGTGGATTCACGGCGCCTGGCTGGGGTTCGCCATCGTGCTGGAGATTGCGGCCAATATTCTGCTTAAATTCTCCGATGGCTTCCGCCGTAAGCTTTTTGGCGTGCTGTCGCTACTGGCGGTGATGGGGGCCTTCAGCGCGCTTTCCCAGGCGGTAAAGGGAATTGAACTGTCGGTGGCTTATGCGCTGTGGGGCGGCTTTGGCGTGGCTGCCACCGTTGCCGCAGGCTGGGTTCTGTTCGGCCAGCGCCTCAACCATCGCGGCTGGGTGGGACTGGGCCTGCTGCTGGCAGGCATGGTGCTGATTAAGCTGGCCTGATGTGATGCGGGTCGGTGCGGCTTACTGCGCCAGCCCGTCCAGCTGTTCGCGAAAGGCGGTGACCGCAATGGCGCGGTTGTCCGCCCGGGCGCGATCTTCGGGGGCCGGAGCGGAACTCTGGATCCCAATCAGTTCCCAGTTGCCGTTACGTTTCAGCAGCAAAGGCGAACCGCTGTCGCCGGGTAGGGTATCACACTGGTGTGACAATACGCCCTGCTGGGCCCAGCCGGTAATCAGACATGCCTGATGCATATAGAGCGTATCCAGATGATCCTCCGGATACCCGGACTGCATCACCTTGCGGCCGGCCTCTTTCAGCGCGGCGGTCAGCTCGCTACGGCTGCCTTTAAATAGCGGTACCGGCATAATACCTGATGGCGCGTAGCGCAATACGATGAGCCCGTAATCATTCGCGGCGGCGGCGGGGGGGATAATCCAGCCGTCGCCGTCCGGCTTCAGTAACCGCCCCAAAGCGCTGGCCGGACGTCCTTCAATTCCGTGAATTTCATAGCGCCAGACCCCTTTTAACGACACAAAGCGTAGCGCTACCGCCCGATCCGGGGTGGCCTTAGGGGGAGAGAGCAGACAGTGACCGGCGGTTAATGCCAGATTCGGCGCGATAAGGGTGGCAGTACAGAGGTTACCGCTGGCGGTTTCCAGCTGTCCGATGGCGTCCCAGGGGGAAAGTGTGGCGTCGGCGACCGGTACGCGATCGTCCTGACCGAAAAAGAGCGTCTTAATTTGGGCGGCGCTGAGGTTGCCTGCATCGTCAGCCGTGGCCTTTACAGACACCAGACAGAGCGCACCCAGTAACAACACAATGGTTTTATGCATATCACTCTCAATGGCGATCTCGTGTAGAGCGTGTTCCTGAGTCCTAACTATAGCCGGGCCGGGCGCAAAGCGGTAGAAAAATCAGCGTGCTACGTTTTTATAGCCAGAGACAGGCGGTGAGGATCCCGCAGAGAATAAGAACGGTCAGGATAATTTCGAACAGATAGCGACGCAGCATGATGGGCAGCTCCGAAAAACGGTACCCTGGGCGGGCACCGTGCGGGGGATCGGTTCGAATAATGCGGCTATCAGGCGGCCGGTTTTTTAGCGGTGGGTTTGGTCGCCTGATGATGTTTTTTCTGCGGCGCTTTATGCGTCTGTTTTTTTGCCGCCTGGCCTTTCTGTTCAGCGGCTTTAGTTTTATGGTGGTGCACTTTTTTATGATGCTGCTGAGTCGCAGCCGGTTTTGCCGCCGGTGTGCCCTGAGCCGGGGCGGTATCGGCAGCGAAAGCGGCGGAAGAAAGCCCCATAGCGGCAGCGAGAGCCAGTGCGTATACCTTGTTCATTCCATCATCCTCATCTGATTTGTGGTACAGCCCCGACCGGGGCCGTTGACGTCACTATATGCCCCGCAGCCGGGGCATTCCGTGAGTGATTGGTATCGGCGTGTAACGCAATGTACAGCCTTTACAGATAGCGGGTTTCCAGATGACGGCGGAAATGGGCGGGATCGAAATCTTCATTGCTGGCGTGACGGATTAACTGACCGACAGGGAAGCGGCTGCCGTGCTGCCAGACGTTCTGACGCAGCCAGTCGAATAGCGCGCTGAGGTTGCCTTTTGCGATATCACGCACAAGCGCTGGCAGCGCCTGGTGGGCAGCATGGAACAGTTGGGCGGCGTACATGGCGCCCAGCGTATAGGTCGGGAAATAGCCGAAACCGCCGTCGGCCCAGTGAATATCCTGCATACAGCCGTCGCGGTAATTATCGCGGCTGGAAAGGCCGAGCCAGGCCTGCATTTTCTGATCCCAGAGTTCGGGGATATCGGCGACCCTGATATCGCCGTCGATCAGCGCGCGCTCTACCTCATAACGCAGAATAATATGGGCCGGGTACACGTTTGTAGAAAATGAGGTTTAATCATGGCGACTGGTAAACGTCCCGATGGTGAAATTTTTGCGTCTGGTGCGAAAGAGGGAGAGGTACAGGAATTTCCGGCAGTTCCTCGCGGGTGGGGGGCACCGTTGATGAACAGGATGCAGAGGGAAACTCAGTAACTGAGCCGACTAATGGCATCCCACCTATGGAGTGGTTCAATACAGTTCAAACACTGAAATTTGGTCGCCCAGTTTCAGGGTCTTTAAAGGCCATAATAGTCGGGTTGTACTCGGCTGTTTTGTCTCTGTATAGTTTAGTAATCATAAACAATGGAGCTATTCAGAGGGACAGACATGGCAGTCATTCCATTAATGCCACCCGAGGGATTTGCACTTGTTGCGCGGAATATTCGTGAGGCTAAGCGAAATGGTATGCCGCGCAACATGGCGACACCACGCGTTTATTACTGGTTTTATCAGATGGTCAGAAGCGGAGGCCCGTGGGACTATAAGCGGTACAATCGAGCCTGGGCCAACTTCGGAAATTTCAACTATGGCGCCACCGGAACCGCTGCGGGGATACCCCCGAATATTCTGCTGATGGGGGGAGGCTTCGCACAGGGGCGCGCCGGGACATCCAGAAAAGAGTGGGGACACTGGTATGAAAAACCACCCTACGGCGATGACCCTACCGACCAGTTCTGGATACAGCAAGGAATCGACTATGCAAACCAGCATCATTTTTAAAAATGCCCACCGGGTTCTGACCGCAGTTCTTTTAGTGATAGTCGTAGTCGGCTATTTCCTGTGGCGTTCTGATCAAGGGCCATATGATGACAGTCTGTACAGCAGGAAAGATCTGGGCGATGGCACCTGGCTTTATATCACGAAGTACAACAATGCCGGGGCTACAGATAGTGACGTTTATCGCTACTATCTCAATAAGAAACTGGATGATCCGATGCCAACGCTACAGGAAACAGGGCCGTTTCTGACGGCGGATACTGGCGATGCTAAGGTATCGGCCATCGGGCAGCGCGTTATAGTCAGTATGACGGGTAGAATTTACTCGTTCTCTAACTCGGATTTTTTCTATAACGGCTCTGTGGCAGTGATGCCGCGTATCGATATTCATGCTCAAGCCTCGAGCAATTATTAATCAAAAGCTTTCCCCAAAACTATTTTTAACTGGTGGATTTATAAAGGCTGATAACTGCACTATAGAGCGGAGAGTAAAGGGCGGAAAAGTTTTGGTATTTTACTGATATTTAAAGGTATTTTTTTGATTTCTCTACTTCTATGTTTCAAAAAAAGCTCTGGGATTCTGGATTGTGGTGGAGTGCGCCAGTTGAACCGGCTGACCTGACCATTCCCGGGGCAGCTAGCTCCTGCTCATAGCGGGCGTGACTGGTTTCGTGAATTACGCCCAGCAGAGCGCGGAACAGCCCGTCTTCGCTGTAGCGGGTGGTGATGCGAACATCTTCAGGCACGCCGCCGCAGAACGGGTGGGGGCTGACCTCCAGTCGACCGCCCTCGAAGTCAAATCCCAGCAGGGCCATCACCTCCATGCCCAGCGCCCGCTGTTACTCTACGGTAAATGGGCTGTGGGGCGCATCGGGGGATGCTGCGCCTGCTTTTCCAGCGCGCGCTGGAGCAATTGCGGCAGCCAGTCTTTCAGATCGGCGAACAGGGTATCGAGACGAGCGCTGGTCATTTCAGGCTCGTAAAGATCGAGCAGCGCGTCATAGCGCGAACAGCCCAGAGCATCGGCGCGGATGGCGGCCTCTTCGCGACTCAGGCGCACCACCTCCTGTAAATTGGGGGCGAATCCCTGTCAGTCGTTCGTTGGCCGGGCTGGCTACGCCAGACGTGTTCGTAGCGGCTGCCAGCCAGAGATTTGGCCTCGACCAGAGCGGCGGGCAGAATCGCGACCTGCTGATAGTGACGCCGCATTTCCCGCAGGTTGGCGCGCTGCAGATCGTCCAGCGATTCCAGATCCGCCTCCGCCAGCCAGTCGCCGACCCGTTTATCGGTCAGAATCTGATGTTGCAGAACGCTCAGTTCCGCCAGCGCTTCGCGGCGTGCCTGACTGCCGCCGGGGGCATCATCGTGTACATATCCCGGCCGGCGATAGGGGAAAGATGGCCAAAACGGGCAGGGCGGGTAAAAGTATGGGTAAGCTGTTGATAGTTTACCGGTTGCATAGGGCCTCATCCGGCGGTTTGCGAAGCTGGCAAGATAGCACTCAGTGAGGTAAAAAACGAGGAAGCGCGCCATAACGACGGTGGAAGAACAGCTAAGGAAGAAACGATGACTTTAGATATTCGCTCTATGACCCCTGAGGATACGCCGTCCGGTCTGGCGTTAAGCCAGCAGGTGGGCTGGCCGCATCGGCTGGAAGACTGGCGTCAGTCGCTGATGCTTGGGCAGGGGCTGGTGGCGCAAGAGGGCGGACGCATTGTTGGCACCACTCTGTACTGGCCATGGGGCGCGAGCTGTGCCACTGTGGGGCTGGTAATTGTCGATCCTGCCTGCCAGGGGCGCGGTATCGGGCGTAAACTGTTGCAGCTGGCTCTGGATAAACTGGAAGGCTACAACGTGCGCCTGCACGCAACAAAGATGGGGCAGCCACTCTATCAACAGTTCGGGTTTGCAGCGGTGGGGTGCGCCTCGCAGCACCAGGGCCTGGTGGCACCGTCATTTGTGGCGCCCACGCCGCGTTCCGGCACTTGTCTGCGCCCGGGGAATGAACGGGATGCTCCGGCGCTGACGACGCTGGACAGGCAGGCAAGCGGTCTGTACCGCCCGCAGCTTATTGGACTGTTGCTGGCCCGGGCCCGGGTTCTGGTGCTGGAAAGTGATGATGGCGAAGCGCTGGGGTTCGCCGCGCTGCGGCCCTTTGGCCGGGGGCTCTCTATCGGGCCGATAGTCTGTCCGAACGAAGAAGATGCCCGGGTGCTGGCCGGAGCCTTTATGGCGCAACGGCGCGGCGATTTTGTACGCCTTGACTGTGATAGCGCGTTACCGTTTTGTGACTGGCTGGCCCGACAGGGGCTGAGTGAAGCCGATGCGCCGGTAATGATGGTGCGCGGCAAGCCCTGGCAGGCTGAAGCAGGCACACCGCGTACCTTCGGGTTGATGAGTCAGGCGATGGGCTGATTCATCATCCTGTAAACATCACCGATACGCACAGCAGGCCGACCACCAGCGTAATCAGGTTCGCCAGCGAACGGTAGGGCCTGAGCGTCGGAATAATAAAAGTCGACAGGGTCGGCATAATAAACAGGATGATGGCGATAAGTGGCCCGCTAATGGCGGAGATCATCGAAATTGCATTGGGATTAATGCAGCACACCACAAAGGTAATACCAGAGAGGGTCAGCACTGAAATCGCCCGGTTAAAGGCCCGACTGCGTTTAACGCCCACCCGACCCAGCGCGGATTTAGTGATTTCCGTTGCGCCTTCGATAACGCCGAAATAGGTGCCCAGAAACGACTTGGACATGGCGACCACCGCCACAATGATGCCGGAAATACCCAGCCAGCCAGGGGCATCCGGCGTCATTGCCAGCGCGGAAAGAATCGTCAGCCCTTTTTCTTTTGCTTCCACAATATACGGGGCGGGAATCGCCAGCAGGCAGCTAAAGACAAAGAACAGCACGCTCAGGCAGATAATCAGGTAGGCCACTTTCATTATCTTCTTGCAGTTAGCCATGGCGCCGTCGCCGCAGCGCTGGCGGCGCGCCACCGCGAAGGTCGAGATAATGGGAGTATGACTGAAGGCGAAGACCATCACCGGAATAGAGAGCCACACCTGATGCAGGTTCTGGCTGGTTATCTGTAACTGGTCGGTAAAGTGTGCGGTTTGCCAGCTAGCGGTCAGCCAGAGCGACAGAAACAGAAAATAAGCGATAAGCGGAAACACCAGCATGCCCATCACCTTTATGGTGATATGGCGCCCGGTAAGGAAGATGAGATTCAGCGCCAGTACTACGGTAAAACTCACCAGAATGCGTACCGGGGTATCGACGGTAACGTGCTTTGCCAGTTGTTCCGTCAGTGAATTGGTAATGGCCACTGCGTAAATCAGCACTATCACAAAGAAGGCGACAAAATAGAGCGTGGTGATCAGGCTGCCGATTTTTCGGCCATAGTAGCGTTTTACCGCACCGGTGATCCCCTCTTCGCCGGAGGCGCCGGATGACAGAATAAACTGGCACAACGCCCGGTGGGGCCAGTAAGTTAATGGCCAGGCGACCAGTAACGTAATCAGCAGAACCACAGAGCCTGCGGCGCCCAGCTGGATGGGCAGGAACAGAGTACCCGCACCAACGGCAGTGCCATATAATGCAAAACTCCACAAAGTTTCTTCTTTTGACCAGATTTTAGACATCAGAATAGCGTTATTGACTACTAATTTGCGTTCAGGGTGGTGCAATCTACCACAAATGAGGCGGGGGCGGGCAGCAGAGTTTGATGCGGCGTATGGCAGAGGGGCTTGACCCTGTCTGGAGCGGCTGTTGGTTTGAGCGGTAACTGCGGCGTTGTGAATGGGGGCTTATTGGATGAAGCGTTGCCGGGAACGATGCCCCGGCATATTCTCAGGCACGGCTGCGGTGCAGGTGGTGGCCCACCAGCAGAGCGATTATCAGTAGCGCGCCGATAAAGGCAGTTACGCCATGCCAGCCGTAATCGTGCCAGAACCAGCCGCCGCTGGTACCCGCCAGGCTTGACCCCATATAGTAGCTGAACAGATAGAGCGATGAAGCCTGACCTTTAGCGCGGCGTGCCCGAATGCCGATCCAACTGCTGGCCACCGAGTGGGCACCGAAGAAGCCTGCGGTGAACAGCAACATGCCGGTGAAAATCAACCACAGCCAGCCGCTCAGGGTCATTAACAATCCTGCCAGCATAATGCCGGTAAACAGCAGAATAATCGGCCCGCGGCCGTGGCGCGCTGAAAGGGCGCCGGCGCGTGGGGAACTCCAGGTACCGGTCAGATAGGCGACGGAGAGCAGGCCGACCACGGCCTGACTCAGATGCCAGGGCGACTGCATCAGGCGATAGCCGATGTAGTTAAACAGGGTGACGAAGGCCCCCATCAGCAGGAACCCTTCAGCGAACAGCCACGGTAGCGCCCTGTCGCGCCAGTGCAGGCGGAAGTTGATAAACAGCGTTTTCGGGCGCAGCGAAGTGGGACGGAAGTGGCGCGATGCCGGCAGGATTTTCCAGAACATCAGGGCTGAAGCCAGTGAAAAGCCGGCGATAACCGCCAGCGCGATGCGCCAGCCCATCAGATCGGTCATCACGCCGCTCAGCAGGCGGCCGCTCATGCCACCAATGGAGTTGCCGCTGATGTACAGCCCCATAGAAAAGGCCGCCACGCTGGGATGCATCTCTTCGCTCAGCCAGGTCATGCCCACGGCCGCTACGCCACTAAGCGCCAGACCGGTCAGGGCGCGCATTACCAGAATGCCGTGCCAGCTGGTCATAATCGTCGCCAGCAGGGCGCAGCAGGAAGCGAGCAGCAGCGCGGTGACCATAACCGGTTTGCGGCCCACGGCATCGGATATCGGGCCGGTGAACAGCATTCCCACCGCCAGCAGCGCGGTGGTGATGGAAAGCGATACGCTGGCGCTGGCCGGTGAAATACCAAATTCATGCGAAAGGATGGGCAGAATAGGCTGGACGCAATATACCAGGGCAAAGGTGGCGAGTCCGGCGGAAAAGAGCGCCAGGGTGGCGCGCATAAAGGCAGGTGTTCCGCGCCGGATATGGCTGGCCGCTGCTGGCGCAGTCTCTTCGTCACGCATTCCGGTGGCGGAAGGGGCGACGGTAGTTGTACGACTCAAAATACTTCCTTAAATAAAAAAAGTGACCAGTATCACGTATTTATAGGGTAGAAAGTCGGGAATATTCTGTCTAATATATTAATAATCTCAAATAATATGTATTAAATATGAATATCGAGCTACGTCACCTGCGTTACTTTGTGGCGGTGGCGGAAGAACTGCACTTCGGGCGTGCCGCCGCGCGTCTGAATATCTCCCAGCCGCCGCTAAGCCAGCAAATTCAAACCCTGGAACAGGAGGTGGGAGCCCGTCTGCTGGCGCGTAATAATCGCAGCGTGCAGCTAACCGAAGCGGGTCGACAGTTTCTGGGGGATGCCCGTCAGATTCTGGGGCAGGTGGAGGCGGCGGCAAGCCGGGCCGCCCGCCTGCATCACGGTGAAACCGGTGAATTGCGCATCGGTTTTACCTCGTCCGCCCCTTTTATTCGCACGGTTTCCGACAGCCTGTCCACTTTTCGTCGCCTGTGGCCGGAAGTGCATATCGGAACGGTAGAGAATACCACCCGGGCGCTGATTGCACCGCTCAACGAAGGGGAACTGGATCTGGGGCTGATGCGTAATACGGTGCTACCGGAGACGCTGGACTGGCATCTGATTCTGCGTGAGCCGCTGCTGGCGGTGGTTCACCAGGATAATCCGCTGGCGCGACGGCCGCTGATTTCGCTATGCGATCTGGCCAGCGAACCCTTCGTTTTTTTCGATCCCCGGGTGGGAACCGGCCTTTATGACGATATCCTCAACCTGCTGCGCCGTCATGACGTTAGCCCCTATATTACTCAGGAGGTGGGTGAAGCGATGACCATTATCGGTCTGGTAGCGGCGGGGCTGGGGGTCAGTATTTTGCCTGCTTCCTTTCGCCGGGTGCAGCTGGCGGAAACGGTCTGGGTTCCCCTGAGCGAGCAGGAAGCCGTTTCCGAAATGTGGCTGGTCTGGCCGAAGCACCGGGAGATTGGGGCTGCGGCCCGCCGTCTGGCGCAGCTTTTAAAGGATAAAACGACGCAGGAAGTGCAGTAAAATGTGCGACAAATCACAAGGCTGGGTAAATATTTGACGCCGCCTTGCGAACTGATTCACCATAGCCCTGAATGTTTATTTCGAAGCGCGAAAAATAGGGAGTCCAGCAGTGGGGTCGGAGAGTCAGCCAGGGCATATCGATCAGATAAAACAGATTAATGCAGGGGCGGTCTACCGTCTGATCGACAGACATGGCCCGGTATCCCGCATCGATCTGTCACGACTCGCTCAACTCGCCCCCGCCAGTATCACCAAAATCGTTCGCGAACTGCTGGAAGCGCACCTGGTTCAGGAGACTGAAATCCAGGAGCCGGGTAGCCGCGGGCGTCCGGCCATTGGGCTGATGGTGGAAACCGAAGCCTGGCACTATCTGGCGGTGCGTATCAGTCGCGGCGAGCTGGCGCTGGGACTGCATGAACTGAGCGGCAAGGTGGTGGTGGAAGAGCAACTGTCGCTGGCCCCGGAAGCGGAGGAGCCTTTTGCGACCCGGCTGTGCGCTGAAATCGATCGCTTCTTCACCCGCCATCAGCACCAGCTGGAGCGTCTCACCGCTATCGCCATTACGCTGCCCGGGATTATCGATACCGCTAAGGGTATCGTCCGCCGGATGCCGTTCTATGAGGAGGTGCGGGATTTACCGTTGAGCGAATTGCTGGAGCTACGGATCGGCGTGCCGGTCTATATTCAACACGATATCAGCGCCTGGACGATGGCCGAATCCCTGTTTGGCGCCTCGAAGGGAGCCAGGGACGTCATTCAGGTGGTGATTGATCATAATGTCGGCGCCGGCGTTATCAGCGGCGGCCGCCTGCTGCACGGTGGCAGCAGCAGTCTGGTGGAGATTGGCCACACTCAGGTGGATCCTTACGGTAAACGCTGTTACTGCGGTAATAACGGCTGTCTGGAGACTATCGCCAGTGTGGAAAGCATTCTGGAACTGGCCGGGCAGCGTCTGGCCCAGTCAGGCAGTTCGCTGCTGAATGGCCGGTCATTAACCATCGCGTCGCTGTGCGAAGCGGCCCTGGCAGGGGATCCTCTGGCCCGGGATATTATTCAGGGAGTAGGGCTTAACGTAGGCCGTATTCTGGCGATTATGGTTAATCTGTTTAATCCGCAAAAAATTCTTATCGGTTCTCCGCTCAACCAGGCCGCGGAAATTCTCTATCCAACTATCATCGATTGTATTCGCCGCCAGGCGCTGCCCGCTTACAGCCAGCATATCGAGGTTAACGCAACCTGCTTCGATAACCAGGGGACCATGGCAGGCGCTGCGCTGGTAAAAGACGCAATGTATAACGGTTCGTTATTGATTCGTTTGCTTCAGGGATAACATTTTTCGCCCTTATCCATGAAAAATTGCGCTATCTCAATCCTGGGGTGGATTGCATATTTTAGACTTCCGTCACTGTATTATTTCCTTTTTGATATTTTCAGAGCATAACTGGCGGAGTGCTCCTATGCTGAAGCGTCTCTTTATTACAGGTACGGATACCGCAGTCGGAAAAACGGTAGTGTCGCGGGCGTTACTGCAGGCGTTGGCTGCCGGTGGCAGCAGTGTTGTCGGCTATAAACCGGTGGCGAAAGGCAGTCAGCAGACCCCCGAAGGATTACGCAATAAAGATGCGCTGGTGCTGCAGAGCGTTTCTTCCCTGGCGTTGCCATATAGCGCCATTAATCCCATAACCTTTAGCGAAGAAGAGAGCAGCGTTGCGCACAGCTGCGCGATTAACTACGGGTTGCTCTCTGAAGGGCTGGAGAGTCTGAGCGCTATGGTCGAACGGGTCGTGGTGGAAGGGACTGGCGGCTGGCGTAGCCTGATGAACGATCTGCGGCCGTTGTCCGACTGGGTGGTTCAGGAACAACTGCCGGTGGTGATGGTGGTAGGGATTCAGGAAGGCTGCATTAACCACGCGTTGCTGACGGCGCATGCCATTGCTAATGACGGACTGCCGCTGCTGGGCTGGGTGGCTAACCGAATAAACCCGGGACTGGCCCACTACGCGGAAATTATCGGCGTATTGCAAAAAAAACTAAATGCGCCGCTGCTGGGCGAACTGCCATATCTGCCGCGGGCCGAACAGCGCGATCTCGGGCACTATATCGATAAAGCAGCGCTGGAAAACGCGCTGTTGCAGGAAAGCGTCACGCTGTCATGAAAAAAAGCCGGAATCTGAATTCCGGCTTTTTATCCGCTAATCGATACTGACGATATTCAATGCCCGACGGGTACGTCCGGAGCTCAGGTAATCGGCGATGTAATCCTGGGAAATTTCGCCGCTGTAGCGTCCTTCTTCATCGACAATCGGCATCCAGACCATGTTGTGCTCATAGAGTTTTGAGAGCACCACCCTAAGATTATCTTCCGCCTTACCGGTGATCCGGAAATCATGCAGGATGTCACTGCAAACGCCAGTGGCGCCGCGTGCTTCCCGACGTTTCACAAAACCCAGCGGTTTGCCTTCATCATCCACCACGGTAATCGAACGCTGATCGTTGTCGTCCATAATGGCAAAGGCTTCCGCCAGCGGAGTATTGCGTTTAGCGGTAATGGTGGGCTGCCTGTCGGTAACGTCACCAGCCTGCACCAGCAGCAGGCGCTTCAGGGTTCTGTCCTGGCCGACGAAGCTGCCGACGAATTCATTGGCAGGCTTGGCCAGCAGCTCATCGGGGCTGGCGCACTGCACGATCTTGCCCTGACGAAATACCGCGATGCGGTCACCCAGCTTCAGCGCTTCGTCAATATCGTGACTAACCAGCAGAACCGTCTTTTTCAGCTGGCGCTGCATTTCCAGAAATTCATTCTGGATCGCTTCGCGGTTGATGGGATCGACGGCGCCGAATGGCTCATCCATCAGCAGAACCGGCGGATCCGCGGCCAGAGCGCGAATCACTCCGATGCGTTGCTGCTGGCCGCCGGACAGTTCTTTGGGGTAGCGGGGCAGATAGTGTTTTGGATCCAGCGCCACCATTGCCATCAGCTCGCTGGCTCGCTCGCGGCAGCGTTTCTTATCCCAGCCCAGCATGCGCGGCACTACGGTGATGTTTTCTTCGATGGTCATATTGGGAAACAGACCGATCTGCTGAATCACATAGCCGATATTACGACGCAGTGCTACGGTATCCATATCGCTGGTGTCTTTGCCATTGATAAATACCCGACCGTGGCTTGGCGCGATCAGTCGGTTAATCATCTTCAGGGTGGTGGTTTTGCCGCAGCCGGAAGGGCCGAGCAGGATACAGATCTCGCCTTCGGGCACTTCAAGGCTGACGTTGTCGACGGCGTTAAAAGTCTGGCCGTTTTTCTGAACGAACTGACGCGTCAGTCTTTCCAGCTTTATCATAGGTTATCTCCTGTTGCTGCTCCGCGATGGTCGCAGCGGCGAAAATTAGGCAGCTTAGCCGCGCGTCAATAGCTTCTGCACGCCGTGCAGTAACCAGTCCAGAATAATGGCAAGCAGGCAAATCAGTAGCGAGCCTGCAATCAGCATACGGATGTCGCTACCGCCAATACCGTTAATCAGCAGCAGTCCCAGGCCGCCGGCGCCGATAACGGCGGCGATGGCCATAACGCCGATGTTCATCACTACCGCAGTGCGGATACCGCCGAAAATGACCGGCAGGGCGATGGGAATTTCCACCCAGCGCAGGCGCTGCCAGAAAGTCATGCCGATACCGCGTCCGGCTTCTCGCAGTTCGGGAGGCAGGTTAGAGATGGCGGTCCAGGTATTACGTACGATGGGCAGTAGCGAATAGAGGAATACCGCCGCTACCGCAGGAACCACGCCAATCCCCTGACCTATCATTGAGAACAGGGGAATCATTAACCCGAACAGCGCGATGGCCGGAATGGTCAGTACGATGGTCGCCAGGCCCAGTACGGTGCTGGCCAGCGCCTTATAGCGTACGATGAAGATGCCCAGCGGTACGCCGATAATAATCGCCAGTCCTACGGCCAGCAGCACCAGCATCAGATGTTGCAGAGTCAGGCTTCCCAGATAACCGGCGTTATTGATCATATAGTCGATAGTTTCCATGCGTGCTCCTTACAGTAGACCTTTCTGCTTCAGGAAATCACGCGCCACCCGTTGGGGAGATTCGTGGTCGATATCCACCCGGGCATTCAGGGTGGAGATGGTTTCATTATCCAGTAGATCGGAAAGGGTGTTCAGCGCCTGCGCCAGACCCGGATTGGCCTCCAGGGTGTCTTTACGCACCACCGGCGTTACGGCATAGCTGGGGAAGAAGCCCTTATCGTCCTTAAGTACTTTAAGATCGAACCCCTTAACCCGACCGTCGGTGGTATAGATAAGACCGGCATCGACAAAGCCGTCGCGAATGGCGTTGTACACCAGACCGGGATCCATCTGGCGAATCTGCGGGCGATCCAGCACCATATTGTAGGCCCGCTGCAGCGGCTTCATGCCGTCACTGCGGCCGCTGAATTCCAGATCGAGGCCCAGTAGCCAGTTATGCTTAGGGTCGGTTTTACGAATTTGTTCAATTTTTGCCACCATCTGCGACATGGTGCTGATATTTTCCGCTGCGGCACGCTTGCGCTGCATGGCGAAGGCGTAGGTATTGTTCATCTTCGCGGGTTTCAGCCATATCAGACCGTGCCTGGCATCCAGTCTTTTTACGGTTTCATAAGACTGCTCCGGGCTCATCCGTTCCTTAATGTGGTTAAAAATAATCAGCGAGGTGCCGGTATATTCCCAGGTCATGTCGATCTGTTTGTTGATCATCGCATTGCGGGAAATGACCGTGGCGATATTGGTTTTCGGCTCCACCTGGAATCCCTTTTTTTGCAGATAGAGCACCGTCATGGCCGACAGAATGTGCTGTTCGGTAAAGCTCTTGGTCGCCAGCACCAGCGGCGCCGCCTGAACGGAGCCGGCCAATAGTGTTGCGGCAGCCAGGGTGGTGCATAACAGCGTTTTTAGTTTCATTATCTTCCACTCCATCAGGCGGTGTGTGGGCTCAGCCAGCGCTCCAGCGAAGCAAGCAACATATCGAGGATCAGAGCGAACAGCGCGGTGGCTGCGGCGCCAAGGATTAGCGTAGGAAAGTCGTTCAGGTAGATGCCCGGGAAGATAAGCTCACCATAGCTGCTGGCGCCAATCAGAAACGACAGCGGGGCGGTGCCGACGTTAATCGCCGTGGCGATACGGATACCGGACATGATAACCGGCCAGGCGGCAGGCAGCTCCACCTGACGCAGTTGCTGGCAGCGGGTCATGCCAATACCTTTGGCCGCTTCCAGCAGCGCAGGTGGCACCGAGCACAGCCCGGCATAGGTATTGCGCACTATCGGTAGCAGTGAGGCAAGGAACAGCGCGACGATGGCCGGTCGGTCGCCGATGCCGATAATCACCATCGCCAGCGCCAGAACCGCCATAGGAGGCAGGGTGTTGCCGATGTTAAACAGCTGCATGACATATTCAGCCCAGCGCCTGGCGAAAGGGCGGCTGAGCAGGATGCCGCTGGGGATGCCAATGAGCAGCGCCAGGGCCATAGAGGAGAAGACCAGAATCATATGCTGCTGCCCAAGGTAAATAAGATCGACCTTGCGCGCGGCAATCGTTTCCGGGCCGATCCCCCAGACCAGCAGGCCGAGCACGATGAGCAGCGCCAGAACGCCCAGCGAGGCCCGTTTTGCGAATGAGAGTGCCATTGCCGTGTGTCTCCAGTGGTAAGCGTGGAAAAGAACGATTCCGGCTGCGTCTTTTGACCGCGTTGCGCAGTACCGGCGTTACCTGAGCTATAACAAGCTCCGGTGCAGGTTGCCAGTAAGGGGCGCAAGGAATGAACCCCAGTTTTGTCCGGGAAATCATTGATTTGCCCTTGTTGCGTCACGCCTGGTTTGTGTGTTTAAGAAAAGTCTTAAAACAGCGCTTTGTAAGTGACGTTGTCACATACTTGACAAATTGAGGCACTGACCGACAGGACGTCGGCCGTGAGGAGGTTAGCGGAACAGGGGTTTTTCTGCGACGGGAATCAGCAGGCCCGAACGCCATTCGGAAAGCGTGAACCGGGTCAGTTCGCCGAGCCCCTGCCAGAAGGGATGCGCCGCGTTTTCAATAAAGCACTCAAGGAAGCGCGGCGCCCAGGGGAGCAGATGCCAGGCCAGCAGTTCGTCCAGGGCCTGCTGCTGTCCGGCGTCTGCCAGCCAGGCGGCCAGCATCAGCAGGGTGCCGATATGATCTTCCGGCTCGTTCATTGCGCTGCTATGGGCGATGCCGCGGCTTTGCATCCACTGACGTAGAGTCAGGGTGGAATCGCCGAACAGCACATTTTCCCGATCGAGCCAGACGGATCCCCATGGCGGCGCCGGGAGCGCCCAGGGGCCGACGAACAGGCGCTGATACGCCTGCTCAATCGTCTCATCCGGGCTGTTCCGGGCCATCAGGGCGGGGATAGCCGATGGCAGCGGCCGGGACTGCGGCCATTCGCTTTCCCAGCCTGTATTTTGCAGCATCTGTACCAGCGTCGCTGCGGCGTCGCTGTGCGGTTCGTAGTAGAACAGCGCGCCCAGCACCCGGCCGCTCAGTGCGATGGCGTTAAGCCGGGCGGCGTGGTTGGTTGCGGTCATAACTCTCCTTTGTTGCCCTGCAAATATGCAGGGCGGGTTAAATTTTCTCGATATCCACCAGGTTGCTGTGCTGCGGATTCCCTTTCGCCAGCGGCGACGGGCGGTGGGTGGTCAGGGTATTCATACAGGCGCCGGTATCGATGCGATCGCCGTTCATATCGGCCTGATGCCAGGCGCCCTGACCCATGGCGGTCACGCCAGGCATAATGCGCGGCGTGACTTTGGCCGCGACCCGCACTTCGCCGCGCTGGTTAAACACCCGAACCATATCGCCGTTGACGATGCCACGTTTACCGGCATCGATGGGATTGATCCACACTTCCTGGCGACAGGCGGCCTGCAAAACGTCGATATTGCCGTAGGTTGAGTGAGTACGCGCTTTATAGTGGAATCCAAACATTTGCAGCGGGAAGCCAGCGCGCTGCGGCGAGTCCCAGCTTTCGAAACCCGGCGCGTAGACAGGCAGTGGGCTTATCACATCATCCGGGGCCAGTTCCCAGCTGGCGGCTATCTCCGCCAGACGCTGCGAGTAAATCTCGATCTTTCCTGAAGGCGTTTTGAGCGGATGGGCTGCGGGATCGCGGCGGAAATCGCGATAGGCCACGAAATGGCCGTTCGGATCGTGCCGTTTGTAGATCCCCATCGCGCGTAGCGCCTCGAATTCCGGTAATTCCGGATCTCTGGCGCGCATTTTAGCATACAGATGCTCCAGCCACTGGCGCTGGCTGCGCCCTTCGGTAAAGCGCTGATAGACTTCCGGCCCCAGTCGCTTCGCCACTTCGCTCATTATCCAGTAGATAGGGCGGCGCTCAAACTTAGCGGTGGTGGCGGGCTGAATAAAGATCAGGTAGCCCATGTTGCCAGCATAGTCGTTGGGGATGATATCCTCCTGCTCGACGGTCATCAGATCCGGCAGCAGAATATCGGCGTACTTCGCCGACGAGGTCATAAAGTTTTCAATCACCACAATGGTTTCGCACAGGCTATCGTCCTGCAGAATATCGTGGGTACGGTTAATGTCGGAATGCTGGTTCACCAGCGTGTTGCCGGCGTAGTTCCAGATAAACTTGATGGGGACATCCAGTTTATCCTTGCCGCGCACGCCGTCACGGGTGGCGGTCATCTTCGGCCCGTGGGTGATGGCGTCGGTCCAGCTAAAGCAGGAGATACTGGTCTTTACCGGATTTTCCAGCACCGGCATACGTTCGATGGTAATGGTGTAAGTGGATTCTCTGGCGCCGCTGTTGCCGCCGTTAATACCGACGTTGCCGGTTAAAATGGGTAGCATGGCGATAGCGCGGGCGGTCTGTTCGCCGTTGGCCTGGCGCTGTGGGCCCCAGCCCTGGCAAATGTAGGCCGGTTTAGCGCTGCCGATTTCGCGCGCCAGCTTAATAATTTTATCCACCGGAATACCGGTAATACGCGAAGCCCACTGCGGCGTTTTTTCCACGCCGTCATCGCCCTGGCCCAGAATCCAGGCCTTGTAGTGAGCGTTGGCTGGCGCACCGTCGGGCAGGGTCTTTTCGTCGTAACCGACGCAGTATTTATCCAGAAACGGCTGATCAACCAGATTTTCGTTAATCAACACCCAGGCAAGGCCAGCGACCAGCGCGGCGTCGGTACCGGGTCGAATCGGGAGCCACTCGTCCTCACGCCCGGCGGCGGTATCGGTATAGCGTGGGTCGATAACGATCATCCGGGCATTGGAACGTTCCCGGGCCTGTTCCAGATAGTAAGTGATGCCGCCGCCGCTCATGCGGGTTTCAGCCGGGTTGTTGCCGAACATCACCACCAGTTTACTGTTTTCGATATCGGATGTGCTGTTGCCTTCGTTGCTGCCGTAGGTGTAAGGCATGGCGCAGGAGATTTGCGCGGTGCTGTAAGTGCCATAGTGACTCAGAAAACCACCGTAGCAGTTCATCAGGCGTGCCACCAGCGAAGCGTAGGGGGAAGAGCGGGTGATATTGCCGCCGACAACGCCGGAAGAGTAGTTGATATAGACCGATTCATTACCGTACTGCTCGACGGTTTTCTGCAACTTCCCGGCGATGGTGTCCAGAGCCTCCTGCCAGCTGATGCGCTCGAACTTGCCTTCACCACGTTTGCCTACCCGCTTCATTGGATAGTTGAGGCGTTCCGGGTGATTGATGCGGCGGCGAATCGACCGGCCGCGCAGACAGGCCCGTACCTGGTGATTACCGTAAATATCCTCGCCGGTATTATCGGTTTCGACCCGCCAGACTTCATCGTTGCGCACGTGCAGACGCAGCGCACAGCGGCTGCCGCAGTTGACCGAGCAGGCGCCCCAGACGATGCGATCTTCAGCGCCTGATACGGCATCGCCGACGGCTGCGGCCGCAGGGCGAATGCCAAACGGCAGCGAAACCGAACCGGCGGCCAACGCAAGACCGCCGAGCGCCGATGACTTAATCAATGTACGGCGGCTGATTCCGCCCGGTTGTTGTTGAGTGGTGGACATGGCTCACTCCACGGCACGACTTTCCGCAACCTGGAAGGTGCCTTGTTGTTATAGGGATTTGGGGTTGCTGGGTACGCCGCTATCGGCGTATTGCAGGGGGAGTGTTACCCATGTGGAGGTAGTCGATATTAATATGCATCAAAGTTGCTGCATAATTCTGTGATAATCCCGCAGGGGTGTCTGATGCACCCCTTTGGTATTACTGCTGTGGCGCGGCATCGTCGCTGGTACGGGTGTAAAGAATTTTCTGGGTATCGTTGGCGCAGTGGCCTACGACCTGAGCGCCGGGTTGATCCGCCTGATCGTTAGGCACGATAGTCAATGTGAACCCCGATTGCGGTACGCCGTTATTAATAATGCGTTGCTCAATATCCGCTTTAACCCTTTCGCACGAGTTCTGTGCTGCCATTACCGGCGCGGTTGCCACCAGGAGTAACGCGCTAATCCAGACCGAAGGTTTCATTGTTGCTTCCTTTTGTTGAGCATGGAGCTCAATCATAGCAGAATAGGGGTAAAGTATTGTATTTACTTATATCGTTTGCCACATTTTCAGATTCTATGAGTATGAGTCGGTGATGAAAAGAGGACTACTGGGATGCGCGCTGGCACTGCTCGTCGTCGGCTGCGACGAGAGGCATTCACAGAGCGACGGCTGGTCGCCGCAGATGTCCAGCTTTGCTAACGAATTCGACTTCGATCCGCTGCGCGGGCCGGTGCGCGATTTTAGTGAAACTGTTATCGATCAGAATGGCGAAGCCGTACGCCACGTCAGCGCACGACTTTCGCGCGACGGCTGTTTTAACAGCCTGGAGTTTCACGACCTGAAAAACGACAGTAGCGCTTCGCTGCAACGTCAGAATGACATGCTGGTGGATGCCGATAGCGGCATTCTGAGGGTGCTATTACAGGGCCACTGCCAGTTGGGTTCGCTGCCGGATGCCTCTGTCGATTATCGTCAGGATCGGCGCGGCTATGTGACTTCGGCTAAGGGGCCTCGGGTGGCGATTCGCTATCGCTACGATGAAGAGGGGTATCCGCTGGGTAAGAGCGCTCAGGAAAATGGCGAGAGGAGCGTATTGCGCATCATTGCCGGCGAGCCCGGCCATAAGCCGGACTACACGACGGTCAGTGAGCGTAATGGGCGCAAGATAGCCACAACCCGCCAGCGTTGCAGCTACGACGCCAGGGGCAACCCAACCGCTTGTCGGGTAATGAGCCGCGATCTGACCACGGGAGCGGAACAGCACTACATCATTTCCAACAGTATCGGTTACTACTGAGCGGTGGGGGTCAACATGGTCCCGCCAGGCGCCTTCAGGTTTTGCAGATAGTTGTGCTGGAAGATGCACATCCTGATGGTGTTGCGGTATTCGCCATTAACGAAGAACTCGTGAATCAGTTCTCCTTCCACCATAAAGCCCAGCTTTTTGTAGATATGAATCGCTTTGGCGTTCTCTTTATCAACGATCAGATAGAGCTTGTATAGATTCAGTACGGTGAAGCCGTAATCCATCGCCAGCTTCGCCGCGCGGGAAGCCAGGCCCTTGCCCTGATGTTCAGGCGAGATGATTATCTGGAATTCGGCGCGGCGGTGTACATGATTGATTTCCACCAGTTCTACCAGTCCCGCCTTTTCACCATTACACTCCACCACAAAGCGGCGTTCGCTTTGATCGTGAATGTGCTTGTCGTAAAGATCGGAGAGTTCCACGAAGGCCTCGTAAGGCTCTTCGAACCAGTAACGCATGACGCTGGCGTTGTTGTCCAGTTGATGGACAAAGCGGAGGTCTTCGCGCTCCAGAGGGCGCAGTTTAACCTGTAGGTCGCCGGACATAAGGGCTCCTTGAAGCGGCGGCAGAGCGTTCTGCCGCATCGAATTACGGGTTAATCACGCGTCCCGTACGGCGATCCAGACAGCGCAGGGTGTTGGGTTCCCAGTAAGCGTTAAGGTTGGCGC
Organism: Rosenbergiella sp. YN46; assembly: GCF_036620675.1. Taxonomy (NCBI): domain Bacteria; kingdom Pseudomonadati; phylum Pseudomonadota; class Gammaproteobacteria; order Enterobacterales; family Erwiniaceae; genus Rosenbergiella; species Rosenbergiella sp. YN46. The sequence goes on from NZ_JAZHEE010000023.1 coordinate 27,339, forward strand.
TTTTCTGGCAGTTATCGCGGGCATCAAAGGCGGTATCCGCCTTATCCCACTCTTTTTCCGTACGGCGGTTCACTTTCTGACGCAGTGAACGGGTATCGTTCCATTGTTCCTTTTCCATCGCAGCCTGCTGGCGGCTCATGGCGCTATCGCCGGATTCGATGATCAACTTGTTGGTTTGAGCCTGAGCTGGTGCGCTAAGCAGAGCAGCGGCGCTAAACGCCAGCGGCAGTAGCGCAAGGGACAGGCGCTTCATTGAATGACTCATAGAAATGATTTCCTTATTGGTCGTGAACGCCACGACCCCTTTATTTTACCCGATTTTGACGCGCCGGACACCCTGCAGATATCGATATACGACTGCCCGTTCAAAGGTTACAGCGCTTCGGCGAAGGTTCTGAAACTGTTGCAGTTCCTGAGTCAATAGTGTGACGGAGTACAATATTTTCATTATTTATACTTGTATGGTAGTTGGCGGAAGGGAATGATGAGACGCAATAGCTAATGCGTTGAGTTAGCTGACTTCAGTTTGCATTAACACCGGGAAAATGGCGGGGCGCTACCAGCCTGCCGTATTGTTAAAACAGGAGAATAACAAATGAGAAGCGTTGTCGTTCAGCAGCCAGGCCGCCTTGAGATTGCGGAGCGTCCGTTACCGCAACCTGCCGCGGGCGAAGTGAGGATCCGCGTGAAGCATGCGGGGATCTGTGGCTCTGATGTGCATATTTTCCATGGTCACAATCCGTTCGCTAAATATCCCAGGGTGATTGGTCATGAGTTCTTCGGCCATATTGACGCCGTGGGGGAAGGGGTCGATCCGGCGCGGATCGGCGAGCGGGTCGCGGGGGATCCCGTGGTGAGTTGCGGCCACTGTTATCCCTGCCAGATTGGTCGCCCTAATGTCTGCACCTCGCTGCAGGTGGTCGGCGTACATCGGGACGGCGGCTTTAGCGATGCCGTGGTGATTCCGGCGGGTAATGCGCATCGGGTGCCGGATGCTATTCCAGACGATCAGGCTACCATGATCGAACCCTTTACCATCGCCGCCAATATTTGCAGCCAGTTACAGCCTGGTGCGCTGGACGTGGCGCTGGTGTACGGCGCGGGGCCGATGGGGCTGACGACTATCCAGGCGCTGCGCGGCGTTTACGGCGTGAAGAGTGTTATCGTAGCGGATCGCATCGACGAACGGCTGGCTATGGCGCGGGACAATGGCGCCGACCATACCATTAACAACGGCCGCGAAAGTCTGGCTGGCTGGCTGGAGAGCCACGGAGTACAGCCGACGCTTATCGTCGATGCCGCCTGCCATCCGAGCATTCTGCCGCAAGCCATTAGTCTGGCGTCGCCTGCAGGGCGTATCGGCATCATGGGATTCTCCGCCGATCCCTGCACCATCAGCCAGCAGGGAATCACCAGTAAAGAGCTGACCATTATCAGCTCGCGTCTGAACAGTAATCGCTTTCCGATGGTTATCGACTGGATGGCGCGCGGCCTGATTCGGCCCGAAAAACTGATAACCCATAGCTATCCGGTAGAGCAGGTGCTGGAAGCGATGGAAACCTTTGAGAAGGATCAGAAGCTGTGCTGCAAGGTGCTGCTTAATTTCTGAGTACGATGTTCTGTACCTACAACCTGTAAGGATAAACGGGGAAATGAAAAATGACTGATACGACAGATAACAGCAACAAGCCGGAGCGTGATACCCGTGACCTGGTGAAGGCCGCTGTATCGGGCTGGCTTGGTACCGCGCTGGAGTTTATGGATTTCCAGCTTTATTCACTGGGCGCCGCGCTGGTGTTCCATGAAATATTCTTCCCGGAGCAGTCGGCGGCGATGGCGCTGATCCTGGCGATGGGCACTTACGGTGCAGGATATATCGCCCGTATCGTCGGCGCGTTTATTTTTGGTCGGATGGGTGACCAGGTCGGGCGTAAAAAGGTGTTGTTTATCACCATTACCATGATGGGGATCTGTACCACGCTTATCGGCGTGTTGCCCACCTATGCTCAGATAGGCATCTTTGCGCCGGTTCTGCTGGTCACGCTGCGTATTATCCAGGGGTTGGGCGCCGGTGCCGAGATTTCCGGCGCGGGTACCATGCTGGCGGAGTATGCGCCACGCGGTAAGCGCGGCATTATCTCGTCGCTGGTGGCAATGGGCACCAACTGCGGCACCCTGACGGCGACGGCTATCTGGGCCCTGATGTTTTTCCTGCTGGATCGTCAACAGCTGGTGGACTGGGGCTGGCGTATTCCCTTCCTGTGCAGCGCGGTGGTGATGATCTTCGCCATCTGGCTGCGTATCAATCTGAAAGAGAGCCCGGTCTTCGAAGGCGTTCAGGAACAGGATGAGCAGCATGGTACGCCTATCGATCAGGACAACACTATTGGCGCGATGCTGCGCAGCAAATCTTTCTGGCTGGCCAGCGGCCTGCGCTTTGGCCAGGCGGGAAATTCAGGGCTGATTCAGACCTTCCTGGCGGGTTATCTCGTCCAGTCGTTAATGCTGGATAAGAGTATCCCAACCGATGCTCTGATGATCAGTTCCGTGCTTGGCTTCCTGACGATTCCGCTGCTGGGCTGGATTTCCGATCGGGTGGGGCGCCGCATGCCGTACATTATCGTCAATATCAGCGCTATTCTGCTGGCCTGGCCAATGCTGTCCCTGTTGACTAACGGTGCGTCATCGGTCGGCGTGATGATGGCGAGCATCATTATCATCCATAACGTGGCGGTGCTGGGATTGTTCGCGCTGGAAAACATCACCATGGCGGAAATCTTCGGTTCCCGTAACCGCTTTACCCGTATGGCGATTTCCAAAGAGGCGGGGGGGCTTATCGCCGTCGGTTTTGGCCCGCTACTGGCCGGTATTTTCTGCAATATGACCGATAGCTGGTGGCCTATCGCCGCGATGATTGTGGCCTATTCGCTGATTGGCCTGATCTCTGCATTCCTGATGCCGGAAGTTGCCGACAGGGATCTGGAAAATCCGGACGATGCGGCTGATATCACCGTATCGGGTCGCGCAGGCGTGACCCGTACGCTCTCCTGATAATCTGCCAGCTACCCTGTTACGAGATGATACTTACACTTTGTTACCATTCTAGTCAGGGTAGTTGGAAAAAGCTGTCGCAAATCAAGGTGCGAACCGGTGCAGGCGGTAGTCTGCCACGGTTCCCTTATTAATGATGAAGTGGGTATCAACAATGGTAAATTCACTTTGGTCCGCACAGGCAACTTTGCCGAAGTATGACCGTAACCGTCTGCAAACCCGTATCGTTCACCTGGGATTTGGTGCATTTCATCGCGCCCACCAGGCGGTGTTTGCCGACATTCTCGCCGCTGAGCACAACAGCGACTGGGGATACTGCGAAGTTAACCTGATTGGCGGCGAACAGCAGATCGCCGATCTCAAACGCCAGGAAAACCTGTTCAGCGTTTCTGAAATGTCTGGTGAAGGCTGGAATTCTCGGGTGGTCGGGGTGGTGAAAGAGGCCCTGCACGCGGAAGTGGACGGTATTGATACCGTTCTGGCGGCCATGTGCCGTCCGGAAGTGGCTATTGTTTCATTGACCGTGACCGAAAAGGGCTATTGCCATTCTCCGGCAACTGGTGAGCTGGTGGTCGATCACCCGCTGATTCAGGCGGATTTAAAAAATCCTCAGGCGCCGCGTTCCGCGCCAGGAACCATCGTTGCCGCACTGGCGCGCCGTAAAGCGGCCGGGCTGCCGGGCTTTAGCGTGATGTCCTGCGATAACATGCCGGAAAACGGCCACGTGACCCGTAATGTGGTACTGGCCTATGCCCGAGAGCTGGATCCGGCGCTGGCGGCATGGATCGAACAATCGGTCACTTTCCCCTCAACGATGGTGGATCGCATTGTTCCGGCGGTCACCGCCGAAACGCTTGCGCAGATTGAAAGCCATCTTGGGGTAGCCGATCCGGCAGGCGTTGCCTGCGAGCCGTTCCGCCAGTGGGTCATTGAGGATAACTTTGTGGCGGGTCGTCCGCAGTGGGAAAAAGCCGGTGCTGAACTGGTACAGGACGTGCTGCCGTGGGAGGAAATGAAGCTGCGGATGCTGAATGGCAGCCATTCGTTCCTGGCCTATCTAGGGTATCTGGGCGGTTATCAACACATCAATGAGTGCATGGAGGATGAAAACTATCGCCGTGCCGCGCATGCGCTGATGCTGAATGAGCAGGCGCCGACCCTGAAGGTGCAGGGGGTGGATCTGCGTCACTATGCTGATTCGCTTATCGCTCGCTACTGCAACCCGGCGCTGCGCCACCGTACCTGGCAGATTGCCATGGACGGCAGCCAGAAACTGCCGCAGCGTATGCTGGATCCTATCCGCTGGCATCTGGCTCATAACGACGGCTTCGATCTGCTGGCGCTTGGGGTTGCTGGTTGGATGCGCTACGTCGGCGGGGTGGATGAGCAGGGAGCGCCCATTGAAATCAGTGACCCGCTGCTGCCCGCCATCTCTCAGGCCGTTGCCGCAAGTGAAGAAGGAGAAGCCCGGGTGCGGGCGCTGCTGGGGCTGGATGCTATCTTTGGCCGCGATTTGCCGGACAGCAGCGTTTTTGTCGCGAAAGTACTGAGCGCATATCAGGGCCTGCTGGTTAACGGTGCCCGCAGTATGGTGGCGAAGGCTGCCAGATAGTCGAACTAAAGGCGGGGTTTCACCCTGTGTAAAAAGGCTCATGGTTTCCATGGGCCTTTTTTATGCTGTCAGAGCTGCTATTTTCTACCATGACATCCAGCATTGGTATAGCGCTGTATTCTCTGGGACCCGCTGTAGTAAGTAATAATCCGGATTATTTGGCAATCGCTCTGTTTGATATAATTCACTATCGTTTATATAAACAGACAGTTATTCCCCTGATATAAATGGCCACTATTTATTTATTGGCTCGCAGACAGCTGAGAAACCACTGTCCCAACGAGTAAAGGAAACAGGAAGTGAAAATTTATCACCCTGCACTACATTCCATAAGGTAGCTTTTCGAGGAATAAAATCATACCCATCGAACCTGATGTTATTGCTGGCATTAAGGATAGATATGTCGTATTTTGTTTTGATCAAAAAATCACGATCGTTAATCTTTATGTCAATGACGGATTTTGTGTTTTTCTTTAGTGTGGGGTATTGAGCCGTATATGTGCAAAATATTTCCAGTGCTCTTCCTGTTATTGCCTGACTGTTTGCTACAGATATTAAATGCAGATTGTTTATGACGTCGGAAGGGAGATTAATTCCTGAATCATAAATAGCCAGGAATATTGCGTTGTCTAAATCAGGCTCCGAATGTTGATTTGTCGGGCCCAGATATTTGATGATCTGCTGTAACAGATCTGATGGGATACTAACATCATTGATCGATACAATAGTATTAGTGGTATCCATTCGCGAAAAGTCTAGCTTTAAGCATTCTGATGAAAAAAGCTCCTTATATTTTTCAAAATCAATTTTTGGCTGGCATCCGGTTAAAATAAATTCGTCATCAAAACTGACGCCATCATATATTGGTTGTTTGCTGGTTTGAATTTTATCAATGATTTTCTGATCGATAAAGTTTAAATCGTAATTTAGAATGTGAGCCTCCTCTGGTATGTTGATTGACGTATGAACTGGCGGGAATTTGTTTTCCAGGAGAGCTTTGTTTAATATTATGCGGGTGAGTAATGTACTGATTGATGAATGATCATAAAAAGATAGGTGATGGTCTTCTGAATTCAAAGGAAAATTATTGTATGTTGCTGGATTTATTTTTATAACGGAATTGTTTTCATTTTTTATTATGATGGAGCCATCATTATTCATTCTGATCTGAAGTTCATAGTTTTTAGAGTAATGTGTTAGCGTTACATGATAGAAATCATCGGTATTTTTGCATGCTGCTCCCGGTAATATATGGATGTGATTATTCTCATTGTATTCCTGGTTGGTCAGGAAGCTTAATAAATCGTGGCCTTCTAACTCTTTTATTTCTACTGGTGATGGCTGTATTTCTCTATCAAAAGAATGACCTGGAAGATGGTTTTGGCGTTGTATGCTAATCGGGATGTCACTCATCGGCTTAACCCTGGCTGTTGGTATGTAACTCCCTGAATTAGAAAAGAACAACGATATGCCTGACTATCAATTTTTGCTCTTTTTGAACGCTTACGTGTCGAGTGACAGCGCTTCAATATTTCTGAATGGAACATTATCGAAACTCATATCAGCGCTATCCAGAGTGCTATCCAGCATTAACCGGATTATGAAGTTGCTGTTTCGTTCAGCAAATCTGGGGGAATTGTTATCAAAATGTGTTTCATGTCTAATTTTTATCATCCAATTCGCTGCTTTTCTTGCAGGATTGGCGCTAAGGATACAGATTGATTGAAACGTTTCAGCTATTGCCCTGATGGATTTTATCCAGACGATCATCCTTTTTGTATCTAAAAAGCTGAATCGTTTCAATTTCTGATAAAGGAGTGAACCATGTTCCAGTTATCTGTGCAGGATATTCACCCAGGACAGCATGCGGGAAGCAAAGAGGAGGCAATCCGGCTGGTGGCCGGGGCGCTGGCGCAGGCAGGCAACGTGACCCCGGGTTATGTCGAAGGCATGTTGGCCCGCGAACGGCAGACCTCTACCTGGCTCGGCAACGGGATCGCCATTCCTCATGGCACGACCGATACCCGGGACGAGGTGCTGAAAACCGGGGTACAGGTTTATCAGTTCCCGGATGGCGTTCCCTGGGGCGAAGACCAGACGGTGTATGTGGCGCTCGGTATTGCAGCCCGTTCGGATGAGCATCTTGGTCTGTTGCGCCAGCTGACGCACGTGCTAAGCGATGATTCGGTGGCGGAGCGACTGAAATCTGCCGTCGATCCGCAAGCGCTGCGTGCGATGCTGATGGGGGAAAACGGGCAACAGACGCTGAAGTTCGATAACGACATGCTGTCGCTGGACGTTGAGGCCAGCGATCTGGTCATGCTTCAGGCGCTGAATGTCGGGCGGTTGAAAGCAGCAGGCGCCGTTGATGCACGGTTTGTCAGCCATGCGATTGGCGATGAACCCATGAATCTGGGCCAGGGCGTCTGGCTGAATGACAGTACGGAAGGCAGTCTGAAGAGCGCCATTGCGATCGGCCGCCCTGCCGCGCCGATCGATGTGGATGGCCAGCAGGCGGCGCTACTGGTGACGGTTTCAATGGTTGACGATCGGCCGCTGGCCGTTCTGGAAAGACTGAGTTCGCTGCTGACGGCGCGTGAGGCGCAGCGTTTGCTGAAGGCGGATGCCGCTACGCTGCTGGCGTTGCTCACTGGAGAGGGCACCGTCAGCGACGATGATTTCAGCGCTGAGTTCGTGGTGCCCAATGAGCATGGATTGCACGCCCGCCCTGGTGCCATGCTGGTGAACACCATCAAGCGGTTCAACAGCGAAATTACCGTAACTAACCTTAACGGCAGCGGCAAGGCGGTTAACGGCCGCAGTCTGATGAAGGTGGTGGCCCTGGGCGTTAAGAAAGGGCACCGAATTCGCATCACGGCCCGGGGCGATGACGCCGCCGCGGCGATAGAGGGCATCGGTCAGGCCATTGCCGACGGTCTTGGGGAGGGCGTGCAATGAGCCGTCGCGTTGCCACTATCACCCTGAATCCGGCCTATGACCTGGTGGGATTCATTCCGGAGATCGAGAGCGGAGAGGTCAACCTGGTACGTACCACCGGACTGCATGCGGCGGGCAAGGGCATTAACGTCGCTAAGGTGCTTAAGGATCTGGGCATTGACGTCACCGTAAGCGGCTTTCTGGGAAAAGATAATCTGCAAGGATTTCAGCAGTTGTTCAGCGAACTGGGTATCACCAACCGTTTTCACGTGGTGGCGGGACGAACCCGTATCAACGTCAAACTGACGGAGCAAAGCAGCGCCGTCACCGATTTAAATTTTTCAGGCTTTGAAGTTTCTCCCGAAGAGTGGACGCGCTTTGTTGAAGATTCCCTGAGCTGGATAGGGCAGTTCGACATGATCTGCGTCAGCGGCAGTCTGCCTGCCGGCGTCAGCCCCGATGCCTTTTCCGGATGGATGACCGCACTGCGCGATCTGTGCCCGTGCATCATTTTCGACAGTAGCCGCGAAGCGCTGGCTGCCGGGCTAAGTGCCGCGCCCTGGCTGGTTAAACCAAATCGCCGCGAGCTGGAAAGCTGGGTCGGCCGCTGTCTGCCGGACATCAGCGATGTGGTGACGGCCGCCCATGCGCTGCGTCAGCAGGGCATTGCTCACGTAGTGATTTCGCTTGGCGAGCAGGGTGCCCTGTGGGTAAGCGGCTCCGGTGCGTGGATCGCCAGGCCGCCCTCAGTCGATGTGATCAGTACGGTCGGCGCCGGCGATGCCATGGTCGGCGGCATTATCTACGGGTTACTGATGCGTGAATCCAATCAACATACCCTGCGTCTGGCGACGGCTGTATCGGCGCTGGCGGTAGGTCAGAGCAACGTCGGCATCAGCGATCGCCCGCGACTGGCGAAGATGATGGCCTGCGTAGAGGTGTACCCTTTTAACTTACGGCAGGAGAACGACTTATGAAAACGCTGCTGATTGTCGATACCAGGCTGGGTCAGGCGCGTGCCTGGATGGCGAAAAATTTGCTTGGCGCAGCTGCGGCTAAGGCGCAGATTGAAATGACGGATAACCCGGATGACGCGGAGCTGGTGATTGTGCTGGGTACCACGCCGCTGAGCGACAGTGCCCTGAACGGCAAACGGGTCTATCAGGGGGAGATTAATGGCGCGGTAGCCCAGCCGGAAGCTTTCCTTAACGAAGCCCGGCATCGGGCCCAGCCGTATCAGATGTCGGAAACGGTCGCCGCTACGGCTCCCCGACGCATCGTGGCGGTCACCGCTTGCCCTACTGGCGTGGCGCATACATTTATGGCGGCTGAAGCTATTGAAACCGAAGCCAAAAAACGCGGCTGGTGGGTTAAGGTCGAAACCCGCGGTTCCGTGGGAGCAGGTAATGCGATAACCCCGGATGAGATAGAACAGGCAGATTTGGTGCTGGTGGCCGCCGATATCGAAGTCGACCTGAGCAAATTTGCCGGTAAGCCGATGTACCGTACCTCGACCGGACTGGCGCTTAAGAAGACGGCCCAGACGCTCGATCGGGCGCTGAGCGAGGCGCAGCCGTACCAGCCTGCTGGCAGCCGCGAAAAAGCGGCGAGCAAAACGACGGGCGATGAGGGGGGCGGCATTTATCGTCATCTGCTGACCGGGGTCTCTTTTATGCTGCCTGTGGTGGTGGCGGGAGGCCTGTGTATTGCGCTTTCCTTCGCTTTTGGGATCGACGCTTTTAAGCAGCCGGGAACGCTGGCGGCGGCGCTGATGCAGATCGGTGGTGATTCGGCATTCGCTTTGATGGTGCCGGTGCTGGCGGGTTATATCGCCTTTTCCATCGCTGACCGGCCCGGCCTGACGCCTGGAATGATCGGCGGGATGCTGGCGGTCAGCACCGGTGCTGGTTTTATCGGCGGTATTCTTGCCGGTTTTCTGGCGGGATACGTGGCGAAACTGATCGGCGCCCGACTGAAACTGCCTGCGGGAATGGAAGCGTTAAAGCCGATTCTGATTATTCCGCTGGTGGGCAGTTTGATCGTGGGGCTGGCGATGATCTATCTGATTGGCCGTCCGGTTGCCGATATTCTGGCGGCGCTGACTCACTGGCTGCAGACAATGGGTACCACCAATGCGGTGCTGTTGGGGGCGATCCTTGGCGGAATGATGTGTACCGATATGGGAGGGCCGCTTAATAAAGCCGCCTATGCCTTCGGCGTGGGACTGCTGAGCACCCAAACTTATGCGCCGATGGCGGCGATTATGGGCGCCGGAATGGTGCCGCCGCTGGCGCTGGGACTGGCGACGCTTATTGCAGGGAAAAAGTTCGATAACACCCAGCGGGAAGGGGGAAAGGCTGCGTTAGTTCTGGGGCTGTGCTTTATTACCGAAGGGGCCATTCCCTTCGCCGCCCGGGATCCTATGCGGGTGTTGCCCTGCTGTATCGCAGGCGGCGCCGTGACCGGTGCCATCTCTATGGCGGTGGGGGCAGCGCTGATGGCGCCGCACGGCGGTTTATTCGTGCTGTTTATTCCAGGGGCGATTACGCCGGTATTAGGTTATCTGCTGGCGATTATGGCGGGTACGCTGGTGACGGGAGTCTCTTATGCACTGGTGAAGCGCCCGGAAACGGTACCGATGGAGGTATAAAAATGCTCATCGCGCCTTAGCGTGGAATGGTTGAAGACGGGAAGCTAAAAAGCGGCATCATATGACGATGCGGTGGGCAGTTCCGCTCATTGCCGGGAAACTCCCTCTCCCGTTTCGGGAGAGGGCCGGGGTGAGGGTGACAGGCGGCTCCGGCGCCCGGTTTCAGAACAGAAGCGGCAGAATATGATAATGCGGTGGGTGTTCCGTTCACTTTGCGTGATGGCTTCTCTGTTAATCCACCTCGGGTGAACGGGCCAGGGGGGCTCAGTCGCCGCTCCCCTGGCGACCCGGGCTTCCCGGCGGTAAAAAACGCCCTTCGGGGCCCCTTCGCTTATCACTTCGGGCTTTTCGGAACGGGCAAGAGTCGCCATCCATGGCGACCTTACCCTGTCGCGACATCCTGCCGCTCCTCCGGCCCTGCGTGAACGCTACGGTTTAAGCCGGGTGGCTACATCCTCGTCGCTTCAGACCAGGTGCTCAAATACAACCAGCAATACCTGTACGGATAAATCCGGGCAGAAGATTCAGGGCGATGATACTCCGGCCTGAAAATCGCCGCAGCGTTCACGGCCGCCAGGGTCAGCCCGACAGGACGTCGGGCTGAGGGTGTGCGGCACAGGGAGGTGGCGTCACGCCCGACCCGTCCGGCGGACGGGAAAAGCGGAGGGGCCCGCGACAGCGGCGATTTTCACGCCGGAAAGCCAGGTTGTCAGGAGGCGGCGTTTGAGCCTCCTGACACGTTCACCGGTTCCGGAACCGACATAAGATAAATCACCTTAAGGTGAACGGAACCTTCGCCAGCGCGACATATTCCTCCAGAACACGGCGTAGTTGCATCCGGTTTCACGCTAATCCGCGATGAAACTAAAAAAATGGGCCAGTGATATCACTGGCCCGTGCTCTTTCGTTGGTCTTACTCTTCGCTAAACCACTCGCTGTTTTCTTTACGAATCAGCAGGATGGACTCGCTGATTTCATGAAGGTGGCGGTGCATGGCCTCTTCAACCCGGGTTTCGTCGCGCTGTTCCAGCGCATTAAAAATCTCAATGTGTTGATTGAGCAGCATTTCCGGCGGCGAAACGTGATCGAGACTCATAAAGCGTACCCGGTCAATAGTAGCCTTTATGTTTTCTACGGTATCCCAGGCGAGCTGACAGTCGGCGATCAGCGCCAGCTTCTGGTGAAAATCGTCATCCAGGGCGAAGAAATCATTCTGCTGCTGGCGTTCGATGGCGCTACGCTGCTGGTTCAGATTCTGTTCCAGCTTCCACAGCCAGTCGTCGCCGATAAGCGCGGCGGCGCGACGGGCGACGGCGCATTCAATGGCTTGGCGCACGAAACAGCCGTTGCTGACCTGACGGATGGAAATCTTATTCACATAACTGCCACGCTGGGGGCGGATCTGGATCAATCCGTTTTCTGCCAGTTTGATAAAGGCTTCGCGCACCGGCTGACGGGAGACGTCGAAACGAACAGACACCTCCTTTTCAGAGAGCGGCGTACCCGGCGGAATCAGGCAGTGAACGATATCCCTGCGCAGGATGCGATAGATCTGCTGGTTAACGGGCTGTGTGGGGTTTAACGTATCGACGGCCATCTGTTTTATCTGAGTGGTGAGTAACTTGCCGATTTTAGCATTTTTCTAACGTCTGGCCTATACCCGGCTCACAGGCCGGGCAGGAATATCGTTAGCGCTGGCGATGAACGCTCAGGCCGCCGAAGCTCTGACTGACTGGCATCATCTCCAGAGTATTAATGTTGACGTGAGCCGGCAGGGTGGCAACCCACCAGACCGCTTCCGTCACATCTTCAGGCGTCAGGGCGTTGCTGTCCTGATAGGTTTGCGCCACCTTCGCATCGTCGCCTTTAAAGCGCACCCTGGAAAATTCGGTGCCGCCCACCAGTCCCGGCTCGATATCGGTCACGCGAACGGCGGTACCGTGCAGATCGGTACGCAGGTTCAGGCTGAACTGGCGTACGAACGCTTTGGTCGCGCCGTAGACGTTACCGCCAGCGTAAGGCCAGCTTCCGGCCGTGGAGCCCATATTGATAATATGGCCGCGATTGCGCTCAACCATGCCCGGCAGCACTGCGCGGGTCATCCATACCAGCCCTTTGTTGTTGGTATCTATCATAGCCTCCCAGTCATCGACGCTGGCGCGCTGCGCCGGCTCCAGCCCCAGAGCCAGTCCGGCGTTATTCACCAGAACGTCGATCTCGCGCCAGGCTTCGGGCAGAGAGGCGATGGCTTCTTCAACGGCGGCGCGATTGCGCACATCTAACTGCATGGTAAGCACGGCATCGCCGAGCTCTGACTGTAGCGCCTGAAGGCGATCGTGACGGCGTCCGGTGGCGATCACCCGATGGCCATTATCGACAAATCGGCGGGTAATGCATTCGCCAAAGCCGGCGGTGGCGCCGGTAACCAGAATAATCATCTTGCTGTTCCTCAACGCATTATCTAAGTGGTAACTGACTGAATGGACAGCCTAACACGGCTTGCGGCGAATGGGATCGATGAAATGCCTGTCTCGCTCATTGACATTGCCGGGCGGCAATGAGCGGCATAAGCTATAAGGCTAATCCGGTGATTCAGGAGAATAAAATGGCCGTGGATAATCCCTTTTTTCAGGTAAGCCTGCTTCCCTATCAGGCGCCGCCTTTCGATGCCATTCGCGATGAGCATTACCGCCCGGCGTTTGACGAGGCGGTACGTATTAAGCGCGCTGAAGTGGCGACGATCGCTAATGCGCCAGAGGCGCCGGATTTTGCCAATACCTGCCTGGCGCTGGAGTGCAGCGGCCAGATGCTGGCCCGAGTCACCGGCGTTTTTTTCGCGATGACGGCGGCCCACACCAACGATCAGTTACAGCAGCTCGATGAAGCCTTCAGCGCCGAGCTGGCGGCGCTGGATGATGAAATTTATCTGAACGACAGCCTGTTTTCCCGTCTGGAGAAGGTCTGGCAGGGGCGACATAGCCAGGGCCTGGACGATGAATCGGTACGGCTTATCGAACAGCAGCACCAGCGTTTCGTTCTGGCTGGCGCTCGCCTTAATACCGAGCAAAAAACGGCGCTGCGGGCGCTTAATCAGCAGGCGGCGCAGTTAAGCAGTCAGTTCAATCAGCGTCTGCTGGCGGCCACTAAGTCCGGCGGTCTGGTGGTTGACGATGTCATGCAGCTTGCCGGTATGAATGCCGCGGAAATCGCCGCCGCGGCCCAGGCGGCGCGCGATAAAGGGCTGGAGGGGCGCTGGCTGCTGACGCTGTTTAACACCACGCAACAACCGGCGCTTCAGAACCTGGCCCATCGTCAGACCCGCGAGGCGCTGTTTATGGCTGGCTGGCGGCGCTGCGAAAAAGGCGACAGCGGCGACACCCGGGATATCATTCGCGCGCTGGCGCAGGTTCGCGCCCGTCAGGCCGAGCTGCTGGGGTACCCGGACTACGCGAGCTGGAGTATGGCCGATCAGATGGCCGCCAGGCCCGAAGCGGCGCTGGATTTTATGCGTAATATCGTGGCGGCGGCGAGCGGACGCGCGCGTCGCGAACAGGCTGATATTCAGCGGCTCATCGATGCGCAAGAGATTCGTTTCCCGGTCCAGGCCTGGGACTGGAATTTTTATGCGCAACAAGTCAGACGTGAACGTTATCAACTGGATGACAGTGAGATCCGGGCCTACTTTGAACTGGAAAGCGTGCTGCATCGCGGCGTATTCTGGTGCGCCAGCCAGCTTTATGGACTGCGGTTCGTCGAACGTTTTGATATTCCGCTCTACCATCCGGATGTGCGGGTATGGGAGATCTTTGATCGCGACGGACGCGGTATGGCACTGTTTTATGGCGATTTTTTTGCTCGTGACAGCAAAAGCGGTGGCGCCTGGATGGGGAACTTTGTCGAGCAGTCGTTACAACTGGCGAGCGAACCAGTGATTTATAACGTCTGTAATTTCACCAAACCGGCCGCCGGTGAACCGGCGTTACTGAGCTGGGACGATACCATTACGCTATTCCATGAGTTCGGCCACACGCTGCATGGCGTGTTTGCCAGCCAGCGCTATGCGTCGCTTTCCGGTACCAATACGCCACGCGATTTTGTAGAATTCCCGTCGCAGATTAACGAACACTGGGCCAGCCATCCCGAGGTGTTCGCCCACTATGCGCGCCATTACCAGAGTGGTGAAGCCATGCCCCAGGCGCTGCGTGAACGGATGCTGTGCGCCGGGCAGTTTAATCAGGGCTACCATATGACTGAACTACTGGCCGCCGCGCTGCTGGATATGCACTGGCACCAGATAGCCCCGGACGCTGATATTGAAGATGTCAGCGCCTTCGAGCAGGCGACCCTGGCCAGGGAGCAGCTGGCTCTCGATGCAGTACCGCCACGCTACCGCAGCAGCTACTTCGCTCATATCTGGGGCGGAGGTTATGCTGCGAGCTATTATGCCTATCTGTGGACTCAGATGCTGGCGGATGACGGCTTCAAATGGTTTGAAGAGCAGGGGGGCTTAACCCGGGAAAACGGTCAGCGCTTCCGGGACGAGATTCTGTCGCGCGGTAACAGCAGCGATTTGGCTGATTTGTATCGCAGCTGGCGTGGGCACGATCCTGCCGTGGAGCCGATGTTAGAGCATCGTGGACTGAGCGACTGAAAACAAAAAATCGGCTGTGATGGCCGGTTTTACGTCAGGCGTTAAAAAAACGGGGAGGTTGAATGGCAGTGGGTTTGCCCCTCCCCAAACGCTGAAAAGTCTCATTGTCTGATGGACAGACATCTCTGTTATCGGCGCTATCGCCAGAGACTTTAGCGGTTTTTTATCTGACGCAGTCGCGCCTCCTGTGGGCGCTAAAAGCGTGAATATCGAAGTTTACGGCGACCAAAGGTGCCGTTTCGATCTCCTGCACCGTTTTAGTAAAATTCTGAGCCCACGCCTCGCCGCCTTGTTCTTCTATATAGCGGGTCACATAGCTGGTGGATAAAAAGAATAGCGCCACTTCCAGCGGAGTCAGAAACAGGATATTGGCAAACACTTCCCGGCGGGCGTTGCACAGATGTGGACAGGCCTGCATTAATTCCAGAGTATCGTCATAGTGGGTCAGGCGTGAATCACGCCATGCGGCCCAGCGAGTCACCAGTTCGCGGCCAATAAAGTCTTGCAGAGGCCCATACACCAGAGGGAAATCATATTTCCAGGCGCAGAACAGCGCATCGGGTTTTAACCACCGGGCAAGATGCGCCAGAATTTTGGGGCGATCCATCCAGTAAAAGGACGTGGCGCTGGTCACCAGATCATAAGGTTGATTTGGCGTAAAACAGGCGGCGTCGCAAACGGTGAAATGAATATCCGGATAATTCTGGCGGGCTTTGGCAATCATCGCATCGCCAATATCGCAGCCTTCAACCTGACTGAACAGGGCCGCCAGCGGGGCGGTGGAGACGCCGTTGCCGCAGCCGATATCGAGTGCGGCCTGGCGTTCGGGCGTGCGGGAAGCGAGTGAATCGTACAGCGCTTGCGGGTAGCGGATTTTATGCCTGATAGCATTATAGGCGGCGGCATGACGATTAAACTGCTGCATGTAATACCCCTGTATTTATTCTGTATATCTGCGTTTGTCATCAGAGAGCCAACGATATTTGTCAGAAAAATGTAGCAGAGATTCAGACTGTAACGGGGAATAGTTATTTCAGATTATTATATTGCTTATTTTGATTGCTACAGTAACCGTATTCGCAAATATTAAACATGAGCCGTCCATCATCACTCAATAAAAGCTCAGGTTTTATCGATAAAATCCACAATGTTTAACAGATAATGTGTAACATCGTTGTTTCCAAAAAGTAACGCCCCCCATAATGGCAGCAGCAGCGCTAAAATCAGGGTTGCAAACCAGAAAGTCAGCTTTTGTGCGAACATCACTATCACCAATGGCTTATTGCTATTTTTAATACTGACTTTTGTCCGCCGGAAAAGTTCACACTGCCATATTAATTGATGAAAAATGGGAAAAATCCCTTTGCTTGCTCGTCTTGCGTGGCGAAAAAGACCGGACTATGGGGATTACATAGTCCGGTAAAAGTGTTACAGGGGATTTTCATGGAGAACCCACATTCATCATGGCACAACGCGCTGTGAGTTTGTCGGCCATCCCGGGTTTTCGGAGTGATCCAGGCACTTTTTGTTTGGTGGTGGAATAGCGAAAAAAAATCCGGCGCGATAGAGGCATCGCAGCCGGAAAAAGTAGCAGTTTCAGGATATCTCAGAGTGATACGTTAATCATAGTGGCATAAAAAAGGCGGTTTTAGCGGCGGGGAGACGGGTTTTAGGAAGCATCCAGGAATAGGGGGAGTTTTTATGTCGCTGAGCTCACTGAATTTTTCACAAAAAACGTTATGTAAACAATGCGTTAATTCTAATGTTAAAGCGGGGAAGTCGGTTTTGACAGCGCAATAAATGTTAAAACTGCTTTGGCCGTTGATGTGGTTAATGATTGACCAGAAGTTGCTGCTGTGTGGGTGAAAACGAAGAAAAACGCGATGGTCGTTTATTGAGCGGTTTTCGGTTGTAAAACATACGGCGCAGAATTATGCACCTGGCAGCATTCTGATTATTGACGATCGCGACGTTTAACAACTTTTTTAGCAGGAAGAGCGATAGCCGACAGGCCTTGTCATACGTGGCCTGTAGCATATTTGCGCAAACAGGTATTGCGGTTTATTTTTGAGATAAATCCCGGTTCAAATCTTGCCATAAAAGCAGGAGATGCAGGGAGATAAGGTTGACTACGCAGAGAAAATAGGGCTTTATGTAAATAAATATGTGATCCAGGTCACTCTGGTTGACAAAAGAAACCCGGCCTTGACAAAAGGTGCGATTCCGGCGCCGTTCGCGGATCTACATAATGGAGGAAAATGCCTGCTACGCTATAGCAGGAAGTAACATCAGAAGTTCGGCCCGCTGACTATTAGTCGGGTGGGGCAAAAGGCGAGAAGTGCACTCCCTTAAATTTTTCTGCCGGGGGCAACCCGTATTTGCACAAAGCTTGCTTCTGGCAGATCGCCTGTAAGGGCGTTTTACCGTTAGAGGATGGAACATGAAGTTAAGAAGGAAAAAGGTCAAACCGATAACGCTTAAGGATGTGACCATCATCGATGATGCCAAGCTGCGTAAGGCGATTACCGCCGCGTCGCTGGGTAACGCGATGGAGTGGTTCGATTTTGGTGTCTATGGTTTCGTTGCCTACGCACTCGGTAAAGTATTCTTCCCTGGCGCCGATCCCGGCGTGCAAATGATAGCCGCACTGGCGACCTTCTCAGTCCCATTTTTGATTCGTCCGCTGGGCGGCCTGTTCTTCGGTATGCTGGGCGACAAATATGGCCGTCAGCGTATTCTGTCTATCACGATAGTGATCATGTCGATCAGTACGTTCTGTATCGGGCTGATACCTTCCCATGCCACCATCGGTATCTGGGCGCCGATATTGCTGCTGTTGTGTAAGATGGCGCAGGGTTTTTCGGTAGGTGGTGAATATACCGGCGCTTCGATCTTCGTAGCCGAATATTCGCCAGACCGCAAACGCGGTTTTATGGGGAGCTGGCTGGACTTCGGCTCTATTGCTGGTTTCGTACTGGGGGCGGGCGTCGTGGTGTTGATCTCCACGGTTGTCGGTGAGGCGAACTTCCTTGACTGGGGTTGGCGTATTCCGTTCTTCCTGGCGCTGCCGCTGGGCATTATCGGCCTTTATCTGCGCCACGCTCTTGAAGAAACCCCGGCTTTCCAGCAGCACGTCGATAAGCTGGAGCAGGGCGACCGTGAAGGTCTGCAGGATGGCCCGAAAGTCTCCTTTAAGGAGATCGCTACCAAACACTGGCGCGGCCTACTGGCCTGTATTGGTCTGGTGATTGCCACCAACGTGACCTACTACATGCTGCTGACCTATATGCCAAGCTACCTTTCCCATAACCTCCATTATTCCGAGGATCATGGGGTGCTTATCATTATTGCCATTATGATTGGTATGCTGTTCGTACAGCCGGTAATGGGACTGCTGAGCGACCGTTTCGGCCGCCGTCCTTTCGTGCTGTGTGGTAGCGTAGCGCTGATAGCCCTGGCGGTACCGGCATTTAAGCTTATCAACAGTGATGTTATCGGACTGATTTTCGCTGGTTTGCTGATGCTGGCGGTGATCCTCAACTCCTTCACCGGGGTGATGGCCTCTTCGCTGCCGGCGATGTTCCCGACGCATATCCGCTACAGCGCTCTGGCCAGCGCCTTTAATATCTCGGTGCTGATTGCCGGTCTTACGCCGACGCTGGCCGCCTGGCTGGTGGAAAGCACCCAGAACCTGATGATGCCCGCTTACTATCTGATGGTGATAGGCGTCATTGGTCTGATTACTGGCCTGTATATGAAAGAGACCGCGAATAAACCGCTGAAAGGCGCCACGCCGGCGGCGTCGGATCTGGAAGAAGCGCGTGAAATATTGCAGGAGCATCACGATTACATCGAGCATAAAATCGAAGATATCGATCGTGAGATCGCTGAACTGGAAGAGAAACGCAATCGCCTGGTGCAGCAGCACCCGCGTATTAACGAGTAATCCCAAAGGGCCCCCATCCGGGGGCTTTTTTTTAGGTTCACCGCGGATTGTCGTGAAGCTGGAGTTACCGGCGGCTGTCCTGGCTTCTGGGTGAGTATGTCGCGCAGGAGAAGGTTCCGTTCACCTTAAGGTGATTTATCTTATGTTGGTTGCGGAACCGGTGAATTAACAGAGAAGCTGTTGCCTGAAGTGAACGGAACAGCCCACCGCATCGACATATTCTGCCGTATTTTGGGAAACAAGCGGCACGCCAATCCGCGATGCCCCTTTTCTTGCCTAACGCAGCCGCATCGCCGTAAATTTATTGCGAATCACGCCATCATAAAAACGTCCCTTAGAAACGACGGCCAAAAACGTGTGGAAGGTTTTTTCCGGAACGTTGCGATAGCGCCACAGCTGACCATCTTTAAACAGAATCTCCAGCTCGCGCATCCCGGTATCGTAGCCAATACTGGCGATTCGTGATGAAGTCACGGGGTGTCTGTTCATTCTTGTGGCTCCGCTGCGCTTAAGTACCGTATAAAAACATACGCAAATTTTCAGCCAACGATCAACTGGCAGGGAGTACGATTTAACGATGGTACGAAAATAAACATGCTGAAAGATTATCTGATTATCGCCATGCTCACGGTAGTGGCGGGTTGGAAGATTAGCCTGCCAGTAATGGGATTATTGATTTTGTGGTGCTGGCGGCGCCGACATATCGTCTGGGGCTTGCTGTTCGGGGCGGGATTTTTGTGGATAGCGCTGGCGGCCTGGCAGTTTGAGAAGTATCTGTGAATGCCGCCGTGGCGGCATTCATTGTGCTTAGTTCATGCCGAGGCGGATAAGCTCCACGGGCTGATACCGACCTTCACAACCCTCGATTTCCACCGTCTTCGAGCGGCGCAGGTCGCCAGGCGACATGCCGTCGCCGTGGATTGCGGTAATCACGCCCGTCTGGCCGGTGCCGTTAATCATAACGCGGCTGCCGGTGGTAATAGAATTGCGATTGCGGTCATAGGTCATCATTGTGGTTTCTCCTCTGAATGAAAGTGAGCAATTCAGACGCTGTTATTCTGGAATATTCTGAGCAAACAGGGCGTTGATCGCGATCAATTCGAATGTTTTCATGTGATTTTCGTCACATAATTACAGTAGTGGCGCTGCGGCCCGTTAGCCGCTAATGTGTGAATCATTATGCACCGCATACGGCGGCGCAGGCTGAATCAGGGAGGCTTTTCGCCAGGATGTTAAAGATGATGCTGGTCACGGCCCGTGACAGGGTACGGCTGACGGAAATTACTTCGGTTCTGATCCGTTATGGGTTGCAGGATATCGCCCGAATGCTGGGGCTGACGACGCTGCGCGACAGCATTCGCCGCGATCGCGAACAGGCCCGGGTACAGAGCATGCCCGAGCGACTGCGGCACGCTCTGGAAGAGCTGGGGCCGACCTTTGTTAAACTCGGGCAGATCCTGGCGACCCGCACCGATTTGCTGGATCCCGCCTGGACCGACGAACTGGAAAAATTACACAGTCAGGCCAGAGCGCTTCCCTGGGAAAGTCTGGCGGGCCAGATATGTGAAGATTTGGGCGCCGAGCCGGAGCAGGTTTTCGCTGAGTTCGATCGCACGCCGATCGCCGCCGCGTCGATGGCGCAAATTTATCGCGCCAGGCTCCATAGCGGCGAGGCGGTCGTGGTGAAGGTGCTACGCCCCGGCCTGGAAAAGACTATCCGGGCCGATCTGCGGCTACTGACCTTTCTGGCGGGCGCGCTGGAAGAACAGAGTAGTCAACTGGCGCGCTATCATCCGAGCCAGATTGTACTGGGCCTTGCTACTGCCTTGAACCACGAGCTGGATCTCACCCAGGAAGCCAGTAACTGTGAGCAGCTCGCTCACTGCTTTGCCGATGACCCACAGGTGGTCATTCCCGCCATCCACTGGGCCTGGACTTCACCGCGTCTGATGGTACAGGAGTTCTTACCGGGAATGACGCCGGAAAGTCCGCAGCAGTTGACTGACGCCGGGCTGGATGGCCATATTCTTGCACGAGAAGGAGCTCGGGCGTTTATGGAGATGGTGCTGGAGCATCGTTTGTGGCATGCCGATCCTCACCCCGGAAATGTGATGGCCCTGGAAGGAAACCGGGTTGGTTTCATCGATTTCGGGATGGTGGGGCGCCTGAGCGAGCGGCGGCGCAATCAGTTGCTGATGATGCTGGATGCCATTGCCGCTCGCCAGAACGAAGGTATTATCAATGCCCTGATCGAATGGTCGGGGGATGAGGCCATCGATATTAACCGCTTTGAGCTGGCGGCGCAGAATTTCCTCGATAAGCAGGGGGCGGCGCCAATGAAGCTCAGTAAGGCGCTGGCGGATCTGCTGGCGATGGTTCGCGAATTCCGGCTGGCGCTGCCGCCAGATCTGGCGCTGCTGTTTAAGGCGCTGATTACCGCCGATGGGGTGCTGCAGCGTCTGGATCCCGGTTTTGACATCGTCGCTACGCTGCGCCCGATGCTGCGTGAAGTCGTGATGCGGCGCTACCGGCCAGGCGACGCCCGCCGTCGCCTGCTGGCGCTGGGGGCACAGGTACTGGATGCCGGTGAAGAGTTGCCCCAGACGCTGCGCCTGATGTTACGCCGTCTGAAGTTGGGGAAGGTCAATGCCGATCTGGAAATTAAGAATATCGGGATGCTCGGTCGCGCCCTTGAGCGCGCGGCGGTTACGCTGGCGATTGCGGTAGTGACGGCGGCATTCGCGCTGGGGATAACGCCCTGGCTGATGGCTAGCGGATGGCATCTCTGGGGGATCCCCATCTTTCCGGTGCTGGGCCTGCTGGCCTGCGGTGCAGGCATTTTTCTGCTGGTGCTGCGATTGCGCCGTTAGTCCGTCTGTTTAACCTTTGTTGACGTTATCTTCGCTACAGTGGCTCAGCAATCCGCCGCGTCCGGCAGAGGCGTGGCGTATAAATACCCAGAAAATAAAACGATCTATCCATGCAAGCTTGAACCGCCAGTCGCTGGCGGTTTTTTTTCGCCCGGCGGCCGTATAGGCCAGAAATATATGGCTGTTTCCCGGTATTATTTCCTCTTTTGCACTTTACCCGATAAACAGCCCCCGCCGTATTAACTCATTTTGATCGATGGCATTTATTCAACTCAGGCAAACGCTGAATTGCGTGAAGATGACGCAGCCGATGGTAAGGAAATGCTCCCTATAGCGCCCTGACGAGCATTTGTAACAGCGTCAGAAGAACAGGCGACGGAACAAACGGACTGATACGCTGACGCAGCCTTTCCCACCAGCGCTGCCGCGACTGCCAGCAGCGAGGGGGGAATATCTTCGGGATTCAGCGCGTCGAGCCACCACAATCCGACGGTCAGGCCAGGCTGGCGGTGGTGAAGACGACGCCCGGCCCTGGTATCAGCTGTCGTTCAGCAGACATTCTTAATTCCCCGTGAGTGATTAACCGGCGCCAGCGTAGCGGGTTTCGTCAGCTAACGAACTATGTTCGGGCTCAGAATGAATTTTTTTCATGGTTGATGAATTTTCCTCGTTTGCATCACAGGCATTCTGCTGTCATTGTTTCGGACATGCAGCCATCCAGATGGCTAAAAATTCAATACGACAATTATCACCCGGCTGAACTACCGGGAGAGGAGAGCAGCATGCAACGACAACAGGCACCGTTCCGCGCCGATGTGGTGGGGAGTTTTTTACGTCCGGACAGCATTAAACGCGCTCGTGAGCAGTTTGCCGCCGGGGAGATCGACGCCGCCGCGCTGCGCAAAGTGGAAGATGAGGCGATCCGCGATGTGGTACAGCAACAGTGTGCCTGCGGTCTGCATGTGGTTACTGATGGTGAATTCCGTCGTGCCTGGTGGCATTTTGACTTCTTCGACGGGCTGGAAGGCACGGAACCCTTCGAGACCGAGCACGGCATCCAGTTTAACGGCGTGCAGACCAAAGCTCGCGGTATTCGGGTGGTGGGACGGGTGAAATTCGGCGATCACCCGATGCTGGAGGATTTTCGCTATCTGAAGAGCATCAGCGGTGATGCCTGCCCAAAAATGACGATTCCCAGCCCCAGCGTCCTGCACTTCCGCGGTGGTCGCGAAACCATCGACCGTACCGTTTATCCGGAGCTGGACGCGTACTTCGACGATCTGGCCATCGCCTGGCGCGACGCCATTCGCGCTTTTTACGACGCGGGCTGCCGTTACCTGCAACTTGATGATACCGTCTGGGCCTATTTGTGCTCCGACGAACAGCGTCGTCTGGTGCGGGAGCGTGGCGATGACCCCGACGAACTGGCGCGTACCTATGCCCGGGTTCTGAATAAGGCGCTGGAAGGTAAACCTCAGGATCTGACGGTCGGGCTTCATGTATGCCGCGGCAATTTCCGCTCCACCTGGATCTCCGAAGGGGGCTATGAGCCGGTGGCGGAAGTGCTATTCGGCACCGTCAATATCGACGCCTTTTTCCTGGAATACGATAACGATCGCTCCGGGGATTTCAGCCCGCTGCGCCATATTCGTCCCGGCAATCAGCAGGTGGTACTGGGGCTTATCACCACCAAGAACGGCGAGCTGGAAAATCCGCAAGGCGTGAAGGCGCGCCTGCAGGAAGCGGCGCAATATGTTGATATCAATCAGATCTGCCTGAGCCCGCAGTGTGGTTTTGCCTCCACTGAAGAGGGCAATAGCCTGAGCGAAGGGCAACAGTGGGATAAAGTCCGGCTGGTGACCCGCCTGGCGGGAGAAGTCTGGTAAACGGGAGCGGCCCGGTCTGCGCCGGGCCAGTAGTGGTATAACTCAGGGCTGGATATGGTACAGCGGCATGTCCAGCTGAGCCGGATTATCGCGGCCTGCGCCTGGATCCATACCTTCCCAGGGAATATGGCCGGGCATAATCATCGCATTACGTGATGTCTGTGGTTGTGGCAGACAGGGGTCGGCCAGCGCGCCAAAGGGAAAGGTTGTCAGCAGCGCGGCCAGGGTCAATATAGGTTTCATTGGCTTCCTGACTCGCCCGGTGCGGGCTTAATAGGTTCAGGCAGGCGTGAAGAGCCTGCCGACGGGCCTAACTATTACAACCGTTGTAGCCATAGCCGCTGTGGTAGTGATTCAGCGGATAAAGATACCGGGACTCGCCTTGCATATTGGTCACGCGATACTTATGGGGCGGTACGGAAAAATAATTTTTAAACGTACGGGTCAACGTCTGCTGGGATTCAAAACCATAGCGTTCGGCCAGGTAGAGAATCGGCTCATCGCTTTCTTTTAGCTTCTGGGCAATCTCAGTCAATTTGCGATTGCGGATATACTGACCCAGCGAATGGCCGGTTTCTTTCTTAAACATCCTCTGTAAGTGCCATTTGGAGTAACCGGAACGCTCGGAAACTTTATCCAGCGAAAGCGGGGACTCCAGGTTGTCTTCAATCCAGTCCAAAATGCTATGAATCGTAACCGCATCATTATTGCGTCTGGACATCATCTCACCTCATATAATTATACTTTTACGGCAGAATCTTCTTGAGCAGGCATTCAAGATGAACCACCTCATCCGCCGTAAGATTTCTTGTTAATTCCTGGTGCAGGCTTTGCCCTACAAGCTGATGACAACGCTCGCACAGCTCAGCGCCGGTGGGCGTGAGGCGAATCAGCACGCCGCGTTTGTCATGGGGATTCGGCAGACGCTCAATCCAGCCCTTGCAGGTGAGGCGGTCGAGCATTCGGGTCAGGGCACCCAGATCCACCGATAATCTCTTTTTTAACTCCACCGGTGTGGCACTGACTTCGCAGTGAATAGTACACAACACTCTAAACTGCGATGCCGTAATACCCAGTGGAGACAGGTAATCATTCAACAAGCGGTCTTTATGCTGGTTAGCCAGCGTGATCAGACGTCCCAGAGGGACGATTTGATTAAACAGATCGCTCGATTCATTCAAGATAGTTGCCCAGGCAAGTACATTAGTCACGTGAGATATTATTGCCCGGGCAAGAGTAAGTCAACTAACTTAAAGTGGGCGATAACACTTTCTGCTAAAGCGTTTCGTGAATATAAAAAAATATGTCTGAATGTATCTTCATGCCAGTCATTGCGGCCAGAATAGCCGGTTAATACCTTACTTTTACTGACAGATATTCGCTGGTCTGACCGGCGATTTGTCCATATACTCGGGCCGGTTTTCCGATCGGATCGTTAATAAGGAGTGACGATGCTGGATTTGTTTAAAGCCGTTAGCCTTGGGCTGGTGGTGTTGCTGCCGCTGGCCAACCCTTTGACTTCCGTTGCGCTGTTTCTTGGGCTTTCGGGCGGGATGAACAGCGAGGAGCGTAACCGTCAGTCGCTGATGGCTTCCGTCTATGTTTTTGCCATTATGATGGTGGCCTGGTATGCCGGTCAGCTGGTAATGAGCACTTTCGGGATCTCAATACCTGGTCTGCGTATTGCCGGTGGCTTAATTGTGGCCTTTATCGGTTTTCGAATGTTGTTTCCGGCGCCTGTAGTCGCCAGAAAGGATGAAGAAGAGCCCCCAAAGGCAGCAAATATCGCTTTTGTACCGCTGGCCATGCCAAGTACGGCGGGGCCGGGTACCATCGCGATGATTATCAGTTCAGCCTCTACCGTAAAACACGGCATCGACTTTCCGGACTGGGTGATTCTGGTGTCGCCGGTACTGATTTTCCTGTGTGTCAGCCTGATATTGTGGGCCTGCCTGCGCAGTTCAGGGGCTATTATGCGGCTGGTGGGTAAAGACGGCATTGAGGCTATTTCTCGTCTGATGGGCTTTTTGCTGGTCTGCATGGGCGTGCAGTTTATTATTAACGGCGTGCTGGAGATAGTTTCTCAGTACCATTAAGGGCGAGGGCGGCAGGCACAATAAAAACAGGGTTGTTAATGAAAGGTTAAATGATGAGAATGAAATATTCTCCTTGTATGACCTGAATGAGCAGTACCATGTTAACCACTCTTCCCGCATCCCTGTTTTCGCGGATCCGTATTTTTCTTGGCCGCCTGAAACCTCACGCCCTGCCGGTAGCCAGAAAACATATCCTTCTCTGTTCCGTTGGTGCGGGTAGCGGGCTGGCGGTAACCGGCATGTTCAGCCACTGGCTGCTCGGCGAAGTTAATCTGTGGTTTATTGCGCCAATGGGGGCTTCAGCCGTACTGCTGTTTGGCGTTCCGGCAAGTCCTCTGGCCCAGCCATGGTCCATTGTCGGGGGTAATGTCCTGTCTGCGATGATCGGCGTCTCTGTGGGGATTCTGGTGCCTGATACGGCGCTGGCCTGCGGTCTGGCGGCCGGTCTTTCCATTGCTGCGATGTATTTTTTGCGCTGCCTGCATCCGCCTGGCGGTGCGGTGGCGCTAACGGCTATTCTGGGCGGCGCCGAGGTTGCGCATCAGGGTTATCACTTCGTCCTGACGCCAGTACTGCTGAATTCTCTGATGCTGGCAGCGCTGGCCATTGTCTTTAACAATCTGGTGGGGCGCCGTTATCCGCATCCGCTGGCCGAAGAAGAGGTTAAAAGCCGGGGGATGCCGCTGGGAATGTCCGTGACCCGCGAAGATATCCATGCCGCGCTACTCGACGGTCAGTTTCTGGATATTGACGAGGATGACGTTCAGGAGTTGCTGGAGAAAATTGAGCAAAAAGCGGCTATGCGGAAGTCGGAAGCGCGGCGGAGTTGAGGTGTTTTCCCATCGGTGGTTGCCGATGGGAAAACGTGCGCGTCAGGAGTGGTGGGGCTGTTCTTCCAGCGCGTTGGGCCAGCGACGGAAGACCACCAGCGACCAGACCAGCGCCGCCAGGGCCGGGATGGCGCCCACATAGCCGATATCCGCCATCGACAGATGCAGACTGACCTGATTCCCCACCAGCGCGCCCGCGCCGATACCAATATTAAAGATGCCGGAAAACAGGGCCATCGCGACATCGGTGGCATCCGGTGCCAGCGCCAGCACTTTCACCTGCATGCCCAGACCAATCACCATCATCGCAATTCCCCAGAACAGGCTAAGCGCGATAAGCCCATTGCTGCTGCCGGAGGCCGGATACAGCAACATCAGGCAAACCAGTAGCATGGCGATAGCGCCGCTGACCAGGGTTGAGGCATGAAGGTTGCCCAGCTTGCTGAAAATAATACTGCCGATGATTCCGGCTCCGCCCAGAATCAGCAACAGTACGGTGGCGAATCCGGCGCTGAAACCGGCGACCGCCATCACAAAGGGCTCAATATAGCTGTAAGCGGTGTAATGGGCGGTCACCACTACGGCGACCAGCAGGTAGATGCCCACCAGCGCCGGGCGACGGAACAGCGCCGGCAGACTCTTAAGCGAGCCGGAATGCTCGCTGGGAAGCCTGGGCAGCAGCTTCATCAGGCTCAGTAGCGTCAGCAACGCCACCATACCGATACCCAGGAAAGTCATGCGCCAGCCCAGATACTGACCCACCATACGGCCCAGCGGCAGACCCAGCACCATCGCCAGCGCGGTACCGGTGGCGATAAGACTCAGTGCCTGGGCGCGCTTACCGTGCGGCGCCATACGGATCGCCAGCGAAGCGGTAATCGACCAGAAAATAGCGTGGGCGCAGGCGATGCCGATGCGACTCAGCACCAGTATCTGGAAGTTCCAGGCTAGATAAGAGAGCAGGTGGCTCGCGACGAAAACCATAAACAGGCCAATCAGCAGTCCGCGCCGCTCAAACTTCGCCGTCAGCAGCATAAACGGCAGCGACAATAGCGCCACCACCCACGCATAGATGGTCAGCATAATGCCCACCTGAGCGGTCTGCATATTGAAACTCTGCGCGATATCCGACAGCAGGCCCACGGGCGCAAACTCCGTGGTGTTGAAGATAAATGCGGCGATGGCGAGCGTCACAACGCGCAGCCACGCGACTTTGCGGGAGACTGTGTTTGCCGTCATAAGAGTGTTTTGCGTCTGTTCATCTGAAAGGAGGAAGAAAGGCGCCGATCTTAAAACCTCGCTCGGGCAAAATACAATGGTTTTGTGACGCAACTCTCATTTCTTTACAATGATGACGTTCATCCTGGTACGGTTACTGACGGCATGTTAATAACTGAGGAATCAATATATCGAGGATGTAAGTTATGCAGGCGATTGATTTCTGGCTGGTTGATGCGTTCAGTGACCGGCCGTTTGGCGGCAATGCGGCGGCAGTTTGCCCGTTGACCGACTGGCTGGCGGATGAGGTGATGTTACAGATGGCGCGGCAGCATAATCAGTCGGAGACCGCTTTTCTGGTGCGCAGCGACGAAGGCTTTGAACTGCGCTGGTTCACTACCCATGCGGAAATCGATCTGTGCGGCCACGCCACCCTGGCCGCGGCCCACGTGATCTTTGAATATCTTGACTGGCCGGAAACGACCATTCGCTTCAGTACCCGTTTTGTGGGCGAACTTCAGGTTACCCGTAATGGCGAATGGCTGACCCTGGATCTGCCAGCTCGTCATTGCACGCCCGAAGCGCCGCCCCGAACGCTGCTTAAGGCGCTGGGCATCGAGCAGGCTCGCTCGGTCAGTAAAGGAAAGTGCTGGCTGGTGGAGTTGGAAAGTCGCCAGCAGGTTGAAGCGCTACAGCCGGATTTCGCCCTGATGCGGCAAATCACAGGGCTGAATAAGGTGTGCGTGACGGCGGCAGATAGCGAGTATGACTTTGTCAGCCGTTTCTTTAGCCCGGAGGTGACGATTCCGGAGGATCCGGTGACCGGTTCGGCCCATACCCTGCTGATTCCCTGGTGGGGAGAGAAGCTGGGCAAAACCCGGATGCGCGCCCGCCAGGTGTCGCAGCGGGGCGGCGATCTGCGCTGTGAATGGCAGGGAGAGCGGGTAAAAATCGGTGGACAGGCGCGTACCTATATTATGGGTAAGGTTTTTCTGTAACCTAATTCTATGAATATCTAGCTAATTCTCAAAAAACATATGTTATCGCCTTTGGTTATTGGCCCCGTAATGGTGACACGCGAAATAATTTCACGACTAGCGGAATAACAGCAAATGGCGATTTTTTATGTGGTATACGATCTTTTCCGGGCTGATCTGCGGCGCGCTGCTGGGTGTTGTGATGCAGCGCGGTCGTTTCTGTCTGACCGGCGGTTTTCGCGACATGTACATTGCGAAGAACAACCGCATCTTCTACGCGCTTCTGATAGCGATAGCCGTGCAGAGTATCGGAGTGTTTACCCTGATTTCCGGCGGCTTGCT
Source organism: Rosenbergiella sp. YN46 (assembly GCF_036620675.1). NCBI lineage: Bacteria > Pseudomonadati > Pseudomonadota > Gammaproteobacteria > Enterobacterales > Erwiniaceae > Rosenbergiella > Rosenbergiella sp. YN46. The sequence continues at coordinate 56,405 of NZ_JAZHEE010000023.1, forward strand.
GAGCTATGACGCAGGCGCTTTTCCCTGGTTTGGCACCATCTTCGGCGGATACGTTTTTGGTATCGGCATCGTTATGGCGGGCGGCTGCGCTACCGGCACCTGGTATCGCGCCGGGGAAGGGCTGCTGGGTAGCTGGATAGCGCTGTTCGCCTATATGCTTACCAGCGCGGTGATGCGCTCGGCGCACCTGACGGACTTTAACCATCAGGTCAGGGGGCTGAATACCGCCCACAATTCCATCGCTGAAACCTTTGGTATTTCGGTATGGCTGCTGATCGCGCTGCTGGCGCTCGTCACTCTGGCGCTGGTAGTGAAAGAGTTGCGCAAGCCGAAGCTGAAAATGGCGATGCTGCCGCCTAAGCGTAGCGGTCTGGCGCACCTGCTGTTTGAAAAACGCTGGCATCCGTTTGTTACAGCGATTCTGATCGGTCTGATCGCCACCCTGGCCTGGCCCCTGAGCGAAGCCACCGGCCGCCATTTTGGTCTGGGGATCACCTCACCAAGCGCCAATATCATCCAGTACCTGGTGATGGGTGACAGTAAATTCCTGAACTGGGGCGTTTTCCTGGTGCTGGGGATCTTTCTGGGCTCGTTTATTGCCGCGAAGGCCAGCCGCGAATTTCGCCTGCGCGCAGCCGATGCCCGTACCTCGGTGCGCAGCTTCGGTGGCGGCATACTGATGGGTTTTGGCGCCAGTATTGCCGGCGGCTGCTCCATTGGCAACGGTCTGGTCATGACCGCTATGATGACCTGGCAGGGCTGGGTGGGACTGGTCTTTATGATTCTGGGCGTCTGGACCGCCTCCTGGTTCCTGTTCGTACGCCCGCAACGCAAAGCGCGTCTGCAGACCGCTTCTGCCTGATCTATTTTTAAGTAAGGAGTTACGATGACGGTTAAAAAACTCGATGTAGTCAGCCTGGTATGTCCGTTTCCGCTGATTGAAGCCAAAGCCGCCATGGCGGAGCTGCAAAGCGGCGACGAACTGGTGATTGATTTCGACTGTACCCAGGCGACGGAAAGCATACCGCAGTGGGCGGCCGAGGACGGCCACACCATCTCTGACTATCAGCAGGTAGGCGATGCCAGCTGGACCATCACCGTAAAGAAAGGGTGACATTGTCACTTTTTTCACCGGCCGGGAAGGGCGCTGCCTTACCCGGCTTTTTTATTGCTTCACCTGCTCACAAAATAACATGATAACGTGGAGGCAATCGTTGTATAAGATAACGCGAGAGAGCGCGCGCCAGCGCATCGCCCGCAGCCTGACTGAAGCGCTGGATAACTGGCACCGACGTCTGTATCCCAACGAAATGGCGCGCTTCACCCCCCTGAAGCTGGACGCCATTCCCGAATCAGAGCTGATTTTTATGATGATTCGCACGGCTGGCGGCGCGGCGGTGGGCTGCGGCGCCGTTGAACTGAAGCCGCGGGGCGGCGGTGAGCTGAAAAGTATCTGGATTGACCCCGAGCATCGCGGACACCGCCTGGGGGAGCGCCTGCTGGAGGCGCTGGAACAGCAGGCATTGAGTGAGGGATGCTGTCGGCTCAGGCTAACGGCGGTGAGTCGTCAGCACGGTGCCGTCACGCTTTATTTGCGTAACGGTTACCGTTTTATCAACGATGGCCCGGAAGCGCTCATGGAAAAGGCGCTTAGGATTCAGGATCGAGCGGATGAGAGGCTTCGCGCTTCGGCAACAGGCTGCTAAAGGCGTCAAGCTGCGGCGTTCTGGCGCCGCGACGCCAGATAAGCCAGGTGGTTAGCGTGCGCCACGGCGTGGTGAGTGCCCAGCGCGATACCTGATGGCTGCCAGGCATGCTTTCCAGCATGCTGAGCGGCATCAGCGCCAGCCCGGCGCCGGCAATCACGCAGGCCAGCATACCGTGATAGGATTCCATCTCATGGATTTTTCCAGGCATGGCGCCATCCTCATGAAACCAGCTTTCAAAATGGCGCCGGTAGGAGCAGTTGGCGCGAAAGGCGTAAATACTGGCGCCGTTAACGTCCCGGGCCCGGGAAATAGGGGGATGACCGGCAGGGGCGATCACCACCATCTCTTCATCGAATACCGGAACCCCTTCCAGCGCCGGGTGCAGCAGGGGGCCGTCGACAAAAGCGGCGGCCAGACTGCCGTCCAGCACGCTGTCGATCATTCCGCCCGACGGGCCGGTGCTGAGATCTAACTGAATGCGCGGATAGCGCTGGTTAAATTCCGCCAGAATACCCGGAATGCGCACCGCCGCGGTACTTTCCAGTGCCCCCAGCGCCAGCCTTCCCTGTGGCTCATCTCCGGAAACCACCGTGCGGGCTTCGGCCACCAGACCCAGAATCTGCCGGCTGTAGGTAAGAAAACTATGCCCGGCGGGGGAAAGCCGCAGACGCTGATTTTCGCGGATAAACAGCTCAGTGCCGAGATCCGCTTCCAGCTGGCGAATACGGGTGGTCAGGTTAGAGGGCACGCGGTGTACCCGCCGGGCGGCGGCGCTGATGCTGCCTTCTTCTGCCACGGCGTTAAACATCTCAAGCTGGGTCAGATCCATAGCTTTCTCATATTGTGAAAGTTCGAGTTAATATTATTCAGTTTTATCGACCATTGTACAATGGCATGCTTAACCCACATTCGATAAAAATCGTGGAGAACAGAAATGACGCATACGTTTTCACCTGCAACCCATGCGATTTCCATTAATCCGGCTACCGGTGAGCAGATTGGCGCCTGGCCCTGGGCCGATAGCGTGGCCGTTGATAAAGCCATCGAACGGGTCTATCAGGGCTATCGCCAGTGGCGCGACGTATCGCTTGCCGAGCGGGCGGACGCTCTGCGTCGTCTGGGGGCCGCGTTACGTCATCGCGGCGAAGAGATGGCGCAGCTGATTAGCGCCGAAATGGGTAAACCCATTACTCAGGCCCGGGGAGAGGTAAATAAGTCTGCGGCCCTGTGCGACTGGTATGCTGAACACGGGCCGGCGATGCTGAGTCAGCAGCCGACCCAGGTGGAACAGAATAAAGCCGTAGTGGAGTTTCGCCCGCTGGGGCCGGTGCTGGCGGTGATGCCCTGGAACTTTCCGCTGTGGCAGGTGCTGCGCGGCGCGGTGCCGATTCTGCTGGCGGGCAACAGCTATCTGCTGAAGCATGCGCCTTCGGTAATGGGTTGCGCCTGGCTGATTGAAGAACTGTTTCGCGATGCCCGGATCCCGGCCGGCGCTTTTGCGGTGGTTAACGCCACTCCTGAAGGGGTAAGCCAGGCGATCGCCGACGATCGTATCGCTGCCGTAGCGGTGACCGGCAGCGTACGCGCCGGAGCGGCTATCGGGGCTCAGGCCGGCGCTGCGCTGAAGAAGTGCGTTCTGGAGCTGGGCGGCAGCGATCCCTTTATCGTTCTGAACGATGCGGATATTGATGAGGCAGTAAAAGCCGCCGTGGCGGGACGTTATCAGAATACCGGGCAGGTTTGCGCCGCCGCCAAGCGTTTCATTGTCGAGCAGGGCGTTGCTGAAGCCTTTACCCGTAAATTCGTGGCCGAGGTGGCCCGGCTGCGTATGGGCTCCCCGAGTGATGAAGAGAACGTGCTGGGGCCGATGGCGCGCTACGATCTGCGCGACGAACTGCATCAGCAGGTTGAGGACTCCATAACCCAGGGGGCTGAACTACTGCTGGGCGGCCACAAGGTGGAAGGGGCTGGCAACTACTATGCGCCGACGGTGCTGGGTAACGTCACGCCGGAAATGACCGCATTCCGCCAGGAGCTGTTTGGCCCGGTGGCGGCCATTACCGTGGCCCGGGACACTGAGCATGCTCTTGAACTTGCTAACGCCAGCGAATTCGGGCTTTCGGCCACGCTGTACACCGCCGACGAAGCGCTGGCCAGCGATATGGCCGCGCGCCTGGAGTGCGGTGGCGTGTTTATCAACGGTTACTGCGCCAGTGATGCCAGGGTGCCTTTTGGCGGGGTGAAAAAGAGCGGATTTGGTCGCGAACTGTCCCATTTTGGCCTGTATGAGTTCTGTAATGTACAGACCGTGTGGAAAGATCGTCGCTAGCCTTTCTGCGCATGGCGCACGCTTAACGTGGAGCGTATACTGCGCTCCGCGTTTCGCCAGCGGCAGCTAAAGCAGGAACCTGGCGCTGAACGCGGCGAACAGCAGCATCGCTACGCTGCTTATCGTCACGCTAATAAAACTCATAATTGCACCGATGATAATGAACTCTCTGATACCCCGTTTGCGCATGCCATTCTCCAGCGGTTACCCGATTAACTTTAGGGGAAAAAGGTTAAACGGAAGCTAAATTCCGCACCGGGGAATACGCGAGAGGAGGAAGTATCATGAATAACACCGACGCACTGTTCGAACGGCTGGCTCGTTCCCGTTTCCGCAGCCGTTTCCGGCTGGGGCCTAAAGAGCGTCAGTACTGTCTTGATAAAGGGGCATCGGTTATCGAGCGCCACGCTATCGATTTTATCACTACCCGCCTGGCGTGCGCCTGGCCGCCCAATGACGGTAAACAGACGCCCATGCGTGGGCATCCGGTTTTTATCGCCCAACACGCCACAGCCACCTGCTGTCGCGGTTGCCTGGCCAAATGGCACGGTATCGCCGCCGGACAAGCGCTAAACGAAGAGCAGCAGCGCTACGTACTGGCCATTATCTGGCGCTGGCTGGTGACGCAAATGAACGATACTCCGGGGCGTTAAGCGCCCACGCGGGTACAGAATAGGTTATGCTGGCCTTCAGATTTCCAGGACAAAGAACGCCATGAAAATTGCCGATAAGCCAGATAACGAAGAAGACCGCCTTCAGGCGCTCCATGCTTCCGGCCTGCCGGAGTCAGGGCCTTCCGAACGATTCGATCGCCTGACACGTATGGCGCAACGTATCTTTGACGTTCCCGTTGCCATGCTGAATCTGGTGGATGCCGACAGGCTCTTGCCGCACTCCTGCATTGGCATTACGCCAGATAAGTGGGATCGCGGCACCTCGCTGTGTTCCCACGTAATCTTGCAGAGCACGCCGATGATTATCAGCGATCTGCTGGAAGATTTGCGTTTTCATGATGCACCAGCGGTAACTCAGCAGGGGCTGCGTTTTTACGCCGGTTGTCCGGTGCATATGCCGGATGGTTTTGCCATAGGGGCGTTGTGTATCAGCGATACCCGTCCGCGCGAGCTTTCCCGGTGCTACTGCAGGATCTGGCTGCTATCGTAGAAGACAGCTTCGCAGTACTGACTGAGGTGCGACTGGATGAACTGACCGGTCTTGCCAATCGCCGCGGCTTTGACGAGCTGGCCGCTTATGCGCTGGCGGGAGCCAGACGGCGTGCGAAACCTGCCTGCCTGTGCTTTATCGATCTCGACGACTTTAAACTGATTAACGATGCCTGGGGACATGATGCGGGGGATAAAGCGCTGAGCGTCATGTCCGTGCTAATGAAGCAGAGCTTTCGTGAAGATGATGTCATCGGGCGTCGCGGCGGGGATGAATTCAGTATCCTGTTTACCGACAGCTCTCTGACCGGCGCCCGTAAGGCGATTGAGGCATTAGAGCATAAAGTGAACCAGTTTAATCAAACCAGCGGTCAGCCCTGGCAGTTACGCTTTTCGTGGGGAATGTCTCAGTACGATCCTCTGCGCCATTCTTCGCTGCGCTCGCTGCTACAGGTGGCGGATCGGCGTATGTATCAGATGAAGAAATCACGCCATTTGGCCCGTTAGTTCAGGCCCGGTCACAGTTTTTTAAATAAAATTGAAAATATAAACTCACTTTGATCGAAACGGGGTTTCAGATTATCCTTGTTTGCTATTTTGAGGTCAGGTTATTGACAGCGCCTTTTCAGGCCGCTTTATCAGGTAAGGAACTAGATTGTGAAGTCTCTGAATCGTCGTGATTTTCCCGGCGCCAGCTATCCTGAGCGCGTTATTCAGTTCGGCGAAGGCAACTTCCTGCGCGCCTTCGTTGACTGGCAGTTGGATCTGCTGAACGAACACACCGATCTTAACGCCGGCGTGACCATTGTCCGCCCCATCGATAGCGATTTTCCGCCGTCCCTGAATGAGCAGGATGGCCTGTATACCACGCTGATTCGCGGTCTGAACGAACAGGGCGAAGCGGTAAGCGACGCGCGGCTGATTCGTTCGGTGAATCGTGAAATCAACGTATATCGCCAGTATGACGAGTACCTGAAACTGGCCCACAATCCCGATATTCGCTTTGTGTTTTCTAACACCACGGAAGCCGGTATCAGCTACCACGCGGGCGATCGCTTTGAAGATGCTCCGGCGGTAAGCTTCCCGGCCAAACTGACCCGTCTGCTGTTTGAACGCTATAGCCACTTCGACGGCGCTCAGGACAAAGGGTGGATCATGATTCCCTGTGAGCTGATTGACTATAACGGCGATGCGCTGCGCGACCTGGTATTGCGCTACGCCCGGGAGTGGAATCTGGCGGAAGGTTTTATCCAGTGGCTGAATGACGCCAACACCTTCTGTTCCACACTTGTGGACCGGATTGTCACCGGCTATCCGCGCGATGAAGCCGAACAGATAGAGCAGCAGCTCGGCTATCACGATACCTTCCTGGATACCGCCGAGCATTTCTACCTGTTTGTGATTCAGGGGCCGAAGTCGCTGGCACAGGAGCTACGGCTTGATAAACTGGCGCTTAACGTCCTGATCGTCGATGACATCAAGCCGTATAAGGCCCGTAAGGTGGCGATTCTCAACGGCGCCCATACCGCGCTGGTGCCGGTGGCCTTTATGGCCGGTCTGGATACCGTGGGTGAAGCGATGAGCGATGTGCAGATCTGCGCCTTTGTGGAAAAGGCGATTCGCGATGAAATTATTCCGGTGCTGGATCTCCCCAAAGAGGAGCTGCTGTCGTTCGCCCAGGCGGTGACAGGGCGTTTTCGTAACCCCTATATTCGCCATCAGCTGCTGTCCATTGCCCTGAACGGTATGACCAAGTTCCGCACCCGCATTCTGCCGCAGCTGCTGGCGGCCCGGCAGGTTAACGGTAAACTGCCAGCGCGGTTGACCTTCGCCCTGGCGGCGCTGATTGCCTTCTATCGGGGCGAGCGGGGCGGCGAAAGCTATCCGCTACAGGATGACGCCCACTGGCTGGAACGCTACGGACAGTGGTGGCCCGCTTATCGCGATGGTCAGCTGAGCGCCCGGGCGCTGGTGGAGCAGGTACTGAGTGACAAAGAGCACTGGCAATGCGATCTGCTGGCGGTGCCGGGGCTGGTGGAGCAGGTCGCCACCGATCTGGAATCAATTCTCGACAAAGGGATGCGCGACGCAGTAGCGCCGCTGTGCTGAACTGACTGATCGAGAACAACATTAAAGGCCGTGGTTATTTGCCCTGGCCTTTTTAGTCTGGAATGTACATTAGTTACAACATACTTTTGATTTTGTTCTTAGCCTTCACAGGACATCGGCGCTGGGCACAGTTTAGTCTGGCAGGTAGGGAGAGACGCGTTCCACACTATCGTAACGCGCTCTGGCCGCCCGAAAATCGTCGACAGAGGCGATAATTCACTGCCATAGCGGCATCATGCGAATAAGCATCTCTTTTCCCTGTTCGGTCACCGTGTAGATCACGCGGGGGCTTTTCTCCTGATAGTCGTGGCGCGAGATAAGCCCGTCGCGCTCCAGTTGGCGTAACGTGCGCGTCAGCATTCTTTGGGTCACGCCGTTAAGATTGCGGCGTATTTCAGCATGGCGCATAGGGCCCCCGGTGCCCAGCAGATGCACGATACCCAGCGACCATCGGTTTCCCGCATGAGTCAGAATTTCCCGCTTCAGGCCGCCATCATCGTCGCTTAACTGTTCACATAATACTTTTGATAGTTGCAGTATGGCTTCCCGATCCTGCTCCATTTCACCCCCGGTATCATCGGTGTGCCTGATTGAATTCGGCCGTTATCCGATGTCAGTCTGTACCCAGCATAAGGGGGAGAGTAGGCAGCGCTTTCAGATGCCGGAAACTCGTACCCCATCCCGACTGCGCCAGGCCCGCACCTGCTATGATCACCTGGCGGGAGAAGCGGCGGTGGCTATTTACCGCTATATGGAACAGCAGGCATGGATCGACGCCCAGGGCAGCGCGCTAACGGAAGAGGGCGAGCGCCAGTTTCAACGGCTGGGCGTGATGCTCGATCCTCAGACCCGGCGAAAACCCTGCGCTGCCTGTCTGGACTGGAGCGAACGCCGTTTTCATCTGGGCCGCCGCGCTGCTGTTGATGCTGCAACAGAAGGGCTGGATAACCCGCACTCACGGCAATCGCGAAGTGACTATCACCAGGGAGGGCGCATCGGCTCTGCGGCGCCTGTTCCGGGTTGAGCTGCGCGGGCGCTGATATGACGCGCGGGATGTCCGTGCAGTGCTCATTCCGACCTTTACCCTGGTCGATATCTTTATGGCACATACGTTGCAGTGGGCAAGACTTATGGAATTGTGCTCTGCCCGGAAATTTCGGAATATCTGGAGCTCGCCCTGAATAGAGTGGATTATCTGCGAGCACTGGAAAGAATAATCAGCAGAAATTACGATAAACTGGTTGCAAAGCTTTTAAAATCCCTTGCGCCGGAAAAACGAGAGAGGATAAATTATTTTTTTAACTTAATTAGATATCTGGAAACAGGTTTTGGAATCTGGCAGGAGAACTGTATTCGTTATCAACATAGTGTTGCTGCACAAATGAGTCAGTCATATCGAATTGCTATTACCAGAAGGGCAACGTAGATTAGCCCCATAGATCACCAGACGCTTCGCCTCTCTTAAAATAAGAGGTAGTCTTGGAACTATGTTTAACACCAGTCAGAATAATAAGATGGTTGAAGTGTTATCAGGGCCTGAGCGGCGTCGGCGTCGTACACCGCAGGAAAAAAT
>NZ_JAZHEE010000024.1:0-64744 GCF_036620675.1 Rosenbergiella sp. YN46
ATGGTGGTGGGGGAAGGATAATTCGTCGCTGCGCTCCTCACCCTGCGGGCCGTTGCCTGCGGCAACGTTCTCTCGCTTGCGCTCGAGTCGAACCTTTATCGAAGGTTCTCGTCCTTCCCTGTGTTTGTACACTATGGGAAAACTGACTCTGGGATTAAATACGGAGAAACATAAAGTGATGGTGGTGGGGGAAGGATTCGAACCTTCGAAGTCGATGACGGCAGATTTACAGTCTGCTCCCTTTGGCCGCTCGGGAACCCCACCGGGGGAAATCAAATTGTTGTGGCTTTACGCCGCTTCACTGTAAACAGTGAGGAAAGATGGTGGTGGGGGAAGGATTATTCGTCGCTTCGCTCCTCACCCTGCGGGCTGTTGCCTTCAGCAACGTTCTCTCGCTTGCGCTCGAGTCGAACCTTTATCGAAGGTTCTCACCCTTCCCGTCAGGTGTTGCGCAGTAGCTTTACCTGGCGGCTTACCGTATGGTGACGGCAAATAATGGTGGTGGGGGAAGGATTCGAACCTTCGAAGTCGATGACGGCAGATTTACAGTCTGCTCCCTTTGGCCACTCGGGAACCCCACCACTGGCCTGCTTCCGTCTCGGGAAGCGGGGCGCATCATATCAAATGAAGCGCCCCTGTAAAGAGATGAATTCGGGAAAATAAATTGTTTGCGTACTTTTTGCGCGTAACGCCCTAAAGTTAAACAACCTTTTCCCCGGGTGCTTACAGAATAATCGTTCGGTTACCGTAGACGAAGACCCGCTGAGCCAGCACCTGATACAGCGCGCGGCTCAGTACGTTTTTCTCTACATCGCGCCCGGCGCGCATCATATCCTCGGCGGTATAGGTGTGATCGACATGAATCACGTCCTGCATGATGATCGGGCCTTCATCCAGATTATCGTTGACGTAGTGCGCTGTGGCGCCGATGATCTTCACGCCGCGTTCATAGGCCTGGTGATAGGGACGAGCCCCGATAAAAGCTGGCAGGAACGAGTGATGAATGTTGATGATCTGATTCGGGAAGCGGGCCACGAACTCAGGGGTCAGCACTCGCATATATTTCGCCAGTACTACGTAGTCGGGCGACCAGGCTTCAATGGCTTCAGCCATCTGATTATCGTGCTGCTCGCGGGTCAGACCTTCATGACTCACCAACTGGAACGGGATGTCGAAACTTTCCACCAGCCCGCGCAGGGTATCATGGTTGCCGATAACCGCAGCGATTTCCACGTCCAGGCCGCCGTAGCGGGACTTCATCAGCAGATCGCCCAGGCAGTGGGCCTCTTTGGTCACCAGGATCACCACCCGGCGCGAACCGGCGGGATGCAGTTCGCGCCGGGAGCCTTCCGGCAGTGCGCCGTCAAGATCCGCCAGCAGGGTGGTATCGTTAAAGATGCCTTCCAGCTCGGTACGCATAAAGAAGCGACCGGTGCGGTGATCGACGAACTCATTGTTTTGTACGATGTTTAACTCGTGCTTGTAACAGATATTGGTGATGCGCGCGATTAGCCCTTTCTGGTCGGGGCAGATGGTGCGCAGAACTTTTCGTTGTAAAGCTTGCATTGCGGGGAAGATCCTGTTGAAGGAAAGTGAGTTGTTATATATGCCGCTAGCTACCGCAGCATTTTTTAAATTTTTTCCCGGAGCCGCAGGGGCAGGGATCGTTACGTCCGATATCCGGTCGCTGGCCGTCGATATAATACCACCGTCCCCGTTCTTTTAAGAATCGGGAACGTTCGATAATTGCGCCGGGCGCCCCCTGTTCCTGATAACGCGCGACAAAGCTAACGTAGCCCTCGTTCGCATTTCTGCCCGGACTCTCTTCAAATAGCGTCAGACCTAACCATTGCGTACGGCCGAAACCGGCTTCAAGATCGGCGCGCAGACGTTCAGCGCCCACGCCTGGGTGCCAGCTGGCGATCAGCCATTCGGCATCGTGCATGACAAAAGCGCTGTAACGGCTGCGCATAAGTTGTGACGGATCTTTGGGTAACAGGTCTCCGCGTAGGTAAGGCTGGCAACATAGGCTATAATCCAAACCGCTGCCACAAGGACAAAGCTGCGACAAAGTATCTCCTTGGGTATAAAAACGAACAGGTACGGCCAGGCGGCTTATATTAACTGAGCGGTGGCGTTGATGCCACGAGGTGTTTTTCCGGGGAAGCTGACCGAGGCGTAATGAGACAGGTGAAAATTGGACTGGCGCTGGGTTCGGGCGCTGCCAAGGGATGGGCCCATATTGGCGTGATTAATGCTCTGGCGCGGACGGGGATCCGGCCAGATATCGTAACGGGCTGTTCAGTAGGCTCCCTGGTGGGCGCAGCCTATGCCTGTGACCGTCTGACGATGTTTGAACGCTGGGTGCGTTCGTTTAGCTACTGGGACGTACTGCGCCTGATGGATCTTTCCTGGCGTCGCGGCGGTCTGCTGCGTGGTGAACGGGTTTTTAACCATGTTCGTCGCCTTATTCCTCACGATCGGATCGAGCAGACGCCGCTGCGTTTTGCTACTGTAGCTACTAATCTGAGCACCGGCCGCGAGCTGTGGTTTACCGAAGGCGATTTGCATACCGCCGTGCGTGCATCGTGCAGCATGCCGGGCCTGCTGGCGCCGGTACGCCATAACGGCTACTGGCTGGTGGACGGCGCGGTGGTTAATCCCGTGCCAGTTTCACTAACCCGGGCGCTGGGCGCAGATATCGTTATTGCGGTCGATCTTCAGCACGACGCCCACCTGATGCAACAGGAGCTGCTGTCTGATGAGCCCCGTAATGAAGCCGGGCGCCAGCCGTCCGGCTGGCGTAAGCGCCTTGGTCAACTGCTGACCCGGCGCACCAGCGCGCCTCCGGGCGCGATGGAAATTATGAGCACCTCAATCCAGGTGCTGGAAAATCGTCTGAAGCGCAACCGCATGGCGGGGGATCCGCCAGATATCGTACTGCAACCCTACTGCCCGCAAATATCCACGCTGGATTTTCATCGGGCCGAAGAGGCTATTGCAGCGGGAACTCTCTCGGTTGAGAAAAAGCTGGATGAACTATTACCTCTGGTGCGTACTCATGAGTAGTTCTGTGCGTTTTACGCTTCTTCGGCTAAATCTGGCAGGCGAAAACCCAAGGCAACTGCCACTATTTAACTATTGTCAGTCTGGGGAACGCACATGACGCAGCCGCTGGTCGGAAAACAGATCTTAATTGTCGAAGACGAACCCGTTTTCCGGTCGCTGCTGGACTCTTATCTGGTTTCTCTTGGTGCGGTGACGCGCCTGGCAGGGGACGGCATTGAGGCGCTGGAGCAGATCGCCTGCGCCGCGCCGGATCTGCTGATCTGCGATCTGGCAATGCCGCGGATGAACGGCCTTACTCTGGTGGAACGCATTCGTAATAGCGGCAATCAAATGCCCATTCTGGTGATCTCCGCCACCGAGAATATGTCGGATATCGCCCGGGCTTTACGGCTGGGAGTGCAGGACGTTCTGCTGAAGCCTATAAAAGACCTTAATCGCCTGCGCGAAACGGTGTTTGCCTGTCTCTATCCCTCTGCCTTTAATTCCCGGGTAGAAGAGGAGGAGCGCCTGTTCCAGGACTGGGATGCGCTGGTCAGCAACCCGCAGGCGGCCGCGAGTCTGTTGCAGCAGCTGCAGCCGCCGGTGCAGCAGGATATGGCTCACTGTCGGGTGAATTACCGGCAACTGGTTTCGGCCGATAAACCTGGCCTGGTGCTGGATATCGCGCCGTTATCGGATAACGATCTGGCGTTTTACTGTCTGGATGTTACCCGTGCCGGAGACAACGGCGTGCTGGCGGCGTTGCTGCTGCGCGCGCTGTTTAACGGACTACTTCAGGAGCAGCTGGCGCGCCAGCGTCAGCGACTGCCGGAATTAGGTACTTTACTTAAACAGGTTAATCAGTTACTTCGCCAGGCTAATTTAGTCGGGCAGTTTCCGCTACTGGTTGGTTATTATCACAGTACGTTAAAAAATCTTATTTTAGTTTCCGCTGGGTTGAACGCTTCTTTAAATACCGGCGGCCATCAAATCCAGGTCAGCAATGGCGTTCCGCTGGGCACCCTGGGCAATACCTACCTTAATCAAATTAGCCAGCGTTGCGACGCCTGGCAGTGCCAGGTCTGGGGTGCGGGGGGACGTTTACGCCTGATGCTGAGCACGGAGTAAGCGCTTAAATCCTTTCCCTAAAAATGGTATCTCCTGTTGTGTCCTTGTGGTGCTAATATCACCGCAGGTTGTTTCGTATTAGTCTTAATTTACTGGTGGGGCAGGTATTTCGGGGCGGAAATTTTTTTCAAGCTGATATACTCGACCTCGTTTTAATTGACGTACAAGTGTAATACTTGAACAGTCCAGGAGATTTTTAATGGCTGCTAATAATACAAAAGTAAGGAAAGCGGTAATCCCGGTTGCGGGTCTGGGGACGCGTATGCTGCCGGCCACTAAGGCCATCCCTAAAGAGATGCTGCCGCTGGTGGATAAACCGCTGATTCAGTATGTGGTCAATGAATGTATTGCTGCGGGAATCACCGAGATTGTTCTGGTTACCCACTCTTCCAAGAACTCCATTGAAAACCACTTTGACACCAGTTTCGAACTGGAAGCTATGCTGGAAAAACGCGTTAAGCGCCAGCTGCTGGCAGAAGTGCAGTCCATCTGTCCGCCGCACGTTACCATCATGCAGGTGCGTCAGGGGCTGGCGAAAGGGCTGGGTCATGCGGTGCTGTGCGCGCACCCGGTTGTGGGTGATGAGCCGGTAGCCGTGATTCTTCCGGACGTGATTCTGGACGAATATGAGTCCGATCTGAGCCGCGATAACCTTGCCGAAATGATCAAACGTTTCGAACAGACCGGCCACAGCCAGATTATGGTTGAACCGGTTGAAGACGTTACGGCGTATGGTGTGGTGGACTGCAAAGGCGCTGAACTGAATCCGGGCGACAGCGTACCGATGGTCGGCATTGTGGAAAAACCGAAGGCCAGCGAAGCCCCCTCTAATCTTTCTGTTGTGGGCCGTTATGTGCTCAGCGCTGATATCTGGCCGCTGCTGGCCCGAACCCCCCCTGGAGCCGGTGACGAAATTCAGCTGACGGACTCTATCGCCATGCTGATGGATAAAGAGACCGTTGAGGCTTACCACATGAAGGGTAAGAGCCACGACTGCGGCAACAAACTCGGCTATATGCAGGCGTTTGTTGAGTACGGCATCCGCCACGACAGCCTGGGCGAAGGGTTCAAGGCCTGGCTAAAAGAGGCCGTTGGCGGGAAAAAATAAATCACTGAAACCGGGACAACCTAATGAAAGTGACGGTATTTGGCATTGGCTACGTGGGGCTGGTGCAGGCTGCAGTGCTTGCTGAAGTCGGCCACGACGTCATGTGTATCGATGTCGATGAAACCAAAGTTGAGAATCTGAAAAAGGGAAATATTCCCATTTACGAACCGGGCCTGACGCCGCTGGTCACTAAAAATTATGAGGAGGGGCGTCTGAATTTCAGTACTGACGCCCGGAAAGGGGTGGAACACGGCACAATGCAGTTTATTGCCGTGGGAACGCCGCCGGACGAAGACGGCTCTGCGGATCTGAAATACGTCCTCGCCGTTGCCCGCACTATTGCCGAGCATATGACCTCTCACAAGGTGGTGCTTGATAAGTCCACCGTGCCGGTCGGCACAGCGGATAAAGTGCGCGCTGTGATGGAAGAGACGTTAAAGAGTCGCGGCGTAGAAATTCCTTTCGACGTTGTCTCTAATCCTGAGTTCCTGAAAGAAGGGGCTGCGGTGGCGGACTGTAAGCGCCCTGAGCGCATTGTAGTGGGAACCGACAATGATGAGGTTGTCGATCTGCTGCGTGAGCTGTACGAGCCTTTCAACCGCAACCATGACCGGATGATCCTGATGGATATCCGCAGCGCCGAGCTGACTAAATACGCCGCCAACTGCATGCTGGCGACCAAAATCAGCTTTATGAATGAGATAGCCAACCTGGCGGAGCATCTGGGTGCGGATATCGAAAAGGTGCGTCAGGGAATCGGTTCGGATTCTCGCATTGGTTACCACTTTATCTATGCCGGCTGTGGCTACGGTGGTTCCTGTTTCCCGAAAGATGTGCAGGCATTAATCCGCACGGCGCAGCAGATTGGCTATGAGCCAAGACTGCTGCGCGCGGTTGAAGATATTAACGACGATCAGAAGCAGAAGCTACCGCAGTATATCTCGCGCCACTTTGGCGACGATCTGAAAGGTAAAACTTTCGCGCTGTGGGGGCTTTCCTTTAAGCCCAATACTGATGATATGCGAGAGGCTTCCAGCCGTGTTTTGATGGAAGAACTCTGGAAACGTGGAGCGACGGTTCAGGCATACGATCCTGAAGCGATGGATGAAACGCAGCGTATTTATGGACATCGCGATGATTTACGCCTGATGGGCACTAAAGAGGCAGCGTTACATAAAGCGGATGCTTTGATTATCTGCACTGAATGGCAGAGCTTCCGCGCTCCGGATCTGGAGTTTATTAAGCAAACACTGAAGCAACCGGTTATTTTTGACGGACGTAATTTGTTCGATCCGGATCGCCTGAGTCGTCGTGGTTTTACCTATTATGCGATTGGTCGCGGGGCGTCTCTGAAGCAGGCCTCCTGATACTTTACTCGTGTTATGAAACAGGCAGTCGCTTCGGCGGCTGCTTTTTTTTGTCTGGTCTGATGTACGCCTCATTTCATTCATGGATCTTTTCATTAACCGGAACGGCATACGGGTTATTTGTCCTGCTCGTTCAGGGGAAGAGGCCTGAATGGTATAAATCGAAGCTTTATCCTAAAGGGTAAATTAATGAGTGGGGAGTTATAAGCCGCACCGGGAAGAGGGTGAATGTCAGAAAAAACCTGACATTATCGCCTAAGGTGATTCTCTATCAGCTATCCAGCCGGGGTGTGAGAAGCGCTGTGGCTAAGAGATGGATGAATTTATTGTCACAGTGCTATTGCGGTCTTATCGTTTAGCTGTAATTAACAGAGTGGTAACGAAGATGAGATTTTTCATGCTATCAGGGGAAGATTTATGTGGCAAAGGGCAATAAAAAATCCCGCCGTAGCGGGATTTTTCACATAAATCAGGGTTACTCTTTGATGAGGAAGTCTTCCAGGCTCTTGCCCTGCTCATCAATAGCTTTTTTGATTACAGCCGGAGTACGGCCCTGGCCAGTCCAGGTTTTGGCTTCGCCGTTTTCGTCGGTGTATTCATATTTAGCCGGACGAGCAGCGCGTTTGGCTTTGGTGCCAGACTTATTGCTGCTCATTGCACTCAGCAGATCGTTAGGATCAATGCCATCGGCAATCAGCATTTCGCGATATTGCTGTAGCTTACGGTTACGCTCTTCAATTTCAGCGGCTGCTGCGCTTTCTTCTTCGCGGCGCTCATTTACCACGACTTCCAGTTTCGCCAGCATTTCTTCGAGCGTTTCCAGAGTGCATTCTCTGGCCTGAGCACGAAGAGTACGGATGTTGTTCAGAATTTTAAGTGCTTCGCTCATTTTAGTAATCTCAAACTTATATAGGGGGTGGTTTGTTGAGGTAATAATAGAGCCTTCATTCTGGTTCTGCAATAGGATAAACGCAACGAACTCAAAATATCGCATTAGCCGACACATCTTTTATTATTCTATTTACTTTAATTGACCTTCTGCGGTATCACAAAAAGCGCAGTGGCAGTCAAAAATTCGGCAATGTGCCGCAGCATAAAGGATTAGATAAAAGCATCAATCGATAATTTTTTTTTTCGTTTTATTGGTCGCTTCTTCCTCAATATCAGACGATAACCTGAGGCGAGTCACAGTTTCCGTTTATGAATGAAAGCGAAGAGTGTGGCGATAAAAACGCTGTATAGTCCGTGGGTTAACAAAGGATAACCGCATAATGACCGGTCGGACAATCACACATGATAATAGTTTGTGGGTATATATAATTCGTTAATCATCCCTGATGTTGGCAGGGAATGGGCGTCGGGTGGATGAGGGATATGGTACAATCCGGCTTCTTTCGTTTTTGACATTCAACCCGGGGTTTTGACTGCGATGGCGCAGCTCTATTTCTACTATTCTGCAATGAATGCCGGTAAGTCTACCGCGCTGTTACAATCCTCCTGGAACTATCAGGAGCGTGGTATGAGGACGATGGTTTATACCGCGGAAATCGACAATCGCTTCGGTTCCGGCAAAGTAAGTTCTCGTATCGGACTCTCTTCTCCCGCGAGGTTATATAACCCACAGACGTCTCTGCTGGCGGAAATCCGCGAAGAGCACCAGCGTGAGGCCATTCACTGCGTTTTGGTGGATGAAAGTCAGTTTCTGACCCGAGAGCAGGTTTCCGGGCTGGCTGCGGTGGTGGATGACCTGGATATTCCAGTGCTCTGCTATGGACTGCGTACCGATTTTCGCGGCGAGTTGTTTAGCGGCAGCCAGTACCTGCTTGCCTGGGCGGATAAACTGGTGGAGTTAAAAACCGTCTGTTTCTGCGGCCGTAAAGCCGGCATGGTGCTGCGACTGGATCAAAGCGGGCGTCCCTATCAGGAAGGGGCCCAGGTGGAGATAGGGGGCAATGAGCGCTATGTTTCGGTGTGTCGTAAGCATTATAAGGCTGCGCTGGCAAAAGGCTCACTGCAGGCGATAAAGGGTTGCTGACGGTGTCCTGAACGCAAATAAAAAAAACCCTCCACATGGAGGGTTTTTTTATGGTTTAGCGATTAGGCGCTTTTTTTACTTTTGCGCGCTTTTGCGGCCGGTGCAGCTTTGGGTTTTTCCGCTGCTGCCGGTGCTTCTGCGGCTTCGCCTTCTACGAAATCACGGCCGTAGTAGGTATCCAGCATAATCTGTTTCAGCTCGGAGATCAGCGGATAGCGCGGGTTAGCGCCGGTACACTGGTCGTCGAATGCGTCTTCAGACAGTTTATCCAGGTTCGCCAGGAAGTCGGCTTCCTGAACCCCGGCTTCACGGATTGATTTCGGAATCCCCAGTTCAGCCTTCAGGCTTTCCAGCCATGCCAGCAGTTTCTCAATCTTCTGCGCGGTGCGGTCGCCCGGCGCGCTCAGGCCGAGATGATCGGCAACCTCAGCGTAGCGACGGCGCGCCTGTGGGCGATCGTACTGGCTGAAGGCGGTCTGCTTGGTCGGGTTGTCGTTGGCGTTGTAGCGGATGACGTTACAAATCAGCAGGGCGTTGGCCAGACCGTGCGGAATATGGAACTGGGAACCCAGCTTGTGCGCCATGGAGTGACATACGCCCAGGAAGGCGTTGGCAAACGCAATACCGGCGATGGTGGCCGCGCTGTGTACGCGCTCGCGAGCTACCGGGTTGTGGGCGCCTTCGTTGTAAGAGGCTGGCAGATACTCTTTAAGCAGCTTCAGCGCCTGCAGCGCCTGGCCGTCGGAGAACTCAGATGCCAGTACTGAAACATAGGCTTCCAGGGCGTGGGTTACCGCATCCAGGCCGCCGAAGGCGCACAGGGATTTCGGCATATCCATCACCAGGTTGGCATCGACAATCGCCATATCCGGGGTCAGGGCATAATCAGCCAGCGGATATTTCTGACCGGTTTCATCGTCGGTCACTACCGCGAACGGTGTGACTTCAGAACCAGTACCGGAGGTGGTGGTAACGGCAATCATCTTCGCCTTGACGCCCATTTTCGGGAACTTGTGGATACGTTTACGGATATCCATAAAGCGCAGCGCCAGTTCTTCGAAGTGGGTTTCCGGATGTTCGTACATGACCCACATAATCTTCGCAGCATCCATTGGGGAGCCGCCACCCAGCGCGATAATCACGTCAGGCTTGAAGGAGTTCATCTGGTCGGCGCCTTTACGCACGATGCTCAGCGTCGGATCCGCCTCAACTTCGAAGAAGACTTCGGTTTCCACTCCGGCGGCCTTCAGCACGGAAGTGATCTGGTCGGCGTAACCGTTGTTGAACAGGAAGCGGTCAGTCACGATGAAGGCACGCTTGTGGCCGTCGGTAACCACTTCATCCAGCGCCACCGGCAGCGAGCCGCGACGGAAGTAGATAGATTTCGGAAGTTTATGCCACAACATGTTTTCAGCTCGCTTAGCAACGGTTTTCTTGTTGATCAGGTGTTTCGGACCAACGTTCTCGGAGATAGAGTTACCGCCCCATGAGCCGCAGCCCAGGGTAAGAGAAGGTGCGAGCTTAAAGTTGTACAGATCGCCAATACCGCCCTGAGACGCCGGAGTGTTAATCAGGATACGCGCGGTTTTCATCTTATCGCCGAAGAAGTTCACGCGGGCCTGCTGGTTATCCTGGTCGGTGTAGAGGCAGGAGGTGTGACCGATACCGCCCATAGCGACCAGTTTTTCTGCTTTAACAACCGCATCTTCGAAATCGGTAGCGCGATACATCGCCAGAGTCGGAGAGAGTTTTTCGTGAGCGAACGGCTCGCTTTCATCCACCTCAGTCACTTCACCAATCAGGATTTTAGTGCCGGCAGGAACGTCGATGCCTGCCATTTCTGCGATCTTCACCGCCGGCTGACCGACGATAGCTGCATTCAGCGCGCCGTTTTTCAGAATGATTTCCTGAACGGCTTTCAGCTCTTTACCCTGCAGCAGGTAGCCGCCATGGCTGGCGAAACGCTCGCGTACCGCGTCATAGACGGAATCCACAACCACGACTGACTGCTCGGAGGCGCAGATAACGCCGTTGTCGAAGGTTTTGGACATCAGGATAGAGGCCACGGCGCGTTTGATATCCGCAGTTTCATCGATAACCACCGGCGTGTTGCCCGCGCCTACGCCGATAGCCGGTTTACCGGAACTGTAGGCGGCTTTCACCATGCCCGGGCCGCCAGTGGCCAGAATCAGGTTGATGTCAGGGTGGTGCATCAGCTGGTTGGACAGCTCTACGGAAGGTTCGTCGATCCAGCCGATGATGTCTTTCGGCGCGCCGGCTGCGATAGCCGCCTGCAGTACGATATCCGCCGCCTTGTTGGTGGCGTTTTTAGCACGTGGATGCGGTGAGAAGATAATGGCGTTACGGGTCTTCAGGCTGATCAGCGCCTTAAAGATAGCGGTTGATGTCGGGTTGGTGGTCGGAACGATACCGCAGATGATTCCGGTGGGTTCAGCGATGGTGATGGTGCCGAAAGTTTCGTCTTCTTCCAGGATGCCGCAGGTCTTTTCATCTTTATAGGCGTTGTAGATATACTCGGAAGCAAAGTGGTTTTTGATGACTTTATCTTCAACGATACCCATGCCGGATTCGGAAACGGCCATTTTGGCGAGGGGAATACGAGCATCGGCGGCGGCCAGTGCGGCGGCACGGAAGATTTTATCAACCTGCTCTTGGGTGAAATTGGCATATTCACGCTGGGCTTTTTTTACGCGCTCGACGAGTGCGTTTAGTTCAGCGACGTTAGTAACAGCCATAATGCTCTCCTGATAATGTTAAACTCTTTTAGTAAATCAGCATCCAGGATACCAGTATAGTTCGCCGATTTACTGTCGCTTGTTCGCAGGGAGCGAAAACTGCTGCGACGCAGATTTACTAAAAGAGCCTTGCCTGAAACATCATCAACCTGACGCTGTTATCCCTGGCGGCGTCACCAAGGTTACTCACTTCTGAGTAGTTGTTTTGTGATCTATGTCAATTTTACGCCAAGCTGACACCTTTCAGCAGGCGGTTTTGCCGCTTTATTAATCACGCCACCTGTGCAAAAGGGGTAGGCGTGGGATGAGTGGCTATAATATCAGCGAAACCGACGCTGTCTGTGAGGAGATAACGCTCTGTTGGCTAATTAACGTGGCGCCACGAGCGCTTTTCCATTACATTACGCGGGCCTTTTTTCCCCGTTTATTTTTGGAGTCTCGGGTGACTCAGATACTGTTTGATTTTCCAACCTGGTTTAAATTCTTTATTGGTTTGTTCGCGCTGGTGAACCCGGTAGGGATCCTGCCGGTGTTTATCAGCATGACCAGCTACCAGACCGCGGCGGCGCGTAATAAGACCAATATGACCGCCAGCCTTTCGGTCGCGATTATTCTCTGGTGCTCGCTGTTCCTGGGGGATGCTATTCTGCAGATGTTCGGGATCTCCATCGACTCCTTCCGGATCGCTGGCGGTATCCTGGTGGTCACTATCGCCATGTCGATGATCAGCGGCAAACTGGGGGAGGATAAACAGAATAAGCAGGAAAAATCGGAAACGGCCATTCGCGAGAACGTGGGGGTGGTGCCGCTGGCGCTACCGCTGATGGCTGGCCCCGGCGCTATCAGCTCCACCATCGTCTGGAGTACCCGTTATGACAACTGGCTCCATCTGGCGGGTTTTAGCGTCGCAATCGCGCTGTTTGCTCTGAGCTGTTGGCTGCTGTTTCGTGCCGCACCGTGGCTGGTGCGTTTGCTGGGACAGACCGGAATTAACGTCATTACCCGAATTATGGGATTATTGCTGATGGCGCTCGGTATTGAGTTTATCGTCACCGGTATTAAATCGATATTTCCCGGTCTGTTGAGTTAATCGACGGTTCAACACTTCTGTTTACCGCGGCGCCTGATGGGGCCGCGGTCATATTCTCTGTTCTGATATATCAAAATCCTATATAAATCGCTGAATTAGGCTCCGGGCCGGTTCCGGCCAGCCGACAGTCGATCGCGTCTTGCCGCCGCGATCGGTCAGTGTTATTAGTACCTGACTCCACGACTGGCATCGAGGGTTGAGTGATTTTTATTCGTCGGGTGCATTGCTTAACAATTTTGCAAAATATTCCTGGCGGAAGCCTTCGTCATTTTGCTAGTTTGCGGAGAGTCGAGCTATACCAATATTTATAATGAAATAAGCATAATTTATAGTGTTAAAACCCATTTTCTATCTTTTGTCTGGTGATTGTGTCTACCTCTGTCGACAGGATTCATAAATACGGTGCGCTGGATTAGCGCGAGCGTAACAGGAATGACGGGCTGTCGGTCTTTCGTTCAGCCGACGCCCGCCGCCGGGCTGTACCCGGCATGGCGCAGGCCTGAAAGGGCCAATAATTATAAGTACAGGAGCAATAACACAATGACCATCATCACAAAGAAAACCCGTATCGCGATGGCGATGCTGGGGGCATTAATCACGGCGAATGGGGCAGGGGCGGCGGAGGTTCCGCACGGAGTCACTCTGGCGGAAAAACAGACCCTGGTGCGCAATAACGGCGCGGAAGTACAGTCGCTGGATCCGCATAAAATTGAAGGAATTCCGGAATCCAATGTCAGTCACGATCTGTTTGAAGGGCTCCTGATTTCCGATCTCCAGGGCCACCCGATTCCCGGCGTGGCGGAGAGATGGGAAAATCAGGATTTTAAAGTCTGGACCTTTCATCTGCGTAAAGACGCTAAATGGTCCAATGGTGAACCTGTGACCGCCCAGGACTTTGTCTATAGCTGGCAGCGACTGGCGACGCCGGATACCGCTTCTCCTTATGCCAGTTATCTTCAGTATGGCCATATCGTCAACGTTGATGAGATTATCGCCGGTAAGAAAAAGCCGGAGAGCCTGGGCGTTAAGGCGCTGGATGACCATACGCTGCAAGTCACCTTAAGCCAGCCGGTACCCTATTTTTATAAGCTGCTGATTCATCCTTCTATGTCGCCGGTACCGAAGGCGGTCATTGAAAAATACGGAGATAAATGGACCCAGCCTGGCAAGATGGTGAATAACGGTGCCTATACCGTGAAGCAGTGGGTGGTGAATGAACGACTGGTACTGACCCGTAACCCACAATACTGGAATAACGATAAAACAGTTATCAATCAGGTTACCTGGCTGCCGATTGCTTCTGAAGTGACCGACGTTAACCGCTATCGCAGCGGTGGAATCGACATCACTAATAATTACCTGCCGATTGAGCTATTTCGCAAACTGAAACAGGAATTGCCGAAAGAGCTTAGCATCACCCCTTATATGTGTACCTACTATTTCGAAATCAATAATAACAAGCCGCCGTTTAACGATCCGCGAGTGCGCACGGCGCTCAAACTGGGTCTGGATCGCGATATTATCGTCAATAAGGTGAAAAATCAGGGCGACCTTCCGGCGTACAGCTATACCCCGCCTTACGCCGATGGAATGAAACTAACGAAGCCAGAATGGGTTGGCTGGAGCCAGGAAAAACGCAATGAAGAAGCGCGTAAACTGCTGGAAGCTGCGGGTTATGGTAAAGGAAAACCACTGAGTTTTGATCTGCTGTATAACACCTCGGATCTGCATAAGAAGATGGCGATTGCTGCCGCTTCTATCTGGAAGAAAAATCTGGGTGTTAACGTACGGCTGGAAAATCAGGAGTGGAAAACCTTCCTGGATACCCGCCATCAGGGGAATTATGATGTTGCTCGCGCCGGTTGGTGCGCTGACTATAACGAGCCGAGCTCGTTTTTGAATACCATGCTGTCGGACAGCTCCAACAATACCGCGCATTATAAGAGCCCGGCATTCGATAAAATTATCGCCGAGACTCTGAAAGCTTCTGGTAATGATGCCCGGGCAGCGCTTTACGATAAGGCAGAGCAGCAGCTGGACAAAGATTCCGTCATCGTGCCTGTCTATTACTATGTGAATACCCGACTGGTGAAACCGTGGGTGGGGGGATATACCGGCAAGGATCCGCTGGATAATACCTACACCAAAGATATGTACATTATTAAGCACTGATGGTTTGCGGCGGGTTAAGACCCGCCGCTCGATACCTCTCCAGTGACAGAGCCAGAGGGTTAGGGCAATGCTGAAATTTATCCTGCGTCGCTGTCTGGAAGCGATACCGACGCTGTTTATCTTAATTACCATCTCCTTTTTTATGATGCGCCTGGCGCCAGGTAGCCCTTTTACCGGCGAGCGTAATCTACCACCGGAAGTGATGGCCAATATTGAGGCTAAATACCATCTTAACGATCCCATCATGACCCAGTACCTGAGTTACCTGAAACAGCTGGCTCACGGGGACTTCGGGCCTTCATTTAAATATAAAGATTATTCAGTCAACGATCTGGTGGCCGGTGCTTTTCCGGTTTCAGCGAAACTGGGGCTGGCCGCGTTTGCACTGGCGGTCATTCTTGGAGTGGGGGCCGGTACTGTAGCCGCCCTGAAACAGAACACCAAATGGGACTATACGGTAATGGGCTTCGCCATGACCGGGGTGGTGATTCCGGGCTTTGTGGTGGCGCCGTTGCTGGTGCTGATCTTCTCAATTACGCTGAAATGGCTGCCGGGAGGCGGCTGGAACGGCGGACGGATAAACTATGTGATTCTGCCGATGGTGGCGCTGTCGCTGGCTTACATCGCCAGTATTGCCCGTATTACCCGCGGCTCAATGATAGAAGTGCTGCACTCGAACTTTATTCGCACCGCCCGGGCTAAGGGGCTGCCGATGCGGCGCATTATTCTGCGTCACGCGCTGCGTCCCGCTCTGCTGCCGGTGATCTCTTATATGGGGCCGGCTTTCGTGGGCATCATTACCGGCTCGATGGTGATTGAAACCATTTTTGGCCTGCCGGGTATTGGTCAGCTGTTTGTTAACGGTGCGCTGAACCGTGACTATTCGCTGGTGCTTAGCCTGACGATTCTGGTAGGGGTGCTGACCATTCTGTTCAACGCCGTGGTCGATGTGCTTTATGCGCTGATCGATCCGAAAATTCGTTACTGACGCGGAGCTGACCGATGATGATGAGTAATAAGAACAGCGCCGTGCTGGAGGATTTCAGCCAGCAGCTGGATGTCAAAGGCCGCAGCCTGTGGCAGGATGCGCGGCGTCGTTTTCTGCATAACCGGGCCGCTACCGCCAGTCTGCTGGTTCTGGCGCTGATTGCGATCTTTGTGATACTGGCGCCGATGTTTTCCGCCTTTACCTATGACGACACCGACTGGGCGATGATGTCCGCGGCGCCGGAATGGGCCAGCGGGCACTACTTCGGCACCGATTCTTCCGGGCGCGACCTGCTGGTGCGGGTGGCTATTGGCGGGCGTATTTCTCTGATGGTGGGTATTTGCGCGGCGCTGGTGGCGGTGGTTGTCGGCACGCTGTATGGCGCGCTTTCCGGATATCTTGGCGGTCGGGTGGATTCAGTGATGATGCGCCTGCTGGAAATCCTTAACTCATTTCCGTTTATGTTTTTCGTTATCCTGCTGGTGACCTTTTTTGGCCAGAACATTCTGCTGATCTTTGTGGCAATCGGCATGGTTTCCTGGCTTGATATGGCGCGTATCGTGCGCGGCCAGACCCTGAGTCTTAAGCGCAAAGAGTTTATCGAAGCCGCTCAGGTTGGTGGCGTCTCTACCGCCGGGATTGTGATGCGCCATATCGTGCCTAACGTGCTGGGCGTGGTAGTGGTGTATGCCTCGCTGCTGGTGCCGAATATGATTCTGTTTGAATCTTTTCTTAGCTTCCTGGGGCTGGGTACCCAGGAGCCGCTCAGTAGCTGGGGTGCGCTGTTGAGCGATGGTGCCAATTCGATGGAGGTTTCCCCCTGGCTGCTGCTGTTTCCGGCGGGGTTTCTGGTGGTGACTCTGTTCTGTTTTAACTTTATCGGCGATGGCCTGCGCGATGCCCTCGACCCGAAAGATCGTTAAGGAGTGAGCCGATGAGTCACAATCCAAACCTGACTGCGCCGCTGCTGGCGGTTAAAGACCTGCGGGTGACCTTCTCCACGCCGGATGGCGATGTTACTGCGGTTGATTCTCTGAATTTCAGCCTGCGAGCCGGCGAAACGCTGGGCATTGTCGGCGAGTCCGGCTCCGGTAAGTCCCAGACTGCGTTTGCCCTTATGGGGCTACTGGCGTCCAACGGCCATACTGGCGGCTCGGCGCGTTTTAATGACCGTGAGATCCTTAATCTGCCCGAAGCGCAGATGAACCGACTGCGCGCCGAGCAGATTGCGATGATTTTTCAGGACCCCATGACCTCTCTGAATCCCTATATGCGGGTAGGGGAACAGTTGATGGAGGTACTGATGCTACATAAAAAAATGAGCAAGGCCGACGCGTTCAGTGCCTCAGTACAGATGCTGGACGCGGTACGGATGCCGGAAGCCCGCAAGCGCATGCGCATGTATCCGCACGAGTTTTCTGGCGGTATGCGCCAGCGGGTGATGATAGCCATGGCGCTGCTGTGCCGTCCGCAGTTGCTGATTGCCGACGAGCCAACCACGGCGCTGGATGTTACCGTGCAGGCGCAGATTATGAGCCTGCTCAACGAGCTGAAGCGCGAATTTAATACCGCTATCATTATGATTACCCACGATCTGGGCGTGGTAGCCGGGCTGTGCGACCAGGTGCTGGTCATGTATGCCGGACGTACCATGGAGTATGGCAGCGCCCGGGATATTTTCTACCGGCCATCGCATCCCTATTCGCGAGGCCTGTTGAGCGCGGTGCCTGCGCTGGACAGTGAAGAAGAGGTGCTATTGACCATTCCGGGCAATCCGCCCAATTTGTTGAACCTGCCGACAGGTTGCCCGTTTCGACCGCGCTGTCCCTGGGCTATGGAGGAGTGTCGCCAGGCGCCACCGCTTACGCCGTTTGAACAGGGGCGGCTGCGCGCCTGCTATAAGCCACAGGAGGAGATGGTATGAGCCAGATCGAAGAACGTGAGGTTCTGCTCGAAGTCGATAGCCTGAAAGTTCATTTCGATGTGCGCGACGACAAACGCTGGTTCTGGCAACCGGCGCAGCAGCTGAAGGCGGTGGATGGTGTGACGCTGCGCCTGTACGCGGGTGAAACCCTGGGTGTGGTTGGGGAGTCGGGCTGCGGCAAGTCGACATTTGCCAGAGCCCTTATCGGTCTGGTAAAAGCTTCTGCCGGTCGAGTTACCTGGCTTGGGCGTGAACTGACGGAACTGGATACCCGGGCGTGGCGTGAAGTACGCAGCGATATCCAGATGATCTTTCAGGATCCGCTGGCGTCGCTGAATCCGAGGATGACTATCGGCGATATCATTGCCGAGCCGCTGCGCACATATCATCCGCAACTGCCGCGCCGTCAGGTGACCGATAAGGTTAAAGCGATGATGGCGAAGGTGGGGCTATTGCCTAACCTGATTAACCGCTATCCCCATGAATTTTCCGGCGGGCAGTGTCAGCGTATCGGTATCGCCAGGGCGCTGATTCTGGAGCCGAAGCTGGTTATCTGCGACGAGCCGGTATCGGCATTGGATGTCTCTATTCAGGCTCAGGTGGTGAATCTGCTGCGGGATTTGCAGCGAGAAATGGGGCTATCGCTGATTTTCATCGCTCACGATCTGGCGGTGGTAAAACACATTTCCGACAGGGTTCTGGTGATGTATCTGGGCCATGCGGTGGAACTGGGGGCCAGGGATGAGGTTTATCGTAATCCGCTCCATCCCTATACCCGGGCGCTGATGTCAGCGGTGCCGTTACCGGATCCGGATCGGGAGAAGGCGAAGCCGTTACAGCTGCTGGAAGGCGATCTGCCGTCGCCTGTTAATCCACCTTCGGGCTGCGTGTTTCGTACCCGTTGCCCGATGGCCGGGCCGGAGTGCGCTGCGACTAAACCGCCGCTGGAGGGGAGTTTTCAGCACGCAGTGGCCTGCCTGAAGGTGGATCCGCTATAAAAAAAGCCGCCGGAAACGGCGGCTTTTTTCAGGTCATTATTCGCGCCACAGGATATGACATAGCTTGTGGCTCTTTTCGCGGCACATCAGCACCCGGGCGAAGATATCGTTAATCTCACCGCCGTCTTCGTCGGCAAGACCGATCACCACCTCAGCGAAAAAGTCGGGATTGAGATCGAAGTCTACGTGTTCGGCCCAGTCTTCAGACGGATCGAACAATTCCGCGCCGCCGCGTTCTTCAAACTGCAGGTTAAACAGGATGATATCGGCTGGATCCAGGTTGTCCGGCGCCAGCTCCAGAAAGATATCGTAGGCCTGTTCCAGGGTTTCGTCTTCGCTCAGGCGGTTGTTAAGATCCATATCCATCATGATTACCACTTGTTGATTTGCGCCCTGTTTTACAGCAACGGACTAAAGAAGTAAAACAGTCGCTCGCAGATGCGCTGCCACAGCGGACGCTTCAGCCATAGCTGTTCATCCACCAGCCGCGAGCGGGAAATATAGTCGTCCTGGACAGCGGCCAGATCGCTGCCGAAGCCGTCATCATCGATAACCAGGGTTATCTCAAAATTCAGCCACAGGCTGCGCATATCCAGATTGACGGTGCCTACCAGACTGAGCTGGCCGTCCACCAGTACGCTTTTAGTGTGCAGCAGGCCGCCTTCGAACTGGTAGATCTTAACACCGGCGGCCAGCAGTTCGGTAAAGAAGGCGCGGCTGGCCCAGCCGACCAGCAGGGAGTCGTTTTTATGGGGAATAATGATACTGACCTCGACGCCGCGCTGGGCCGCGGTACAGATGGCATGCAGCAGATCGTCACTTGGCACGAAATAGGGGGTGGTCATGACCAGATATTTTTTCGCCGCATAGACCGACGTGAGCAACGCCTGGTGAATCAGATCCTCCGGGAAGCCAGGGCCGGAAGCGATAGTCTGAATAATATGGCCGCTGGCCTGCTCGAACGGCATTACGTTGGCATCCGGCGGCGGCGGCAGAATACGTTTGCCGGTTTCAATCTCCCAGTCGCAGGAGTAGATTACGCCCATTGAGGTCGCCACCGGGCCTTCCATGCGCGCCATCAGATCCACCCACTGGCCCACGCCGGCATCCTGCTTAAAATAGCGCGGATCCACCAGATTCATGCTGCCGGTGTAAGCGATATAGTTATCGATCATCACCATCTTCCGGTGCTGGCGCAGATCCATGCGGCGCAGGAAAACACGCATCAGATTAACTTTCAACGCTTCCACTACTTCGATGCCGGCGTTGCGCATCATCCCGGCCCACGGGCTGCGAAAGAAGGCGACGCTGCCGGCGGAATCCAGCATCAGACGGCAATGAATGCCGCGTCGTGCCGCGGCCATCAGCGATTCGGCGACTTTGTCCGCCATACCGCCGGGTTGCCAGATATAGAACACCATCTCGATATTGTGGCGCGCCAGCTGAATATCACGAATCATCGCCTGCATTACATCGTTTGAGTCGGTTAGCAACTGAAGCTGATTGCCTTTAACCTCGCCAATGCCCTGGCGGCGTTCGCACAGTTCAAACAGCGAACTGGCTACGTCGCTGCATTCGGTAGCGAAAATGCGCTTACAGGATTTCAGATCGTTCAGCCAGCGGGCGGTGGAAGGCCACATGGCCTGCGCCCGCTCGGCCCGGCGTTTGCCAAGATGTAATTCGCCCAGCGACAGATAGGCGATAATGCCTACCAGCGGAAGAATATAGATAATCAGCAGCCATGCCATCGCCGAGGGAACCGCGCGGCGTTTCATCAGTATCCGCAGCGTCACGCTGGCGATCAGCAGCCAGTAGCCCAGAATGACCAGCCAACTCACTACCGTGTAGAAGGTTGTCATAGTTCAAAAATCCGTTAGAAACCGAGTCCTTAAGAGTGTACGCACAACTGCGGCCACGGGAAACTAAAACAGTGGATAAAACGGCTGGTTTAGTGTGGAGAAGGATCTATAATGAAGCGTCGTTTTTCTTAAAGAGTCCAAAAAATGAGGCGTAGTCGAACCGAGGTCGGCCGTTGGCGCATGCTGCGCCAGACCCAAAGGCGCAAGACTCGCTGGCTGGAAGCCCAGTCGCGGCGTAACATGCGCATTCACGCCATCAGAAAGAGTCTGGCTCATCAGCAGCGCTTAACGTTGCTGTTTGCCTTTCACGATCGCTAAAGCGTGTTGCAGGGCACCCGTGGGGTGCCCTGAATGTTTCACGCTCATCTTCCTTTTCCCTCAGAATATATTTTTCTTACATATTGATTTTTAACAGCAATATAACATGTATTTAATATGCATCTTTTTGTGGTCAGGAGCCCCGTCCGGTGGTATAGTGCCGTCATCCGGTAGAGACCCTTTCCCTTTACCGAATGTCTTAGCGAATTGTTTTCTTAACCTGCATATTTATTGCGCCAGCACTGTTGTGCTGGCTTTTTTTTGTCATAAAAAAACGCGCCCGGCGAAAAGAGCCGGGCGCGTTCGGAAAGTGGCGGTTGAATCAGAAGGTGCGTTTGTATGGCTTTACCGTGACTTTCTGATAGACCCCCGCGGCCACGAAGGGATCGTCCTGGGCCCAGGACTGCGCGGCTTCCAGGGATTCGAATTCGGCGATAACCGTTGAACCGGTGAAGCCAGCGGCGCCGGGCTCATTGCTGTCGACGGCTGGCATCGGCCCGGCGGTAACCAGACGGCCTTCGTCATGCAACAACTGCAAACGGGCCAGATGTGCAGGGCGCACTGCCATACGCTTCTCCAGGGAATCGGCGGCATCTTCTGCATAAATCACATACAGCACGGTAAAACTCCTTGAGTTTGGATCAATCGCTGTTCACGTTATTTGAAAGCGCCGGGTGACGCAACGGAAAGATGGCAGGTCTTGATAAACCGCACAGATTATGAGGTAAAAAGCAGCGAACAGACCACCAGCGCCAGACAAATTGCTGCTCGTTATTGAATATGATTGCTATTTGCATTTAAAATTGACCCCTTACTACGTTACCGGGACCGCTATGACCGCAATGACCCTCGATACTCCCCGCCGTTTTCCGTGGCCAACGCTGCTTTCCGTGGTGTTGCACGGGGCCGTAGTGGCAGGGCTGCTTTACACCTCGGTAAATCAGACAATGCAACTGCCTGCGCCTTCCCAGCAGGCGATTAACGTCTCTATGGTGGCGCCCGAAGCGCTGGAGCCGCCGGCCCCGGCTCCAGCGCCTGTCGCGGAGCCGGAGCCGGCCGTGGAACCCGAACCGGTGGTTGAGCCAGAGCCAGAGCCGCCGAAAGAAGCACCGGTGGTGATCCATAAACCGAAACCGAAGCCGAAACCGAAACCGAAGCCGGTACATAAGGTGCAAGAGAAGCCGAAGCGTGAGGTAAAACCTGAATCGCGTCCGGCCTCGCCGTTCGACAGCGACCAGCCAGCGCGGCCTTCCACCTCCAGTACCAGCACCGCGCGCAGCAGCAATAACAGCGCCTCTGCCGCGCCTTCGGCACCGAGCGGTCCACGTGCGGTCAGCCGTAACCAGCCTCAGTATCCGTCGCGTGCTTATGCACTACGTATGGAAGGGCAGGTCAGAGTGAAGTTTGATGTGGACAGCAGCGGGCGGGTCGACAATATCTCAATTTTGTCGGCGAAACCGGCTAATATGTTCGATCGCGAAGTGAAACAGGCGATGCGTAAATGGCGCTATGAGCCGGGTAAGCCCGGAACCGGGCTGATTGTGAATATTGTCTTTCGGATTAATGGCGGCGCATCGGTGCAGTAAGCTGATTGCGCAGCAGAAAAAGCCCGCAGGTTTTTGGCCTGCGGGCTTTTTTTAGGTTTATTGCGGATGAGTGTGAGCCGGAGTAAAGCGGGGAGCGCTACATTTTTGGGCGGGTATATTGCGTTGACGAAGGCGCTGTTTACCCCCCGTGAATTCGGGATATCGCGTTTACTCCGGGCAAAGAATGATGTTGCCGGGACTAATGATGACCTTTACCGAACAGCCTGTTTTAAATCCGGTCTCGCCCAGCCAGTCGCCTTTCAGATGCAGACCTGGGGGCGGCAGTAGGTAGATGGTCATGCCGGCGGCGCTATTTTTGCGACTATGCCGTGTTCTGAAAGAATATGTCGCGCTGGCGAAGGTTCCGTTCACCTTAAGGTGATTTTTATATGCCGGTTGCGGAACCGGTGAACGAGCCAGGAGGCTCAAATGCACTGAACCCCAAAACCTGGCTTTCCGGCGTGAGAATCGCCCTTCGGGATTACTCGGCCCGTCCCTGGGCCTCGCCCCTCCGGGGCCAACGCCTGCGGCGTTGTTCAAAATGGCTCCCGGCAATTTTGTCCTGCGCTTTTCCCGGCAGCCGGACGGGTCGGGCGTGACGTCACCTCCCTGTGCCGTATGCCCTCAGCCCGACGTCCTGTCGGGCTGACCCTGGCCGCCGGGAATACTCCGGCGATTTTCAGGCCGGAGAATGTCATCGCCTTTAATCTTCTGCCCGGATTTATCAGTAAAGGTATTGCTGGTGTCATTTGAAAAAACAGACTGAAGCGATAAGGGGGTTATATCCCGGCTTAAAAAACGCCGAAGCGTTCACGCAGGGCCGGAGGAGCGACAGGATGTCGCGACAGGGCAAGGTCGCCATGGATGGCAACTCTTGCCCGTTCCGAAAAGCCCGGAGTGATAAGCGAAGGGGCCCGCGTCAGCGGCGTTTTTTAGCGCCGGGGAGCCCGGGTCGCCAGGGAGGCGGCGACTGAGCCCCCCTGGCCCGTTCACCGGCGGTGGATTAACAGAGAAGCAGAAACCTGAAGTGAACGGAACACTCGCCGCATCATTATATTCCGCCGCTTTTGTTCTGAAAGCGGGCGCCGGAGCCGCCTGTCACCCTCACCCCGGCCCTCTCCCGAAACGGGAGAGGGGGTTCCCGGCAGTGAACGGAACAGTCACCGCATCATTATATTCTGCCGGTTTTGTTCTGAAACAGGGCGCCGTCTGTTACCCTCACCCCGGACCGTACACACCCTGAAGGGAGAGGGCGTTTCTCGGCAATGAACGGAACAGCCCACCGCATCATCATCTTCTGCCGTTTTTCGGAAAAAAGTGGCACGCTAATTTGTGATGAACCTTTTTATGCCTGAGCAGGGCGCGGCAGAGGGCGCGGACGCCCGTTGTCGTCTACCGCGACGTAGATAAAGTTGGCCTCGGTCGCTTTGCAGCGTTGGCCCACCGGGGAGGAAGAGACCTTCTTTACCCAGACTTCGACATGAATGGTGATGGAAGTATTCCCGCGTTTCACCACGCTTGCGTAACAGCAAACAACGTCACCCACCGCAACCGGGTTGAGAAACGTCATGCCGTCAACCCGTACAGTCACTACGCGGCCCAGGGCTTCTTCTTTCGCCAGAATGGCGCCCCCCATATCCATCTGCGACATCAGCCAGCCGCCAAAAATATCACCGTTGGCATTGGTATCGGCCGGCATTGCCAGGGTGCG
This sequence comes from Rosenbergiella sp. YN46, assembly GCF_036620675.1. Lineage (NCBI taxonomy): Bacteria > Pseudomonadati > Pseudomonadota > Gammaproteobacteria > Enterobacterales > Erwiniaceae > Rosenbergiella > Rosenbergiella sp. YN46. The sequence continues at coordinate 24,089 of NZ_JAZHEE010000024.1, forward strand.
TAGCACCAGATCGCCCAAAACGGTTTCGGTCTCTTGTGTTGTCATTGCTGTGTTCCTGATACATCGTCTAAAAATCGTGGCCGATTATACACCAGGTCGCCAGTTCGTCAGGGTTTCTGCGTGCGCCATGCGGGGATAATAGAACGCCGGCTGAGGCCGGCGTGTGGTGACAAGCGTCTGTCGTTATTTTTGTTCGGGTGCCATATGACGATACATATAAACGCCGCTCAGCAGCGTGAAGACCAGCGTCAGCGCCGTCAGGCCGAAGACCTTGAAATTGACCCAGACGTTCTGAGGTAGCCAGAAAGCGACATAGATATTCGCCAGTCCGCAAATGATGAAGAACAGCGCCCAGGCCAGATTCAGCCGCGACCAGACGCTGTCTGGCAGGGTAATCTCTTTACCCAGCATGCTTTTAATCAGGTTCTTTTTCATGACCCACTGCCCAATCAGCAGGGCGGTGGCGAACAGGCCATAGATAGCCGTGACTTTCCATTTAATAAACTCATCGCTGTGAAAGAACAGCGTCAGGCCTCCGAAGATGGCCACCAGAACGAAGGTGACCAGGGTCATTTTTTCAACCTTGCGGTATTTGTACCAGCTAAAGATTAACGCCAGCGCGGTTGCGATAATCAGGGCGCCGGTGGCAACAAAGATGTCGTACAGCTTATAAAAAGCAAAAAAGACAATCAGGGGTAAAAAGTCGAGCAACTGCTTCATAATCGGTTCCAAATTATGCGGCGCCGAAGGCGTTGCCTGGGCGCCGTGGTTCATTACTGGCGTAGCAGCATATACAGACGATAGAGATAGATAATCATCGCCGCGGTAATCAGGTTGCTGAGCGTATTAAGTATGATGGAAGCCACCGTCGGCGTCACTGCCGCAAAGGAAGAGGCTATCACCATCAGAATCACCTTCGCCAGCAGCCAGCCGAGTACCGCGGGCGCAACCAGGCGCATATTAGCCCAGCCGAGACGCATGCTGTTACGCATGGACTGGAAAATTCCGCTGTGATCCTGGGCCAGCATGATGGGCGCCAGCGCCAGCACGATGGCCAGCAGCACGCCGGGCACGATAATCAGCATCATCCCTAACTGCACCACAAAAGTGGTCAGGAATAACAGAATAAACAGCCGTGGCAGCATGGGGGCAGAAACACCTATAGCGCGCAGGGCGCTCAAACGTTGGCCTGCGGAAACCAATTGAATCAGCGACATCATGCCGCCGACCAGCAGGGTATTGCCAATCAGCATCGCGAAGGTGGATGCTGCAGAAAGGCGCAGCAGCACCTGCTGTTGCTCCGGCGTCATATTTTGCACCAGATCGTACAGCCCGGTGCTTCCTTCCATATTTTCCACGCTGTTGAGGAGAGAAACCTGCTCCTCAGAAGGCGAGAAAACGTGGCCAAACACAATAGAGATAAAGGTACAAAGCAGCGCGATCAGCAAGATGGTAATGAACTGATTGCGGAAGAAATTTCCCGTGTCACGGTAAACCGCATTTGCCGTGATAGACATGCACACTCCTGGGGTTATGGCCGGTATTCATCAGCGGCCGATTGTACCCTGGTTGAAGGCTCTCTGGCACCTCCGGTTACAGGTGAATCGTATTTTAATGGCGCCAGCCCGTAACGGATCCGGGCACGATCGCAGGCTTCGTTCGCCACGCCCCCGTCACCGGAGCAGGCGAATTCCCGGCAGGGGGACGGGCGCAGGGAATAGATCGTACAACGGGTGGCGCTCCCCGGAATACCCGCCAGCGCCACACAGCGCGGTGATTTCTGATTGGTGCCGCGCATGGCCCGCAAATGTGGGGTTACTTGTTCGGTCAGCGCAGCGGGAACCGGACCGCCGCCGTCATCGGCTTCCGCCCAGTAAAAAGAGACCCGAAAGTAAGCACAGCAGGCGCCGCAGGTTATGCAAGGATTCATTTCGCTCATTTTGCACCGGCAAGTGAACGGAAGATTAATTACAGTGATTACGGTGGATTAACATAATCACAGCCGGGGAGGCTCTGCAAGAGGAACCGATCATTTTTTTGCTGTAATTCAGCGCCGGAAGAATCGTAAAACTTGACTTCAGATCAAATATAAGAGTTCACAATAATACGTAAAAATTAATCTGGATCATTGAATGTTAAAATAGCTAATTAAATGTGACCCAGACCGGATCCTAAGGTACTCCTTACCAGGTATATTCAGCAGCGCTAAGACCAAAAAGATAATAGGGAAAGGGATTATGAAAAAGTTTGCAGTGGCACTTCTGGCGTTTAGCTGTCTGTCCGGCGTCGCCTCGGCTCACGAAGCCGGGGAGTTTTTCCTGCGAGCCGGTAGCGCAACGGTTCGTCCCAGCGAAAGTTCGGATAACGTATTAGGAATGGGTGGATTTAATGTTAACAATAATACCCAGCTGGGGTTAACCTTCACCTATATGGCGACCGACAATATCGGTATCGAACTGCTGGCCGCAACGCCGTTCCGCCATAAGGTGGGGTTGGGGCCAACCGGCGATATTGCAACGGTACATCATCTACCGCCGACCCTGATGGCGCAGTGGTATTTTGGCAACTCTTCCAGTAAATTCCGTCCTTATGTCGGGGTGGGGGTTAACTACACCACCTTCTTTGACGAAGGCTTTAATAAAACCGGGAAAGAGGCGGGGCTTAGCGATCTCAGCCTGAAAGACTCCTGGGGCGTCGCCGGTCAGGTGGGGCTGGACTATATGATTAACCGCGACTGGCTGCTCAACATGTCGGTCTGGTATATGGATATTGATACCGAAGTGCGCTTTAAGGCGGGCGGAGAGAAGCAGAATATCAATACCAGTCTGGATCCGTGGGTATTCATGTTCTCTGCTGGTTATCGCTTCTAAAGCGTTCTGTAAAACTGGTCATTCAATGGCCAGTTTTTCTCTTCTCTATCCCCCCCTGTTAAAAGCAAGTATATGACGTAATACGAAGGGAAACTTCCAGCTGAGAATGCTAAAACGGAATAACAGCCACATATTCGGATAAAAACTTTATGAATGGTGTGTTACGCCAAAAGCCGATAAATAAAAAAGGGCTCCAGTCATCCACTGGAGCCAAAAATTAAACAATGAAGACAATCTTCGTATGATTAGCCACACGCCTCTGAGTGATGAGGCTGATGTGTCAGTTGTTGCACAATGTGGTCTGGCAGGCCGCACCGTGAATGCATCATACCGATACAGAAAACTGAATCCATCCCCGGTCAGCTTAATGGCAGATTAAGGGCATCGTCGCGTAGGATAAAAAATCCCCTCAGGCGATGAGGGGAGGAAATAAGGAAGTTCAGTTTGCATCAGGAAAATCACTGGTGAACCCATTTTCGCGCCAGCCAGCAACGAAATTATATTGCGTGCCGCACGCTTATCCCACTTACGCCTGAGCTTAGCGCAGCTTAAACATATGCTTCAGGTCAGCGGCTTTTTATAGCGGTTGAGCGGTGTTACGGGGTACGAAAAGGTTTCCAGTACCGAGCAGCGATCGGGAAGAGTTCCTCCGGCATAGAAAAACAGATAGCTGTCGCTACCCGGGAAATAGATCAGGTCGTCACCGTTGCGAAAGCTGGTAATGCGAAACGGCGTTCCTGAATCGGTATGGGCCTTTTTACTGCCTGCGGCAACCTGGAAATGATTGCCCCATTTCATGGTGGTCAGGCCGTAGTTAAATGACGAAACGATCACATTCTTGCGCACCGAGCAGGCCAGTTTGACGGCGGTGGCCGCGAAAGCGGGGGAGAGGAATAGCGTCAGCAGGCTGAGTAGTACGATTATCTTCATGACCGACTCCGGGGCTCCTGTGTTAACGTAATAATGAAAGACGTTAATTTATCACAATATTTTAACTATTGAGCAGTGCCGTTCAGGCACGGCCTATAAGTTCATCAGGAGAACGATGATGCTGGAAGATTATCCGCTTAGCGATGCGAGCGCTGAAGATAAGACCCGGCGACGGGTTCTGGCGGTTGCGGCGGCGCTTAAGATTATACAGGCGTCGGTTGCGGCACCCAATGCGTATGCCGGACGCGACAAACTCAGTAAGGATATCGATTATACCCGGGATAAAATTGGCGAACTGGCGGATGCTATCCAGGCGGCGCTGGAAGGGCCGGAACAGCTGTAACGAAGAGGGCGCCCGATGGGCGCTCTCTTCGATTATTTATAGAGCGCTAAATTTCCGGTCAGTCTGGTAATTTTCTTGCGTGGGCCGATAAGCCCAATGGCGACCAGCTCAATACGGGGACTGGTGATCGTCGCAATACGCTCGCCATATTCCTCATAACTGCGGCACGATTGTGCCAGCGCGCTAAAGGGTATGGCATAAATCTCTTCATCCTGGTGCGCGGCGTTTTGTAGCCTATGGAGGTATTCCCCGGAAGCCAACAGCACCGGCAGCGGGCTGTAGATCACGCCCGGATAATTCACGTCATCGGCGCTTTGCATATCCGGGCCGACCAGGTTTTCTACCGTACGACCGAAACTGATCCCAATGACGCTTGCGGCATTAATGGCGAGCCCTGCGGGCAGGTTGCTATCAATCACGATGGTGCAGCGATGCTGGCTGGCATCAAATTTCATCTTTACCCTCTTTTCAATATCTGTTGGTTCTGAGAACCAGTATGCATGAGCGCGGCGGGTATTTGCTGTCTTATTGGCTTGATAAAAAGGTCGATTTCGGAAAAAATTACCTGATAAATAAAAAATAAAGAAAGGAATTTCCCACTATGGCGCTCAGTGCGACAGAAATAAAGATTCTCAGGCTGCTACAGGACGATGCCCGGGTGACGAATCAGGAGCTGGCGGATAAGGCGGGCATGTCCGCGTCTCCCTGCTGGCGTAAAGTGCGTAAGCTCGAAGAAGAGAGAGTCATTGAAGGCTATCGGGCGGTGCTCAATCGCCGCAAGCTGGGGCTGGGGGTGATGGTTTTCGTCCGCGTTGCGATTGATAGCCACAACGACGTGGAATCCAGGAAATTCGAGGAACAGGTGATGGCGCTGGAGGATGTCGTGGCCTGTTACAGCATTGGCGGCGATGCTGATTTCCTGCTGCAGGTTGTGGCGCCGAATCTTGATAGCTACGCTGATTTTGCGATGTCGGTCATCCGTCGCCTGCCGGGCATTAAAGAGATGCAGAGTATGTTTGTCCTCAAGGAGATTAAACCCTTTGTCGCCTGGCCGATAAAACGACTGCCGGAATGAGCGATCAAAAAGGGCGCCGCTTCGGCGCCCTTGTGTGGATTAGCGGCCCAGCGTGGCGGCTTTCATCTGGCGGGCAAACTGGGTCAGTTCGCTCAGCATTTGCTGCGGCTGCTCCAGATTACGCTCAATGATTTTCACCACGGCAGAGCCGGAAATGGCGCCAGCGGCGCCGGCATCCAGCGCGTCACGCACCTGGGAAGGTTCAGAAATTCCAAAGCCCTGCAGCGGCGGCGCGGCGTGGTACTCCTTCAGTTTGTTCACCAGATGAGTCAACGGCGAACTGGCGCGATTTTCGGCCCCGGTCACCCCGGCGCGCGACAGCAGATAGGTGTAGCCGCGGCCGAACGACGCCAGCTGGCGCAGCAGGTCGTCATCGGCATTGGGTGGACAGATAAAGATTGGCGCAATTTCGTGGCGCATCGCCGCCTGGCGGAATGGCGCGGACTCTTCAATGGGCACGTCAGCCACCAGAACGGAGTCAACGCCCACTTCGGCGCAGCGCGCATAGAAGGCATCGATGCCCGGGTTCCACACCAGGTTGGCGTACATCAGCAGGCCAACAGGGATGTCAGGGTATTTGTGGCGAATCGCCGCCAGCATGTCGAAGCATTGAGCCGGCGTGGTACCCGCTGCGAAGGCGCGCAGGGTAGCGTTCTGAATCGTCGGGCCGTCCGCCAGCGGATCCGAGAAAGGAATCCCCAGTTCCAGGGCGTCGGCACCCCCTTCGATCAGCGCATCGATGATTTTCAGCGACTGCTCCGGCGAAGGGTCGCCCAGCGTGACGAAGGGAACAAAGGCGCCTTCCTTGCGGGCATCCAGCCGTTTAAAAAGCTGCTCGTAGCGTTCCATCAGATCTCCCCCCGTGATTTCAGAATGTCGTGAACCGTGAAAATATCTTTGTCGCCGCGCCCGGAAAGATTCACCACCAGTAGTTGCTCTTTTTGCGGCTCTTCGCGCATCATCTTCAGCGCATGAGCCAGCGCATGGGAGGATTCCAGCGCTGGCAGAATGCCTTCCTGACGACACAGGGTCTGGAAGGCGTCCAGCGCTTCATCATCGGTAATGGAGACGTAATCCGCCCGACCGGTGCTGTTAAGGTAAGCGTGCTGTGGCCCTACTGAAGGGAAATCGAGTCCGGCGGAAACGGAGTAGGACTCTTCAATCTGACCGTCTTCAGTCTGCATCATAGGCGCCTTCATACCAAAGTAGATACCGACCCGCCCGTGCTTCAGGGGCGCGCCGTGCTCGCCGGTTTCAATGCCGTGGCCGCCAGGCTCCACGCCGATAAGCTTCACGCTCTGGTCATCAATAAAGTCGGCAAACATGCCGATGGCGTTGGAGCCGCCGCCGACGCAGGCGATAACTGCGTCCGGCAGGCGTCCTTCTTTTTCCTGAAGCTGCGCTTTGGTCTCTTCGCCGATCATTCGCTGGAATTCGCGCACGATAGTCGGGAAGGGGTGTGGGCCTGCGGCGGTACCCAACATATAGTGCGCCTTTTCATAGCTGCCGGACCAGTCGCGCAGCGCCTCGTTACAGGCGTCTTTCAGGGTGGCGGAGCCGCTGTGCACCGGAATGACCTCGGCGCCCATCAGCCGCATCCGGAAAACGTTGGGAGACTGGCGCTCCACGTCTTTTGCTCCCATATAGATACGGCATTTCAGGCCCAGCAGGGCGCTGGCCAGCGCTGATGCGACGCCGTGCTGTCCGGCCCCGGTTTCAGCGATGATTTCGGTTTTGCCCATTCGCTTCGCCAGCAGCGCCTGGCCCAGTACCTGGTTAGTTTTATGCGCGCCGCCGTGCAGCAGATCCTCACGCTTCAGATAGAGCGTGGTACGGGTGCCGGCCGTCAGGTTACGGCATTTGGTTAACGCCGTCGGACGCCCGGCATAATTTTTCAGCAGGTCGCTGAACTGAGCCTGAAACTCGGGATCCTGACGGGCGCTGACGAAAGCTTCTTCCAGCTGGCGCAGGGCGGGCATCAGAATTTGCGGTACGTACATACCGCCGAATTCACCAAAATAAGGGTTCAATAGCGTTGTCATGATTCTCTTCCTTAATAAGCCCGCAAAGTCTGAAAGACCGCCGTCAGCTTGTTGGCATCTTTGATTCCTGGAGCGCTCTCCACGCCGGAGTTAAAATCCAGACCGTCGCAGCCCGCCTGTGCGGCATCCACGCAGTTGTCGGCGCTCAGGCCACCGGCCAGCATTACGCCGCTCAGCGGCTGGCCCGCCAGTAGCGACCAGTCGAAACGCTGGCCGCTGCCGCCGTTGCCGTTATCGAGCAGCCACTTGTCCACCTGCTTCAGCTCCCGGGGCGGCAGCGTTTTGTCTACGCTCACGGCTTTCCAGATTGCCACCTCTTTCGGGAGCGTCCGGCGCAGAGCGTCGATATAGGCCTGATCTTCGTGACCGTGTAATTGCACTGCGTGTAAACCAAGCCGCTGAGCGATGGCGGCCACTTCCTCCGTCGGCGCGTCGCGAAAGACCCCAACGTAGCGCAGCGGGGCACCCGCCATGACGGCTCTGGCCTGCTGTTCGCTGACCGCGCGCGGCGAAGAGGGAACGAAGATCAATCCTCCGTAGACGGCCCCGGCTTTGTGGGCCGCCAGCGCATCCTGTGGGCGGGTCAGGCCGCAGACCTTGTTTTCGCCCAGCAGCACCCGACGTACTGCGGATTCCAGGCACTCCTCGCCCATCAGCGCGGAGCCGATCAGAAAACCGTTAGCATAACGACTTAGTTCGCGAATCTGAGCATAGCGGTTAATGCCGGATTCGCTGATTACCGTTACGCCATGGCCCAGTCGCGGCGCCAGCTGGCGAGTGCGATCCAGATCGATTGAGAGATCGCGCAAGTCACGGTTATTAATGCCGACCACTTTCGCCTCCAGGCGAATGGCGCGCTCCAGCTCCTCTTCGTTGCTGACTTCGGTGAGTACGCCCATATTCAGGCTGTGAGCTACAGCCGCAAGTTGCTGATACTGCTCGTCATCCAGCACCGACAGCATTAGCAGGCAGGCATCGGCCTGGTAGCGGCGCGCCAGCCAGATCTGATAGGGGTCGATAATAAAGTCTTTGCACAGCACCGGTTGAGTCACGGTCTGGCTCACCAGCGGCAGGAAGTCGAAGCTGCCCTGGAAATATTTTTCATCCGTCAGTACCGAAATGGCGGAAGCGTAGTGACGATAAATACCGGCGATACGCACCGGGTCGAAGTCCTCGCGAATCAGCCCCTTAGAGGGGGACGCCTTTTTGCACTCCAGAATAAACGCGGTACGCGATCCCTGCAGCGCATGGTAAAAGTTGCGCGAGCTCGGGACGGTTTCATTCTGGAATGACGCCAGCGGCTGTTGCGCCTTACGGGCTTCGACCCAGATGGCCTTATCCGCAACGATACGTGCTAAAACGGTATCCTTCATTCTCTCTGTTATCCTCTTGCTGCCAGTGCGGCCACGCGCGACCAGGCTGCGCCGCTGCGAATCACATCCAGCGCATGGCTGGCGTTTTGCCGGAGATTTTCCTGGCCGTGAAGACGCATCAGCATAGCGACATTGGCCGCCACCGCAGACTCATGGGCTTGTGTCCCTTTACCTTGTAACAGGCGGGTCAGAATGTCACGGTTTTCTTCAGGCGTTCCACCGGCAAGCGCCTGTTTCTCGTAGCCTTTCAGGCCGAAATCTTCGGCGCTCAGCAGGTAGCTGTCGATCTGCCCGTCTTTCAATTCCGCCACCTGGGTATCGGCATGCAGGGAGACTTCGTCCATACCGCCGCTGTGAACCACCGCGGCGCGTTGATAACCCAGCACCTTCAGGGTTTCGGCGACAGGCAGCACCAGCTCAGGGCTGTAAACGCCAATCAGCGCCAGCGGCGGATGGGCGGGATTGATCAACGGCCCCAGCACGTTAAACAGGGTACGGGTTTTTAGCTGCTGGCGCACCGGCATGGCGTGACGAAAGCCGGTGTGATACTGGGGAGCAAACAGGAAGCAGACCCCCAGATCGTCCAGCGCCTGGCGGGAATCTTCGGCGCTCATGTCCAGCCGAATGCCGAAGGCGGCCAGCAGATCGGAAGAACCGGACCGGCTGGAAACGCTGCGGTTGCCGTGTTTGGCGACCTTCATGCCCGCAGCGGCGGCCACGAAAGCGCTGGCGGTGGAAATATTGATGCTGTTGCTGCCGTCGCCGCCGGTGCCGACGATATCGGCAAAGCAGTAGTCGGGGCGTGGGAACGGCCGGGCATCTTCCAGTAGAGCGGAAGCGGCGCCGGCGATTTCAACGGGATCTTCGCCGCGCACTTTCATGCTGATCAGCGCCGCCGCCAGCTGGCTTTGTTCCAGTTCGCCGCGCACGATGGCGGAAAACAGACGGTGACTTTCGTCACGGGTCAGTATCCCGGACTGAAACAGTTTTTCCAGAATCGGTTGCATTACGCTTCCCCCTCGTTAATAGCCGCGTTTTTTTTATTTTGTTGTGGGTCGGCGAGCGCCCATGCCAGGGTCTGCTCAAGGAGTTTCGCCCCAAGGGTGGTCAGAATGGATTCCGGATGAAACTGGAAACCACACACCCGGTCGGCGTCATGACGTACCGCCATCACCATATCATTGAAGGTGGCGTTGACCGTCAGCGTGGCCGGTACCTGGCTGCCAACCAGCGAATGGTAGCGGGCTACCGGCAGCGGGTCGGGCAGCCCGGCAAACATCGCTTCGCCGTCGTGGGTAATGGCGGAGGCTTTACCATGCAGAATTTCCCCAGCCTGGCCCACGTGCCCACCGTAAGCTTCCACGATGGCCTGGTGGCCCAGACAGATGCCGATAATCGGCAGTTGGCCGCGCAGGGTATTCAGCAGTTCCGGCATACAGCCCGCCTGGGCTGGCGCGCCGGGGCCGGGAGAGAGCATCAGCACCGGGTTTTCCATGCGAGCCAGGCAGTCCAGGATGGTTCGGGCCGGCACCTGGTTGCGATAAATCACCACCTGGTGGCCATTGGCACGCAGCTGATCCACCAGGTTCCAGGTGAAGGAGTCGATATTGTCGAGCAGCAGAATGTCGGCCATCAGAAGATCTCCTGTGCATGGTGAGCCGTGGCAATGGCGCGTAGCACTGCGCGGGCCTTGTTACGGGTTTCGTCAGCTTCTGACTGGGGAATGGAGTCGAGCACGACGCCAGCGCCTGCCTGGACGGTAGCGACGCCGTCTTCAACCCAGGCGGATCGGATAACGATGCAGGTGTCGAGGGAACCATCGGCGGTAAAGTAGCCGACGGCGCCGCCGTAGCTGCCGCGCCGCTCGCCTTCGGCTTCGGCGATAAGCTGCATGGCACGAACTTTGGGCGCGCCGCTCAGGGTGCCCATATTCATGCAGGCCCGATACGCGTGCAGTACATCCAGATCCTGGCGCAGTTCGCCCACCACCCGGGAAACCAGATGCATCACAAACGAATAGCGATCCACTTTAGTCAGATCCGCCACGTAGCGGCTGCCCGGGGTACAAATGCGCGCCAGGTCGTTACGGGCCAGATCCACCAGCATCAGATGCTCTGCCAGCTCTTTATGATCGGTACGCATTTCCAGTTCGATACGGCTATCGAGGTCGTGATCCAGCGAACCGTCTGCCCGGCGTCCGCGGGGACGCGTTCCGGCGATGGGGTAGATCTCAATCTGGCGCGAAGTCGCGTCATATTTGAGTGAACTTTCCGGCGAAGCCCCGAACAGCGTAAATTCGGCATCCTGCATAAAAAACATATAGGGGCTGGGGTTGCTCTGCTTCAGCACCTGATAGGCCGCCAGCGGCGACGGGCAGGGAAGCGAGAAGCGGCGCGAAGGCACGACCTGAAAAATTTCGCCCATCCGGATGGCCTGCTGCAGCTGGCTAACGACGGCGCCGTACTCTTCGTCGCTCTGATTGCAGTTCAGGGCCATTTCCGGCACGTTTTGCGCCGGGAGCAGTTCCGGGGCTATCTGCATCTGCTGTTCCAGTGCGGTCAGGCGCCGTTTCAGGCGATCGCGTTCGCTACCGTCATCGCCGAACAGGCTACCCTGCAGGCGACAGCTCTTTTCCTGATGGTCGATGACCACCAGGGTTTCCGCCAGGTAGAAGCAGTAGTCAGGACAGCGGTTGCTCTGGCGCAGCGGCGGCAGGTTTTCGAAGCCCGCCACCAGGTCATAGGCAAACAGACCGCCAAAGAACATGGCTTCGCGCTCGTGTTCCGGCACCTCCACCAGGGTGATCATCAACCGCAGGGCATCGAACACCGACAGCGAACGCAGACGGCTGTCTTCGTCCAGGGTCGCGTCCGCTTCGGGAAAGGTGAGTTCACGGCACAGAGGCGAGATGCGATTGTCCACGCTGGCTGGCAGGGCAGCATCCAGTAGCGGCAGCAGCCCGGCGCCGTTGGCGGAAAGCGCCTGCACTGTCACCACGTTGCCAAGAGCGCTGATACGCAGGGCGCTGTCCACCAGCAACATGCTTTTCAACGAATCTTTGCTGTCGATATCCGCAGATTCCAGCAGCAGAGTGGACGGACGGGCGCCGCACAGCTGCTGAAACAGCGCGCCTGGATTTTCACGATAGGGCGCCTCGCGGGCAATCAGTTCCAGTACAGGTTTGGCGTTTAACATCTCGTTATTCCTGAAATTGCGTTCAAAAAAAGGCCCGCTTTAAGGCGGGCCTGGTATCTGTATTGCGCTAAGCAAAAAACAGCACTGACCCCATTCAGGAGCTGCGCCACCAGTGTTTGTTCAGCGTCATTACACATGCCATGTCAGATACCTTTTTATTCTCAAGTGAACCTGCGTACTAGTTAACTGGTTCGTAGGCGTAATGTCAATAGCGATTTTTCATGTAGTGACCGTTATGATGGTACGCCACTTGATAATAACCAGTACGGGAGCCAGTTTGGGCGAATTACTTTACGATCTTCACAGTCATACCACCGCCTCTGACGGCCTGCTGTCACCGGAACAACTGGTTGAACGCGCGGTGGCTCAAGGTGTGGATGTGCTGGCGATTACCGATCACGATAGCGTGGCTGGCCTGGCGGCGGCTCGTGAGGCTATTGACCGCCAGGGGCTGACGTTGCAGCTGGTAAACGGGGTGGAGATCTCAACGGTCTGGGAGAATCATGAAATTCATATCGTAGGACTGAATCTGGATCCGGAGCATCCGGTGCTGGCGGCTTTTCTGGCGCAGCAGAGCGAACGGCGGTTACAGCGGGCGAGGCTGATTGCCGAACGGCTGGAAAAGGCGCGCATTACAGGCGCCTGGGAAGGCGCGCTGCGTCATGCCAACGGTGCGGCGATAACCCGCGGCCACTTCGCCCGTTTTCTGGTTGAGTGTGGGCGTGCGAACTCCTTTGCGGACGTCTTTAAGCACTATCTGGCGCGTGGGAAAATCGGCTATGTTCCCCCGCAGTGGTGTACAATAGAACAAGCTATTGATGTTATTCACCATTCAGGTGGACAGGCGGTAGTGGCGCATCCCGGCCGCTATCGGCTTTCCGCAAAGTGGTTAAAACGGCTGTTGGGGCAGTTTGCTCAGTCGGGTGGCGACGCTATGGAGGTGGCACAGTGTCAGCAGGCACCAGGCGAGCGTAACCAACTGGCGCAGTACGCCCGGCAGTTTGAGCTGCTGGCGTCTCAGGGCTCCGACTTCCACCAGCCCTGTGCCTGGATTGAGCTGGGACGCAGGCTGAAGCTGCCAGAAAACGTCGCTCCGGTGTGGCAAGGCTGGGAAACCACCGAACAAAAAGAGAGGGCAGTATGAGTCAGTTTTTTTATATTCATCCGGATAATCCGCAGCCTCGCCTGATTAATCAGGCGGTCGAGATTGTGCAGAAAGGCGGGGTTATCGTCTATCCCACCGACTCTGGCTACGCGCTGGGCTGCCAGCTGGAAAATAAAGACGCCATGGAGCGTATCTGCCGGATCCGGCAGCTGGAAAAAGGCCATAACTTTACGCTGATGTGCCGGGATCTGTCGGAACTGTCGACCTACGCCTGGGTAGACAATGTGGCGTTTCGGCTTATCAAAAACAACACGCCGGGTAACTACACCTTTATCCTGAAGGGGACTAAAGAGGTGCCGCGTCGTCTGCTGCAGGAAAAGCGTAAGACCATCGGTCTGCGGGTGCCTTCGAATCCAATCGCGCTGGCATTGCTGGGGGCGTTAAACGAACCGATGCTTTCTACTTCGCTAATGCTGCCGGGCAGCGAGTTTACCGAGTCGGATCCCGAAGAGATCAAAGATCGGCTGGAAAAGCAGGTGGATCTGATAGTTCACGGCGGTAACCTGGGGCAGAAGCCCACCACGGTGGTGGATCTGACTGAAGCGTCGCCGGTGGTACTGCGTGAAGGCATGGGGGATGTTAAACCCTTTCTGTAATCGCCTGCCAGCAGAGCACAAATATACAAGAAGCGTACCGGGGGCACGATTCAGCTCCCTTTTTTGTATGCCCGATCTCATTTTTCCAAAAAAGTTCCCGGCTTACTTTTTTTGCAGCACAAATCTATAAAACTTACCCTGTGACCAGCCCTAAACTCGGGCTCCATTTCCACTAAAAAAATAATGACTTATGAAACAATCGAAGGCAGTGACAAAAAAACACGGGGCTATGGCGCTCAGCGCGTTGTGTCTGGCGTTATTCGCAGGCGGCGCTTCTGCGGCAGGTGAGCCTTTCAGCTATGACTCTCCCTGGATGTTTGGTGACTGGGGCGGCGATCGCGCCGCGCTGGAGCAGAAAGGGGTTAAATTCAACGTAGATTACACTATGGAGGCCGCTTCCAACTTCGCCGGCGGTTACCACTCTTCCACTACGGCGCGCTACAGCGATCAGTGGGCCTTCGGGGTCAACCTCGACCTTGAAAAGCTGTTGGACTGGCAGGACGCCGAGTTCCAGATGACCATCACTAACCGTGACGGCAACAACCTGTCCGATCAGGTAGCCGACCCGCGTACCGGCATGCTCTCTTCGGTGCAGGAAGTCTATGGCCGCGGGCAGACCTGGCGTCTGACCCAGTTCTGGCTGCGTAAGGGCTTCTTTAACGACGTGCTGGATATCAAAGCCGGTCGCGTTACCGTGGGCGAAGATTTTGACAACTTCGACAGCAAATTCCAGAACCTGGCCTTCGGTAGCGGCCAGGCGGGAAACTGGCGCGGCGACCACTGGTACAACTGGCCGGTCTCCCAGTGGGGCGGAAGGGTAAAACTGAACTTTACCCCGGAAGTGTTCCTGCAGGTGGGCTTCTATAATCAGAACCCCTATAACTACGATCGCGGCGACGGTTTCCGTCTGGAGTTCAACCCGACCGAAGGCAACCTTGTGCCAGTGGAACTGGGCTGGAAACCAACCTTCGGGCCGGATAACCTGCCGGGTAACTACCGCATCGGTTTCTATTACTCTTCGACTCATGACGATGTATATGGAAGCTGGCATAACGGCGCTTTCCATGACGATGCCCACTCTTACGGCGGCTACATCCTTGCTCAGCAGCAGCTGTTCAGCCAGGGCGGCAGCGCCGACCGCGGTCTGACTCTGACCCTGCAGGCGGTGATGAACGACCATAAGACGGCCAAGACCGACAACTACCAGGCTATCTCTCTGGCATGGAAAGGGCCGTTCGACGCCCGTCCCCAGGATGAGATCGGTATCGGCGCCGCGCGTATTCACGTGAATTCCGATTACACCAGCATGCTACGCGCCCAGAACCGCGAAAACGGCGTTGCGGATTACAACAGCCCGACCTACCTGCCGATTCAGGAAGGTTCGGAATACAACTACGAAATCTACTACAACTTCCATGTCACCAACTGGCTGCAACTGCGCCCCAACCTGCAGTATGTTTCTGCCCCGGGCGCCGTTACCAAAGTTGACGATGCCTTTATCGGCGGTCTGAGCGCTAACCTGAGCTTCTGACCTTCCTGCGGCCCCTTTTCCCGGGGCCGCTTCGTTTCGACAGCAGCAGCCCTCCCGCAGTCTATAGCCTGAACAGGGTGTAGTCTGTATTATGCTATTAATCCCATGCCTGTCTTTATCTCTTTATATCGGGGGATGCGATGCTTAACCCGCGATTTCTTTGGCCTGTAACGCTACGCGCCAGGTTAATGCTGGCTGTCGGCGCTATTCTGATTGTGTGCCAGCTGTCCGGTACTTTCTGGCTGTGGCACGAAAGCCGGGATCAGATCCGCTATCTGGTGCAGGGGGTGCTGGATAACCATCATTATAATAACCACCTGCGCCGTGAAGTTCACGAGGCGCTGACCAGCCTGATCGTTCCGGGGCTGCTGATGGTGACGTTAACGCTGCTGATTTGCTATCAGGCTATCAAGCTCATCACTCGTCCTCTGGATCGGTTACAGCATGAGTTGCAGCATCGCGATGCGGATAACCTGGCGCCGCTTGCGCCCAGTGGACAGGTGGCGGAAGTGACCGCAGTCAGTGGGGGCACTGAATCAACTGGTGGCGCGTCTTTCCGCGATGCTGGAAAACGAACGCATGTTCAGTCGCGATGTCGCCAGCGCGTTACAGATGCCGCTGGAAGAGATCCGCGCGCTGCTGGAAGTGCAGGAGCGGCAGGGAACGGCTGGCGTAGAGCCTCTGCTGGCGCGGCTGGATCAAATGCGCGATCGGGTGGTGCAGTTATTAGAGCTCAGCCGGGTCGGGCAGGCTTTTGCCGCTGGAGAGTATCAGCGGGTGATGCTGATTGGTGACGTTGTCACGCCGTTACGTGAAGAGCTGGACACCATGTTGACGCGACGCCAGCAGCGATTGATCCTGAATACCGGCGGCGGGGATGTCGCGGTACGCGGCGACGCCACGCTGCTGAGGGTGGCGCTACGTAATCTGGTTGAGAATGCCCATCGCTATAGCCCGCAGGGTAGCGCCATTAGCCTGAGCGTGAGCGATTATCCTCAGCCGCAGCTTAGCGTTGAGGATCAAGGCACCGGCATTGATGAAAATCAGCGCGAGAAGCTGAGTCAGGCCTTTGTGCGTATGGATAGCCGCTACGGCGGCGTCGGTCTGGGGCTGAGCATTGTCAACCGTATCGCACAATTGCACCAGGGGCGCCTGCTGCTGAATAACCGCGCGCCGGAACCTGGGTTACAGGCACGGATTGCGTTACAGAGGGATGATTCTCCTGATTAACCTTTCACTCTATATATACATTAGCCCTGTTTCTTAATCAGAGTGGAATGCGGGTAAAATCACATGATAGCGGTGCCTACTATTCCTGATTCTGTTTTCTGGTGACAGCAAGGTATGGGGGGCGTGAGCCCCCTTAAGCAGGGATGGATTCCACCTTACCGCTGCTTTGTGGTTTTCTCATCACCTGGTTAATGACGTCGGGCATCGTCCGATAGTCTTAGACTGCCCGGGCACGGATTAATGAATACCCTGCGTATATCTCATTCGCCTCGAACTGCTGAAACCCTGACTGTTCCAGCATCTCTTTTAACTCTGAGGCTCTGAACTGCTTGCCTTTAGTGACGTACAGCATGTTAACAGAGAACAATCCCGCGACCAGTGGGCCGGCCTGGTTTTCGTCGATCAGCATTTCATAGAGCATGATTTCCCCGCCAGGAGGCAGAACCCGATGGGCACAGTTCAGTAGAAAGCGGCGTTGTTCTGCGTCCCAGTCGTGAAATATGTTTGCGGCGAAGATGGTATTGTAATCGTTGGGCCATGGTTGATTAAACATATCCAGGGGCAGGGTATCAACGCGTTGCTCCTGGCCGGCCGCCTGAATATTGTTTCTGGCTATATCGCAGACCGGTTGTAAATCCGCAATGGTGAATCGTGCCTGCGGATTATGCTGCGCCAGGGCAATGGAATAACAGCCCGATCCCCCACCGATATCCAGCATCCGACAGCCTTCAGGCAGCCTGAGTTTGCGAGCCAGGCCATAAGCCGGTGCCATAGAGAGGCTTTGCATGGCCGAGGTGATTTCCCTCGCGCGCTGAGGCGTCAGGCTAAAGTTTTCCCATCCTCCGGTGAGTGGCGCGCCGTCATCCAGCGTGGCTGGCTTATGCTGACGCAGCGTCTTCATCAGGCTATCGTGACAGGGGCGAACCTCCTGAAACAGGCGCAACATGTCGCCCCAGTAAAATGGGCTCTCTCGCCGCAGATAGTGATAACTGATATCCGTAAGCCTGAAGCGACCTTCTTCGTCTACAGAGAGTAGCTCCAGTCCCCCTAATACGCTGGTTAACGCTTCCACCGCCTCTGTACTGAGCTGGAGCCGTTCCGATAGCGCCTGCACAGAGAGCGGCTCACGGTCAAGAAGCTCGATAAGGCCCAGTTCAAGAGAAGCGGTGAGTACCGGGGGGATAAAGTTTGACAGCCAGAGCTGGCGAATAAAATTATCGGTTTGCTGAGGAAGAGCAGGTATTGCCATAGTGAGTGACCTCGCTACAACGTGATAACGGGTGACTTTCCATGAGAGTGTTGGAGCGCAGATGACTGGCCCCGGGCGCCACATACGCGCGGGATGGCGGTTTCCTCTGTGGCAACTGACTAGTATATACAATCCAGTGCCTGGCGGAGGACGCTTTACCGGGCAAGCATTCGTCGTGAAGTTCGTGTACCATACGCCCCCACACCGGCAGGTGCGTAGTGATGGACTAAAATCTGATGACGCAGCATGCCAAAAGTTACTTAGATAATAGTGGGTTGGCCGTTACGCTGCCCCCTGTTTTTACTGGTAGTAAGACGCCTGTGAAGGCGACACCCGAGGAGCTCTATGAGCGACAATAGCGAAAAGTTACAGAAGGTGCTGGCGCGAGCCGGCCATGGTTCGCGCCGTGAAATCGAAGGTATGATCTCTGCCGGTCGCGTTAGCGTGGACGGTAAGGTTGCCACTCTGGGGGATCGCGTTGAGCTGACGCCCGGTCTGCGTATCCGCATCGATGGTCATCTAATTTCCCTGAACGCCAGCACCGGGCAGATCTGCCGGGTGCTGGCCTACTATAAGCCGGAAGGGGAGCTGTGCACCCGTAGCGATCCCCAGGGGCGCCCCACGGTATTTGACCGACTGCCGAAGCTGCGCGGCGCGCGCTGGATAGCGGTAGGACGTCTGGACGTGAATACCTGCGGTCTGCTGCTGTTCACCACTGATGGAGAGCTGGCGAACCGCCTGATGCACCCGAGCCGGGAAGTGGAGCGTGAATATGCCGTGCGCGTTTTCGGTGAAGTGGACGAGGCTAAGCTACGCTCCCTGACCCGCGGCGTGCAGCTGGAAGATGGCCCGGCTGCCTTTAAAACCCTGCGTTACAGCGGTGGCGAAGGGATCAACCAGTGGTTTAACGTCACTCTGACCGAAGGGCGCAACCGCGAAGTGCGTCGCCTGTGGGAAGCGGTAGGCGTTCAGGTCAGCCGCCTTATCCGTGTACGCTATGGCGATATTTCTCTGCCCAAAGGGCTGCCACGCGGTGGCTGGACCGAACTGGATCTGGATAAGACCAACTATCTGCGTGCGCTGGTTGAGCTGGCGCCGGAAACGGCGACCAAAGTCGCGGTGGAGAAGGACAGACGGCGGATGAAGGCCAACCAGATCCGCCGCGCCGTGAAGCGTCACAGCAAAGTGAACACTGGCCAGCGCCGGGGCGGCGCGCGCTAATGTGCCAACCGGCTCCCTCTCCCCTCGGGGAGAGGGCTGGGGTGAGGGGGAAGGCATAGAGGCTCCGGGCCCACACTCTTAATACCTTAGTAATCAATCCCCAACTGGGCTTTAATACCGGCGTCGAAGGCGTGCTTCACCGGGCGTATTTCGCTAACGGTTTCCGCCAGATCGAGCAGGGTGCGATGACAGCCGCGACCGGTAACAATCACGCTCTGATGCGCTGGGCGGGCCTGGAGCGCTTCCAGCACGCCGTCAAGCGCCAGATAATCGTAAGAGATCATATAGGTCAGCTCATCCAGTATCACCAGATCGAGCTCTGGATCGGCCAGCATCCGTTGGGCGTGTTGCCAAACAGCAAGACAGGCGGCGGTGTCGCTGGCGCGGTTCTGGGTCTCCCAGGTAAAACCGGTAGCCATTACCTGAAATTCCACCCCGTGCGGCTCCAGCAGATTGCGTTCTCCGTTGGGCCACTCCCCCTTGATGAACTGAATTACGCCCACCCGTTTGCCGTGGCCGACGGCCCGGCTCGCCGTACCGAAAGCCGCGGTGGTTTTTCCTTTGCCGTTGCCGGTAAAGATCATCAGGATACCGCGTTCCTGCCGGGCCGCGGCGATCCGGGCGTCCACTTTCTCTTTCAGCCGCTGCTGGCGTTCGCGGTGGCGTTGGTCGTTCATTCGGCAATCCCCGGTTTGCGTTTGGGCTGCGCGTCGAAGCTCATGCCGGTCTTGCGTCGGCTGTCTTCGCCCATCAGCCACAGATAGAGCGGCATCAGGTCGCGTGGCGTTTTCAGCTTATTGGGATCTTCCGTCGGAAAGGCGCTGGCGCGCATTTTGGTGCGGGTGCCCCCGGGATTAATGCAGTTAACCCGCAGATTGTGGTGGCGATACTCTTCGGCCAGAACCTGCATCATGCCTTCGGTGGCGAATTTGGAAACCGCGTAGGCGCCCCAGCCGCTACGCCCCTGACGCCCGACGCTGGAGCTAGTGAACACAAGCGAACCGGCTTTCGATTTCAGCAGCAGAGGCAGCAGGGCCTGGGTCAGATAGAAGGTGACGTTGACGTTAATCTGCATCACCCGCTCCCAGACCGTGGGGTTTTGTTCGGTCATCGGCACGATATCGCCCAGGATGCCGGCGTTATGCAGCACGCCGTCCAGACGCGGCACCAGACCTGCCAGCCTGTGGCCGAACTGATAGCAGGTTTGCGCGTCGGCGCTGTCGTAGTCCAGTACAAACCACTGTGGCTGAGCCAGTCCGTGATTCTGAATCTCTCCGGCGACGTCGCGCAGTTTCTCTTCGTTACGGCCTACCAGCAGTACGGTGGCGCCATAGCGGGCATAGGTTAATGCGGCTTCGCGGCCGATGCCGTCACTGGCGCCGGTCACCAGGATTATCCGATTTTGCAGCAGGTCGGTGGTGGGTTGATAGTGCATCATAACTGACTCCTAAGCCGTAGGTGAGCGGCCTGAGGCCTGAGCTCGCAGGATTCTGATACCTGGCTTTATGCCCGATCCCGCCCGGTATTTCAATCGGATGGCTGTACGGCGTGGCGTCTATTAACATTTTGCAAATATTTCATCAGGGAGAAACCTCTGCAAAGGAAGAGGGACGATCCGGGAAGTTCAGGTTACAATGTCGGCAGCGTATCTATCAGGAAAGAAAAGGCGGAACTGTGGATCTGATCGTCAATTATGGATTGTTTTTAGCCCGTGTGGTGACGGTGGTGGTGGCGATTGCCATCGTCATTATGCTGGCGGCGAATGCCGCGCGCCATAAAAAGCAGCAGCGCGGCGAACTGCGCGTAACCCGGCTGAATGAGCAGTATCAGGAGATGCAGACCTCTCTTGGCGAGGCGCTGCTGGATGAACCGGCCCGCAAAGTGTGGCTCAAGGAGCAGAAGCGTCAGCGCAAACAGGAGGCTAAAGCCGCCAAAGCGCGCGCTAAACAGGGGCTGACGGACGCTTCATCCCGTAAGCCGGTACTGTGGGTGCTGGACTTTAAAGGCAGTATGGACGCTCATGAGGTGACTTCGCTGCGCGAAGAGATTAGCGCGGTGCTGGCGACCCATAAGTCCGGGGACGAAGTGCTACTGCGTCTGGAAAGCCCCGGAGGCGTGGTGCATGGCTATGGGCTGGCGGCTTCTCAGCTCCAGCGCCTGCGTGACCATCAGATACCGCTGACGGTGACGGTTGATAAAGTGGCCGCCAGTGGCGGCTATATGATGGCCTGCGTGGCCGACCGGATCGTCAGCGCGCCGTTTGCGATTATCGGCTCTATTGGCGTGGTGGCGCAGCTGCCTAACTTTCACCGCCTGCTGCAGCGCAACAATATTGATGTGGAGCTGCATACCGCCGGGCAATATAAACGAACTTTAACGCTATTTGGCGAGAACACTCAGGAAGGGCGGGATAAATTTCGCGAAGATCTGAACGAAACGCACCAGCTGTTTAAATCTTTCGTGCACAGTATGCGCCCGCAACTGGATGTGGAAGCGGTGGCCACGGGCGAACACTGGTACGGTACCCAGGCGCAGGAGAAAGGGCTGGTGGACGAGATAGGCACCAGCGACGACTGGCTGCTGGCGCGGCTTGAGCGATTCGATGCGGTCAATGTTCACTATGTACAGCGTAAAAAACTGGTGGATCGCTTTACCCGCAGCGCGGCGGAAAGCGCGGATCGCCTGCTGCTGCGCTGGTGGCAGCGAGGCGAGCGCCCGTTACCCTAAGCAAAAAGGCCGCTTGTGCGGCCTTTCTTATGGCGGTCAGTCGGCGAGGTGATATTTTTCCGACAGAACGTGGGCCAGGTGTTTAAACATATTAAACACCGCCGTGCTCTTCGCCGTAGGCAATCCCTGCTCATCCAGAAAATATTCGCCGCGAAAAACCAACACGCCGTTTTTCTCGACCACGTCGGTTGCGATCATCCCCTGGATAAAATCCTCATGCTCGCGCATGATCTTATTAGCTTCTTCAAGCAGTGTTTCCCGGGTTGCGGGTTGGGTCTGACGTTGCATCACTTTCTCCTTACAAACCGTGCGTAGTTTACGCCGGGCGTGGCGTTCGGGCAAATTGTGTGGCCGCTTACGTATTGAACTGTAAAGTTTCGCTGGCTGGCGGGATTCACTATTGCATGCTAATAAAGTTGCGTATCAAATTTTATCAGGTACAGTGTGACGCTTTCGCAGAACTGGCAACAGAATTGCTTGACATTCAGCCGAATATCCCGTCGCGCTGCATCAAAATTGCACGATAGTGCCTGTTTTATCTCCGTTTCGACGCCGGTAGAGCAGGGTTGATATCCATTTGCGCTACCGCCATATAGAGGTTTGTCGCCAGTGGACGGTGAATCAACCGACACGTTCTCTGAATAATCAGCTGGAAGAATCAGATTAGGTAAAGGTGAATATGGGTAAAGCTCTCGTCATCGTTGAGTCCCCGGCAAAAGCCAAAACGATCAACAAGTATCTCGGCAGTGACTATGTGGTGAAATCCAGCGTAGGGCACATCCGCGATTTGCCGACCAGCGGTTCAACTCAAAAAAAGAGCGCCGACTCTGCCTCCACCAAAACGGCCAGGAAAGGCAAAAAGGATGAGCGTGGCGCTCTGGTTAACCGTATGGGCATCGACCCCTGGCACAACTGGGCGGCGCATTATGAAGTGCTGCCGGGCAAAGAGAAGGTGGTGTCCGAACTGAAAGCGCTGGCCGAGAAAGCCGACCACATCTATCTCGCAACCGACCTTGACCGCGAAGGGGAAGCTATTGCCTGGCATCTGCGGGAAGTGATCGGCGGCGACGATAAGCGCTACAGCCGGGTGGTATTTAACGAAATCACCAAAAATGCGATTCGTCAGGCGTTTGAACAGCCGGGCGGACTGAATCTCGATCGGGTTAACGCCCAGCAGGCGCGGCGCTTTATGGATCGCGTGGTGGGCTACATGGTTTCGCCGCTGCTGTGGAAGAAGATAGCCCGCGGTCTTTCCGCCGGACGCGTACAGTCCGTGGCGGTACGTCTGGTGGTGGAGCGCGAGCGCGAAATCAAGGCGTTCGTACCGGAAGAGTACTGGGAGGTGGATGCTAACCTGACCACGCCAGGCGGTGAAAACCTGCCGGTTGAGGTGACGCATCAGAACGATAAACCTTTCCGCCCGGTAACCCGCGAGCAGACCATGGCTGCGGTGGCTCTGCTTGAAAAAGCGCGCTACAGCGTGCTGGAACGGGAAGATAAGCCGACCAGCAGCAAGCCAGGCGCTCCTTATATCACTTCCACGCTGCAGCAGGCGGCCAGCACTCGCCTGGGCTTCGGCGTGAAAAAGACCATGATGCTGGCTCAGCGGCTGTACGAAGCCGGACATATCACCTATATGCGTACCGACTCCACTAACCTGAGTCAGGACGCGTTGAATATGGCGCGCGGCTACATTGACAGTAACTTTGGCAAAGCCTATCTGCCTGCGTCGCCGAACCAGTACGCCAGCAAGGACAACTCGCAGGAGGCTCACGAGGCTATCCGACCCTCCGACGTTAATGTGGTGGCGGAATCCCTGAAGGATATGGAATCTGACGCCCAGCGGCTGTATCAGCTGATCTGGCGTCAGTTTGTCGCCTGTCAGATGACGCCGGCGAAGTATGACTCCACCACGCTGACCGTAGGGGCAGGTGACTTCCGTTTGCGGGCTCGTGGGCGAATTCTGCGTTTCGACGGCTGGACCCGGGTAATGCCGGCGCTGCGCAAGGGCGATGAAGATCGCACGCTGCCGGCGGTCGAAAAAGGCGATACTCTGTCGCTGGTGGAACTGATTCCGGCGCAGCACTTTACCAAGCCGCCTGCACGCTTTAGCGAGGCTTCGCTGGTCAAGGAGCTGGAAAAACGCGGCATCGGCCGTCCGTCTACCTATGCGTCGATCATCTCCACGATTCAGGATCGCGGCTATGTGCGGGTGGAAAACCGCCGTTTCTATGCGGAAAAAATGGGCGAAATAGTCACCGACCGGCTGGAAGATAACTTCCGCGATCTGATGAATTACGACTTTACCGCTCAGATGGAAAGCCGACTCGATGAAGTGGCTAACCATCAGCAGGAGTGGCGCAAGGTGCTGGATAACTTTTTCGACAACTTCAGCGCCCAGCTGGAGACGGCCGAAAAGGATCCGCAAGAAGGCGGTATGCGCCCGAATCAGATGGTTCTGACCAGCATCGAATGCCCGACCTGCAGCCGCCCGATGGGGATACGCACCGCCAGCACCGGGGTATTCCTGGGCTGTTCCGGCTACGCGCTGCCGCCGAAAGAGCGCTGCAAAACCACCATTAACCTGGTGCCGGAAAACGAAGTGCTTAACGTGCTGGAAGGCGACGACGCCGAAACCAACGCGCTGCGCGCCAAACGTCGCTGCCCGAAGTGCGGCACCGCGATGGACAGCTATCTTATCGATCCCAAACGCAAGCTGCACGTCTGCGGTAATAACCCGGCCTGCGACGGTTACGAGATAGAAGAGGGCGAGTTCCGCATTAAGGGCTATGACGGCCCGGTGGTGGAGTGCGAGAAGTGTGGTTCTGAAATGCACCTGAAGATGGGGCGTTTTGGTAAATACATGGCCTGCACCAACGATGAGTGTAAGAACACCCGTAAGATTCTTCGTAACGGTGAAGTGGCGCCGCCGAAGGAAGATCCGGTACCGCTGCCGGAACTGCCGTGCGAGAAGTCGGACGCTTATTTTGTACTGCGCGACGGTGCGGCGGGCATTTTCCTTGCGGCCAATACTTTCCCAAAATCCCGGGAAACACGGGCGCCGCTGGTGGAAGAGCTGTACCGCTTCCGCGATCGCCTGCCGGAGAAGCTGCGCTATCTGGCCGACGCGCCGCAGCAGGATCCGGACGGTAATCAGACGGTGGTGCGCTTTAGTCGCAAAACCAAACAGCAATATGTATCGTCCGAAAAAGAAGGTAAAGCGACCGGCTGGTCCGCCTTTTTCATCGATGGCAAGTGGGTGGAAGGTAAGAAAAAATAGTCTTCGCGCACGATGAACAGCCAGGGCCGGAATTTCCGGCCCTTTTTTATCCCCTGGTTATAACCTGATTATTATCTTTTCTTTTGGTCTATACAAATCAGCTATAAGTGATATAGTTGTTAAGACCACGCCCCCTTATATTCAAATCGCCTTAAGCGTGGTGTGCTTAATCCCGGACTGACAGCCATGAAACTACAACAGCTTCGTTATATCGTTGAGGTGGTAAACCATAACCTTAACGTCTCTTCTACTGCTGAAGGACTCTATACCTCCCAGCCTGGCATCAGCAAGCAGGTGCGCATGCTGGAAGATGAGCTGGGCATTCAGATTTTTGCCCGTAGCGGTAAACACCTGACCCAGGTGACCCCGGCCGGCGAAGAGATTATCCGTATCGCTCGCGAAGTGCTGTCCAAAGTGGATGCCATTAAGTCGGTGGCCGGTGAACATACCTGGCCAGATAAGGGCTCTCTGTATGTGGCGACCACCCACACTCAGGCTCGCTATGCGTTGCCGGGGGTGATTAAGGGCTTTATTGAACGTTATCCGCGGGTATCGCTGCATATGCATCAGGGCTCGCCGACCCAGATTGCCGAGGCGGTCTCCAAAGGCAATGCCGACTTCGCCATTGCCACTGAAGCGCTGCATCTGTATGACGACCTGGTGATGCTGCCTTGTTATCACTGGAATCGCTGCGTCGTGGTAACGCCCGATCACCCGCTGGCTTCCAAAGAGCATCTTAGTATTGAGGAGCTGGCCCAGTATCCACTGGTGACCTATACCTTCGGCTTTACCGGCCGTTCTGAGCTGGATACCGCGTTTAATCATGCCGGACTGACGCCGCGCATCGTCTTTACGGCTACCGATGCCGATGTCATTAAGACCTATGTCCGGCTGGGGCTGGGGGTAGGGGTGATTGCCAGTATGGCGGTGGATCCGGTATCCGATCCCGATCTGGTGAGAATCGATGCCCACGATATATTCAGTCACAGCACCACCAAGATCGGTTTCCGGCGCAGCACCTTTCTGCGAAGCTATATGTATGATTTTATTCAGCGTTTTGCGCCGCACTTAACCCGCGATGTGGTGGATGCCGCGGTGGCGCTGCGCTCTAATGATGATATTGAAGCGATGTTCCGCGATATTAAGCTGCCATCGAAATAATCGTAGCGGCGGCCTCTGTGAAAGGGGCCGCTGGACTGCGGAGAAAGATAATAGTAATCCCTCTCATCGTGACCCTCATTTCTAATAGCGCCGCCTTTTTGTAACCTTCTGCATTATCACTTATTACATAACGGCAACAACCGTAGTTAATAAGTGGCTTTCCGGCAAACACTGACTTCCAATAATTTATTTCAGGTCAAAAGATTTAATTTTTGCCGCGAAAATATACGTAAAGTCGCTGGCTTTTAAGCTAGAGTTTCTTTAGGATTAATCCCAATGGCGATTAGTCCTGCCAATTGTCAGGTAGCATTATGATAAGTGATGTCGATTGTAAGAGGTCTGCAATGTCATCTCCGGACGACGAGCTACAACGGGATTCCGAGCTAAAGCGCAAAGCCTGGCTTGCGGTATTCCTTGTGTCGGCGCTGTTCTGGGGAGGTCTCCTTCTTTTGGTCTGGAAATTCTGGGGCTGATTATGACAATTCAGACACCGACTTTGCCCGTATCCCGGGTATGTCAGAAAAATGACGAACATAAAATCGAGCGTAGTTCGGGGATTAAACTTCCCGCCAGCTGGAAGTTAACCAAACGGCAACAAGCTTTTATTGATTTGTTTGCTGAAGAAGATCACAAAAAACAATAATACTTAACAATTAATACCGGTTAGTAAAACCGGAACGGTGAGTTCTTTGCTATTAATAGTAATAACGAGCCACCATTTGAATGAAAAATAACCGCAGCAGCCGGGGGTTGATAAAATCATCAACCTGAATCCATTAATAAAATTAATCGTTACTTTTATTATGAATAGACATTGCGTCAAATACTGGTCATGGCTGAGCGCCTTTAGCCTGTCAATGGCGTTCTGGGCTCAGCTGGTCTGGGTTATTACCCGCTAATTCATTACGCCCGCGTTATGCGGGCGTTTTGCTACGAGTATCCTTGTCGTTCCTCTTTTTCCGGCAATAAAAATACCCGCCAATTATTTGTGGTATTGCACCGTTAACTATCCCGTCATTAAAAGCCACTATTGCTTATTAGCGAGTTGTCGCTTGCCTCCGTTGCGCAGTAGCTCTTCTCCGAGCTGGATTTAGCATTTTGGGTTGTTATCAAAACGTTACATTATGTTTGTGTTATCTTTAATACAAACCCGGACGTCTGTCCGGGGTATCACGATTCCCCGATCTAAGGAGGAGCTATGTCGTCGACACTACGGGAAGCCAGTAAGGACAGCCTGCAGGTACTGGACAAAACTTATTACTATTACAGTTTGCCGCAGGCTGCCGCCAGACTGGGGGATATCCACCGTTTGCCCAAGTCACTGAAAGTGTTGCTGGAAAACTTGTTACGCTGGCAGGACGGAGACTCGGTAACCGAGCAGGACATTCACGGGCTGGTCGACTGGCTTAAACAGGCTCATGCCGACCGGGAGATTGCCTGGCGGCCTGCGCGGGTGCTGATGCAGGATTTTACCGGCGTGCCGGCAGTGGTGGATCTTGCTGCCATGCGTGAAGCGGTTAAGCGCCTGGGGGGCGATGCGGCAAAGGTTAACCCGCTATCGCCGGTGGATCTGGTCATTGACCACTCGGTTACCGTCGATCGTTTCGGTAACGAGCAGGCCTTTGAAGAAAACGTCAAACTGGAGATGGAGCGTAACCACGAGCGCTACGTCTTTTTGCGCTGGGGACAGCAGGCATTTAACCGCTTCCGCGTTGTGCCGCCTGGTACCGGTATCTGTCATCAGGTCAATCTGGAATATCTGGGAAAAACCGTCTGGAGCGAAGAGCAGCAGGGGGAGTGGATTGCCTATCCCGATAGTCTGGTCGGCACCGACTCCCATACCACTATGATTAACGGCCTGGGCGTGCTGGGCTGGGGCGTAGGCGGTATCGAAGCGGAAGCAGCCATGCTGGGACAGCCGGTATCGATGCTGATTCCGGACGTCGTGGGCTTTAAACTTACCGGTAAGTTGCGCGAAGGTATAACCGCTACCGACCTGGTGCTTACCGTAACCCAGATGCTGCGCAAGCACGGCGTTGTGGGTAAATTTGTTGAATTCTACGGCGATGGCCTGGATTCGCTGCCACTGGCCGATCGCGCCACCATCGCTAACATGTCGCCGGAATACGGTGCGACCTGCGGCTTTTTCCCGGTGGATGATGTTACGCTCGACTATCTGCGTCTGAGTGGCCGAAGCGAGGAGCAGGTGGCGCTGGTCGAGGCCTATTCGAAGGCGCAGGGGCTGTGGCGCAGTCCCGGCGACGAGCCGGTATTCACCAGTACCCTGGCGCTGGATATGGGCGATGTCGAGGCCAGCCTGGCCGGGCCGAAGCGCCCGCAGGATAGGGTAGCGCTCGGCGATGTACCCGCCGCCTTTACCGCCAGCACCGAACTGGAATTGAATAAGCCGCGAAAAGCGCACGACCCGGTGCCTTATACCATGGACGGGCAAGCGTATCAGTTGCCGGAAGGCGCGGTGGTGATCGCGGCTATTACCTCCTGCACCAATACCTCGAACCCCAGCGTACTGATGGCCGCCGGCCTGCTGGCAAAGAATGCGGTGGAGCGCGGACTCATGCGTCAGCCATGGGTTAAGGCCTCGCTGGCTCCGGGTTCTAAAGTGGTTTCTGACTATCTGGCAAAAGCCGGGCTGACCCCTTATCTGGACGAGCTTGGCTTTAATCTGGTGGGCTATGGCTGCACCACCTGCATCGGCAACTCCGGGCCGCTGCCGGAACCCATCGAGCAGGCGATTCGCGACGGCGATTTGACGGTAGGGGCAGTGCTTTCCGGCAATCGCAACTTCGAAGGCCGTATCCATCCGCTGGTGAAAACCAACTGGCTGGCTTCTCCGCCGCTGGTGGTGGCCTATGCGCTGGCCGGTAATATGAATATCAATCTGACCCGCGATCCGCTGGGTCAGGATCAACGCGGTAATCCGGTGTATCTGAAGGATATCTGGCCCTCGACCGAAGAGATTGCCCAGGCGGTGGTTCAGGTTTCTACCGAAATGTTCAGCAAGGAGTATGCTGAAGTCTTCGAAGGAACGCCGGAATGGCAAGCCATCACTGTGGAAAACGCCGATACCTATGGCTGGCAGCCGGACTCCACCTATATCCGCCTGACGCCGTTCTTCGAGCAGATGGGGGCCGAACCCGAGCCGGTTGACGATATTCACGGCGCACGCCTGCTGGTGATGCTGGGCGACTCGGTCACTACCGACCATATCTCTCCGGCGGGGAGCATCAAGCTGGACAGTCCGGCCGGGCGCTACCTGCAGGAGCATGGCGTGGATCGTCTGGACTTTAACTCTTACGGCTCGCGCCGTGGCAACCATGAGGTGATGATGCGCGGCACCTTTGCCAATATCCGCATCCGCAATGAAATGGTGCCTGGGGTGGAAGGGGGAATGACCCGTCTGCTGCCGGGGAATGAGGTGGTCTCTATCTACGATGCCGCCATGCATTATCAGCAGCAGGGCGCTCCGCTGGCGGTGGTGGCGGGTAAGGAGTACGGCTCCGGCTCCAGCCGCGACTGGGCGGCAAAAGGCCCGCGCTTGCTGGGCGTAAGAGTGGTGATAGCCGAAAGCTTCGAGCGTATTCATCGCTCCAACCTGATTGGTATGGGGATTCTGCCGCTGGAGTTTCCGCAGGGGGTGACTCGTAAAACCCTGAAGCTGACGGGGGAAGAGACTCTGGATATTCGCGGCCTGAATGCGCTGAAACCTGGGGCGAGCGTGCCCGTGACCATTACCTTCCCGGACGATCGCCAGGAAGTCGTGGATTGCCGCTGCCGCATCGATACCGCCACCGAGCTGACCTACTACCAGAACGATGGCATTCTGCACTATGTGATTCGTAATATGCTGAAGTAAGGCGTATGGCGAAAAAAGCGGGCCGCGCATTGCGCGGCCCGTTGCGTACTATGGCGCTAACAATTACTCGGAAAGCAGATGACCCATTCGGGCGGCTTTGGTATCCAGATAGCGTTCGTTTTTCGGGTTTCGACCGACAATCAACGGCACCCGCTCGACGATGTTTATCCCCGATTCGGTCAGGATCTCGACCTTACGCGGATTGTTGGTCAGCAGACGCACGGCATCCACCCCCAGCAGCTTGAACATATCGGCGCACAGGGTGAAGTCACGCTCATCGGCAGCAAAACCTAACTGATGGTTGGCTTCCACGGTGTCGTATCCCTGATCCTGTAGAGCATAGGCGCGTATTTTGTTAAGTAGTCCGATGTTACGGCCTTCCTGGCGGTGATAGAGCAGAATACCGCGCCCTTCTTCAGCGATGTGGCTCAGGGCTGCTTCCAGCTGGAAACCACAATCACAGCGCAGACTGAACAGAGCATCACCCGTCAGACACTCCGAATGGACGCGCGCCAGAACCGGCGCGTTATCGCTGATATCCCCGAACACCAGGGCGACATGATCCTGTCCGGTTGCCAGTTCTTCAAATCCCACCATCAGGAAATCGCCCCAGGGGGTTGGCAGTTTGGCTTCTGCCACTCGTTTAAGCTGCATGTGATTCTCCAGATACGCATTCAGGGCCTGCAATGCCCCGCCAGTTGACTGGCTGTATGCAATTATTATCGGCTATTTTGCCACATCACGGGCACAATCGCCTCCCTGACGATAACAACGCTCATTCTCACCCGAAGCGGGGCGGGCGTTTTTTCCTTCGGTGCACTTTTCGGTTATCCTTGAAACACGCGGCTAACAAGGAGAAGCGATGCTGTCGATAGCAAAACGAACAGCCACCGGCGCGCTAATATTGTTGGCGATGCCTGATACGGTGTCACTAAGTGGCTGGCGATGGCATCCCGGCGAAAGCGCGCCGTGGCTGAGAGTGATGTATTGGGTCACCGAAACGGTAACTCAACCCTGGGGGATGATAACCCACCTGGTTCTGTGTCTCTGGTTTCTCTGGTGTCTGCGTTTTCGCCTTAAAGCGGCGCTGGTGCTGTTTTTGATCCTGGGGGCGGCGATTCTTGGCGGGCAGGGCGCAAAGTCGTGGATTAAGGAGCAGGTTCAGGAGCCGCGGCCTTATGTGGTATGGCTGGAAGAGTCCCATGGCATTCAGGCGCAGCAGTTCTATGATTTAAATCGCAAGCAACGCGCGCAACAGGTGGAAATCCTGCTTGAACAGCATCACGAACTGCCGGAATGGCTGCGCGGCCACTGGCAGAAAGAGACCGGCTTCGCGTTTCCTTCCGGGCATACCATGTTCGCTGCAAGCTGGGCGCTGCTGGCCGTGGGGCTGTTGTGGCCGCGCAGGCGGGTGATTAGCGTCGCGGTGCTTATGGTCTGGGCCGTAGGCGTTATGGGCAGCAGGCTGCTACTGGGAATGCACTGGCCGCGGGATTTGATAGCCTCCACCGCTATTGCCTGGCTGCTGGTGACCGTGGCGTGCTGGCTGACCCGACGATTCTGTGGATCGTTGACGCCGGCCCGGGAAGAGAGCCCGACCGGAGAATCTGACTGAAAGTGTTGTAAAAAGGTGCTTTTGCCTCCATATATCATTAACAGGCCTGCGCTTTATGATTCCCCGTCAGAGAGGGAAATGGTAATTTATGGGTCTGGACGCAGGGTTTCGGTCAGGCTTTATCCGATGACAACCACATACGGGAAGTAATGTGAAATATTTACTGATTTTCTTACTGGTACTGGCAATTTTCATTATTTCAGTGACGCTGGGCGCGCAAAACAATCAGGTTGTTCACTTTAACTACCTGCTGGCCCAGGGGGACTACCGCATCTCGACGCTGCTGGCAACGCTGTTCGGTGCAGGCTTTATCATCGGCTGGCTTATCTGCGGGCTGTTCTGGCTACGTTTACGCCTGTCGCTGGTGCGCGCCGACCGTAAAGTGAAGCGCCTGGAGCAGAAACTGAGCGATGGCGCCATGCCTGAGTCCGCCGCCAGTGCCGCCATGCCAGCCGTGAAGGAATAATTTTCGATGCTGGAGCTGCTGTTTCTTCTGCTGCCCGTCGCTGCGGCCTATGGCTGGTATATGGGGCGCAGGAGTGCGCACAACGACAAGCAGCAGGAAGCCAATCGCCTGTCACGCGAATATGTGGCCGGGGTTAACTTTTTACTGTCGAATCAGCAGGACAAAGCGGTTGATCTGTTCCTGGACATGCTTAAAGAGGACAGCGGCACCGTAGAGGCTCACCTGACGCTGGGCAACCTGTTTCGCTCGCGCGGTGAAGTCGATCGCGCTATCCGTATCCATCAGGCCCTGATGGAGAGCGCTTCCCTCGACTACGATCAGCGTCTGCTTGCGGTACAGCAACTGGGGCGCGATTACATGGCTGCCGGGATGTATGATCGGGCCGAAGATATGTTTACCCAACTGGTGGATGAGACTGATTTCAGGGTCAGCGCGTTGCAGCAACTGCTCCAGATTTATCAGGCCACCAGTGACTGGCAGAAGGCTATCGACACCGCTGAGCGCCTGGTGAAACTGGGTTACGACAAGCAGAAGGTGGAAATTGCCCACTTCTACTGTGAGCAGGCGTTACAGCTCATGGGCAACGACGATCTCGATCGTGCTATGGTGCTGCTGAAGAAAGGCGCCGCCGCAGATCGCGACAGCGCGCGCGTTTCGATAATGATGGGACGTTTGCTGATGGAAAAGGGGGATTATGCCCGGGCGGCAGAGCATCTGGAAAGAGTTATCGATCAGGATAAAGATTTAGTGAGCGAAACGCTGGAGATGCTCCAGACCTGCTATCAGCATCTGGAAAAACCAACAGCCTGGGAAGCCTTCCTGCGCCGCTGCGTGGACGAAAATACCGGCGCTGCGGCAGAACTGATGCTGGCTGGCATTATTGAGCAGCGTGAGGGGCGTGAAGCGGCTCAGGTGTACATTACACAGCAACTTCAGCAGCATCCCACGACCCGGGTATTCCACCGCCTGATGGACTATCATTTGGGCGATGCTGAAGAGGGGCGTGCGAAAGAGAGCCTGATGGCGCTACGCGATATGGTGGGCGAACAGCTGCGTACCAAACCTCGCTACAGCTGCCGTAAGTGCGGTTTTACCGCTTTTACCATGTACTGGCACTGTCCTTCCTGCCGCGCCTGGTCAACGGTAAAACCGATTCGTGGCCTTGACGGTCAGTAATTTTTAAAAAAAGCCATTTTAGTTACAACATACTAATAGAGATAATATATCGCGAGCACAAACCAACGAGCCCCTCCTGTACCTCGTCGGCTAACCAGCGTTGCGGCTGTTCTTTTGACGGAGGGGCGGGTAGAATGCCTGGCGTTTAACACCATTGCGCCGCGGGTGCCCTACAGAGAAGGAACAGCCATGAAGCCTGCCGAAACCATCACAGATTCTCCCATTGTTGTTGCCCTGGACTACGATAATCGCGACAGCGCGCTGGCGTTCGTTGACCGTATCGATCCGCGCGATTGCCGCCTTAAAGTAGGCAAAGAGATGTTTACGCTGTTTGGCCCTCAACTGGTTCGCGATCTGCAGCAGCGCGGTTTTGATGTTTTCCTCGATCTAAAATTCCACGATATTCCTAATACCACTGCGCGGGCGGTAGCGGCGGCGGCAGAGCTGGGGGTGTGGATGGTGAATGTGCATGCCAGCGGCGGCGCGCGGATGATGGCTGCGGCCCGGGAAGCGCTGGAGCCTTTTGGTAAAGAAGCTCCAGTGCTGATCGCGGTAACGGTACTGACCAGTATGGAAGCCTGCGATCTGGCAGATATTGGCATTAGTCTTCCACCGGCCGATCATGCCGAGCGTCTGGCGCGTCTGACTCGCGACTGTGGGCTGGATGGAGTGGTGTGTTCGGCTCAGGAAGCGGTACGTTTTAAGTCAGCGCTGGGCGCCGATTTTAAGCTGGTGACGCCAGGCATTCGCCCTGCAGGAAGTGCGGCTGGCGATCAACGCCGTATTATGACGCCCATAGAAGCACAGCAGGCGGGTGTAGACTATATGGTTATCGGTCGTCCAATTACCCAGTCGGCGGAACCGGCGGCTACGCTGCAGGCCATTCTCCAGTCGCTGAAGGAGGCATAATGAACGACAGCAACAGTCGCCTGGTCTGGTCTTCCGAAACCGGGCGCATCAAAGAACCTAAACCGGTTGTCGAACGCTCGAAAGGCGACGGCATTGTGCGTATTCAGCGTCAGACCAGTGGCCGCAAAGGGAAGGGGGTCTGCCTTATTACCGGCGTGGATGGCGATGATGCCGAACTGGCGCGACTGGCTGCGGAGCTTAAGAAGAAGTGCGGCTGCGGCGGCTCGGTGAAAGAGGGCGTTATTGAAATCCAGGGCGATAAGCGCGAGTTGATCAAGATGCTGCTGGAAGCCAGAGGCATGAAAGTAAAGCTGGCGGGCGGCTGAAAAGCAGCGGGCCGTGGTCTCAAACCACGGCCCGCAATTAAAATTTGTCGTCAGGCCCGTTCGCAACGTTGTTGTCGTACATTAAAGCGCTGAACGCCTTTGGTGGTCTCAGAAGGTTAGTCGACCTGATGACCGATGATACCACCTACTGCTGCGCCGCCCAGGGTGCCCAGGGTGCTGCCGTCTGTCAGAATTGAACCACCAATTGCGCCGGCGCCTGCGCCGATAGCGGTGTTACGATCGCGTTTCGACCAGTGGCCACAGGCACTCAGAGACATTGCCAGAGTAACGGCCAGAACTGCTGCAGCGATTTTTTTGTTATTTAACGACATAATGCTTTCTCCTGAATTAATATTCACGGGAAAAATGCCTCCTTTCCAGTATAGGAGATATTCTCCGTACTGAAGGCAAACCGTGAAACCACGTTGCGATACGTGATGAAAATCACCGGGGTGATTATCACTCCCTGTTATACCGCTGAGTTCTATTTTAAATGCAACTGAACATGAAAACAGGTAAAAAATCTTAATTCATCGTGTTACACAATACGATCGCAAACTTTGCTTAATTTTTCCTGTCTGATGGCTGGTTTATCCCGTTTCGTTGCGATAGTCGATCAGATCGACCCTGAGTCCGCGGGCTTCCAGGTGTTGCCGCGCGTCGGCACTAAGTGCGCTGTCGGTAATGACCCGGTTGAATTTTTCCTGCGCCCCCAGCGACCAGGGCCAGGTGATGCCAAACTTGGAACTGTCGCTCAGTACGATGGTTTCACTCTCTTTGTCCAGCACTGCGCTGACCAGGTCACTACGCAGCATATCTTTGCCGGTAAAGCCGGTATCCGGCTGCCAGCCGTCAATGCCGATAAAGGCTTTGGTAAAGTTGATTTGGCGAATAAAGGCGCGGGCCAGTGGGCCGACCATGGTCTCGCTTTTCTTCTGATAGCTGCCGCCCACCAGAATGACTTCACAGGCGCTTTCGCGCAGTAGCCAGGCGATATGACTGCTGGCGGTAATCAATGTCAGATGGCGGTTATGGCCCAGCGCGCGGGCCAGCAACGCGTTGCTGCTGCCGTTCTCAATAAAGATGGTTTCGCCGTCTTCCACCAGCGACGCGGCATACTCGGCCAGACGCTGCTTCAGCGGAAAGTTATTCATCATGCGGGTTTCCACGTCGTCGCTTTCCAGTGGGATGGCATAGCCGTGAGCGCGACGCAGATAGTTCTGTTTTTCCAGCAGGTTCAGATCCTGACGAATAGTCACTTCCGAAACGCCGGTGATTCTGGACAAATCCGACACATTCATTCGGCCGCGCTCAACGACCATCTGTAAAATTTGCTGTTGTCTGACGTTCATGCTTGTCCGTTAACAGAGGGAAGGTGAATAATTATGCTTATTTCCGCCATCATAACACGCTCGCCCAGGGGCCGGTATGGCGGAGGAAATCGGCGCCCGTAAAGAGCGCCAGCCAGGAGATTAAATTTCCCAGGGGGATTTTTGCGCTGGGCGCTCTTCTTCGCCGCTTTCGCGGGCTTTGGCCAGCAGCTCCTCTCTGAGGATTTCCAGATTGCGAATGGCGGAAACGGTATCCCCACCCACCAGAATATCCAGCACGGTATCGATGCGACGAGCGACGCTACGGGGATCGGATATTGACATCGGCTTCAGCTCCTTGTGGTGTCGATAACGCTATGATGCAGAAAAAGCTTAACGGGCGCCAGCAACCAACAGGAACATCTTATAGCTACAGGGTGTAAAAAGAGCAGGGCGCGGCGGGAATCTGCGCCCTGAGGTAGGTTAGCTCGCCGGGCGAGCGATAATGCTGCGGGTCTCCATACGCACTTCGGCGATGGTGACGTCAATGACGTCGGTAACCTTATAGACGGTTTCACCTTTAATCTGCACGGTGCCGTTTTCCTGGCTGCATACCAGCTCATCGCGCACTGAGTGCAGGAAAGGGGCCGGAATAAAGGCTACGGCACCATTGTCGACCAGACGCACGCGCATACCGCCGCGGCTGATATCGATAATTTCGGCGCTGAACCGGGTATCGGTTCCGGCTTTATCCTGCAGGAAGCGCGAATAGAGCCAGTCGCTTACGTCACGCTCTGCCATACGGCCAAGACGGCGACGCTCGCTCATCTGCACGGTTATCTCATCCTTAGGACGCTGTGCGCTTTCGCCTTTGATAATGGCTTTCAGCAGGCGATGGTTAATCATATCGCCGTACTTACGGATAGGTGACGTCCAGGTGGCGTATGCCTCAAGGCCCAGACCAAAGTGCGGGCCTGGCTCGGTGCTGATTTCGGCGAAGGACTGGTAGCGGCGAATGCGGCTGTCCAGGAAGCCTGTAGGCTGTGCGTCCAGCTCGCGACGCAGTTTACAGAAGCCTTCCAGCGTCTGAACCTCTTCTGCATCCACGTGCATACCGTGGCTTTTCAGCATAGTCGCCAGCTGTTCGGTATTGGCCGGATCGAAACCGGTATGAACGTTGTAGATGCCAAAGCCCAGACGATCGCGCAATACGGTGGCGGCGCATACGTTGGCGGCAATCATCGACTCTTCGACGATACGGTTAGCGATACGACGCGGCTCAACGACGATATCCAGCACATAGCCGTTTTCATCAAGAACGAAGCGATAATCCGGGCGATCTTTAAAGACCAATGCGTGATTGTGGCGCCATTCGCCGCGTAGCTGGCAGATGCGATGCAGCAGGGTGATCTGCTGTTTGATAGCTTCATCCTGAGGCTGCCAGTTGCCTTTCTGTTCCAGCCAGTCAGAAACTTCATCATAGACCAGTTTAGCGCGCGACCGAATGGTCGCAGCAAAGAAACGGATATCGCTGCCGATAGCGCCGTCATTACCGATGCTCATACGGCAGGCCAGTACCGGGCGCGTTTCATTGGGGCGCAGTGAGCAGAGATCGTCGGAAAGTTCACGCGGCAGCATCGGGATGTTAAAGCCCGGCAGGTAGTTGGTGAAGGCGCGTTCGAGCGCAATCTTATCCAGTCGGCTGTTGGGGGCGATCCAGGCGGTGGGATCGGCGATGGCGACGGTCAGGTGCAGGTTGCCCTGGTCATCCTGTTCGGCATAGAGCGCATCGTCCATATCTTCGGTGCTGGCGCTGTCGATAGTTACAAACGGCAGTTCGGTCAGATCTTCACGGATCAGCCCTTCGTCCAGCATCCCGGTGGCGATGCCGTCCGGCGCTTCTTTCTCAAGGTTATGGCGTGCCAGCGTGACCCACCAGGGGGCGTAGTGATCGTCACCCCAGGTGATGTAGCGGGTGAGTTCGGCATAGAAGCCGCGATCGCCTTTCAGAGGATGGCGGCGCATCTGTGCAACGGCCCAGTCGCCCTCTTTAAATTCATGCTTCAGGCCACGTTCAGGGCGGCAGGGGATGGCATCCTTGAGCAGTGGATGATCGGGTACGATGGTGTAGCGGTCATCTTTCTTCTGAACCCGTCCTACAAAGCGCGTCAGGAAAGGCTCGATAAGCTCCTCCGGCTCGGCGCTTTCACGGCCTTTATCCTCATGGATCACCGCGGTGATCCGGTCGCCGTGCATCACTTTTTTCATCTGCGGCGGCGGGATAAAGTAGCTTTTATTGGCATCAACTTCGAGGAAGCCAAATCCTTTTTCCGTACCTTTTACCACGCCTTCAGCGCGTGGCGTCTGAGAATGAAGTTGCTGTTTAAGCTGCGCTAGCAGCGGGTTATCCTGAAACATATCTCTGAGTTTTCGTGGCCTAAAGAGCGGCTGACAGTTTTACGCGAATCCGCCTCGCGCAGCAAGCGCTGTTTCTGCTTATTCCCGCTCGCCCAGGCCAACCATCATCCGGTCGAACCAGCCGCACAGGGCGCAGCAGGTCAGGAGATGGTCGATATCGATATCTGAAATCCCCTGGGCACGCAGCGGTTGAATTGCGCTATGACCAAAGACCCCTGGTGCGCGAATCAATAATTGTAGCGCCTGAATGATAGCGCTTTCCCGTGGATGGCTATGCCCCCATGCCTGAAGGGCGCGTTCGCCGTTGCGCATCGCGTCCGGCAGCGCTTTATCCAGCGTCCAGTTTTGCGCTGCCGCGTTAAAGCAGATTGCGCTGCCGTTGATACGCGCGCTCAGCAGGGTACAGAGCAACGTCTCTGTCGTTCCAGCGTCGAAGTGGTGACTTAGCGTCAGCAGAGCTTCCAGCGAGTCGCGATCCCAGGCGAACAGCGGCGCCAGCGGACGCAGACGTAGCGGCAAGCGCTGCGTAGCCAGCGTTTCAGGAAACACGGCCGGCGCATTGCGACACAGTTCGCTGCGCCAGCCATGGCCGGTTTCAACGAAATGATCCGCTGCGGCGAGCTGTTGCATTTCAATTCCAGGCAGCCAGCGGGCATCGGTGCCTGCCAGCGCCTGGGCCGCCGCTACCGATCTGGCCTGGAAGCCGATAAAGCCGATAATCAGATGAAAATGGATAATATCAATATCGGAGAGTCCTACTTCGGCGAGCTGCTCACGGGAGCGGGGGCCGATGAGCGTCGGATGGCTCGCCAGCTGGCGGGCATACTGGGTTATCTGGGTCAGACGCTGGTTGCTTTCGCGCGAAGAGTCCGGCCCGGGCTGCGGGGCCAGCCGGGCCGCATAGTGATTACACAGCCGCTGCACGCCGTAAACCTGGGCCACCGTCAGCGCGGTACTGAGCCTGTCGTAACAACTGAGCGTATTCAGCCTGCTGGTTTCCAGGTTTTCTGGCAACAGCTGGCGGGCCAGCGCCCTGGCGGCGTTAAGCCACGGGGCTGACTGCGTGGTCACGCCAGGCTGATCGAGATAAAAGGGATCGGCCACGCCGGTGGCCTCGGGAACTAACGGCGAGATATCCGCCGGACAGAGACTGGACTGGGTTTCATGATACCAGTGGCTTTTGCCGGAAAAGCGGCGCTGTTCCATGAGCGTTCCTTGGATCTTAATGAAGTCATCCGGGGCCGGGAGCGAGCCGGATCGGGGTTCAGGGTTATCCTGACGTAAGCGAGAAGGGAAGTGAAAGAATGGGGGGTGATAATAAATATCAGAATGGCATATAGGTATTGACGTGCTTTGCGTTGATTCATACACCGTGATGTGCGCAATGTCTTTATCTGACATCTGAACCGGAATGGCGATACTCCCATCCCGGGGATGCAGGTATAAAAAAGGTTCATCGCGGATTGTCGTGAAGCTGAAGTTACCGGCGGCTGCCTTATCTTCCGGGTGAGTATGTCGCGCAGGAGGTTCCGTTCACCTGAAGGTGATTTCTCTTATGCTGGTTGCGCTATTTTTGCGACTATGCCGTGTTCTGGAAGAGTATGTCGCGCTGGCGAAGGTTCCGTTCACCTTAAGGTTACTTTTATATGTCGGTTGCGGAACCGGTGAACGGGCCAGGGGCTCAAATGCCGCCCCTGACAACCCGGCTTTCCGGCGTGAAAATCGCCCTTCGGGATTACTCGGCCCGTCCCTGGGCCTCGCCCCTCCTGGGTCAACGCCTGCGGCGTTGTTCAAAATGGCTCCCGGCAATTTTGTCCTGCGCTTTTCCCGGCAGCCGGACGGGTCGGGCGTGACGGCACCTCCGTGTGCCGCACACCCTCAGCCCGACGTACTGTCGGGCTGACCCTGGCGGTCGGAAATACTCCGGCGATTTTCAGGCCGGAGAATGTCATCGCCTTTAATCTTCTGCCCGGATTTATCAGTAAAGGTATTGCTGGTGTCATTTGAAAAAACAGACTGAAGCGATAAGGGGGTTATATCCCGGCTTAAAAAACGCCGAAGCGTTCACGACGGGTCAGGGGGGCCGACAAGGATGTCGGCCCAGGGCGTGGCCGGCAGGGAAGCCGGCTCACGCCCGTCCCGGTTAAACCCGTCGGGAATTAGCGTAGGGGCCCGCGTCAGCGGCGTTTTTTAGCGCCGGGGAGCCCGGGTCGCCAGGGAGGCGGCGACTGAGCCCCCCTGGCCCGTTCACCGGCGGTGGATTAACAGAGAAGCAGTGATGCAAAGTGAACGGAACATCCCACTACATCGTCATATTCTGCCGCTTCTGTTCTGAAACAGGGCGCCGGAGCCGCCTGTCACCCTCACCCCGGCCCTCTCCCGAAACGGGAGAGGGAGTTTCCCGGCAATGAACGGAACAGCCCGCCGCATCATCATATTCTGCCGGTTTTGTTCTGAAACAGGGCGCCGGAGCTGCCTGTCACCCGTATACCCTGAAGGGAGAGGGAGTTTCCCGGCAATGAACGGAACAGCCCGCCGCATCATCATATTCTGCCGGTTTTGTTCTGAAACAGG
>NZ_JAZHEE010000025.1:0-63045 GCF_036620675.1 Rosenbergiella sp. YN46
ATCACCATGGGTAAAGGATGTTAAAAAGTGTTCACCATGTCCCCGAACACCTGTCTACCATGTCCCCGGACCGTACAGGGAGAGGGTTAGGGTGAGGGCGAAGGCGAAGGGAGCATCATCCAGCGTTCCGTCAGGCAACGCTGGCCTTCCGGGCAACTGCGGCAGCTACCGGAAAGGCAGCCATTGGCATCATCGGGCACTCGCGTCGCTCTGCCCATGGCTTCCAGCCGCTCCAGCATGGCGACGACCAGCGGCAGCGGCGCGTTCAGCGTCTCGCTAATCTGGCGCGCTTCCATCCGTCCGCGCAGCGCCAGCAGATCCCGAATCTGAGTCAGGGTCGCCATAATAACCCGCTCCGTTTAGTGGCAGTCGCCGGTGTGGGACTGGCAACAGTCCGGCGCCCGGCCAGGCGCCAGCAGATTAACGTCCACCCGGCTGCGCATCCGCCGCAGGGTGACGATCAGCGCCAGATTGAACAGCAGTACCACGGCAATGGCGACCAGGCTATAGCGCGGATGCTCGCTAAAGGTGGCGCACTGGTAATAGAGCGTCGCCAGCGAATACCCAACGTTCAGCCCCCACAGCACCGAAAAGGTCATCCAGCCGCGGCTCGATTCACGGGCGATAGCGCCCATCACCGAGATACAGGGAATATAGAGCAGTACGAAAATCAGGTAGCTGTATGCGGCGGCGTCGCTGCCGAACTTGCTGTTCATCACGCCCATGGCGCCGGTGGCCATTTCGCCGTCGCCTTTGCTGGCTTCGATGGGGTTAGCCAGTACGCTCAGGCTGAAGGTCTCTTTCAGGCTCTGCCAGGTGTCGTCAACGGCGCTTTTTAGTTCATCACTCAGACTGAAAGTGGCGGGATCGAACTCATCATCATGCATATCCTCGGCGGTGTAAAGGGTGTTCAGGGTACCGACAACCACCTCTTTGGCCATGGCGCCGGTAAATAGCCCGACGGTGGCCTGCCAGTTATCCTGATGAACGCCGATCGGTGCCAGCAGCGGCGTCAGTACTTTACTCACCGAAGCCAGCGCTGAGTCGTTAATGCTGTCGACCGCCTTGCCGCTGAATGAAAAACTGTTCAGGGCGCCGATAAAGATGCTGACGATAACAATCACCTTACCGGCGCGCAGCACAAAGCCTTTCAGACGCTGCCAGGTTTGCAGCAGCAGGCTTTTCAGGTGAGGAACGTGATAGACCGGAAGCTCCATAACGAACGGTGTGGCTTCGCCGCGCATCAGCGTATATTTCAGCATCAGGCCGGTGGCTATCGCCATCACAATCCCCAGCAGATAGAGCGAGAAAACCACCGTCGCCCCCTGTTTGCCGAAGAAGGCGGCGGCGAAGACCGCGAAAATCGCCAGCCGGGCGCCGCAGGACATAAAGGGCGCCATCATAATGGTCATCAGCCGTTCGCGCGGCGCGTCCAGCGTTCGGGCGCCCATAACTGACGGCACGTTACAGCCAAAGCCGACGATTAGTGGCACAAAAGATTTACCGGGCAGCCCCAGCGCCTGCATCAGGCGGTCCATCACAAACGCGGCGCGCGCCATATAACCGGAGTCTTCAAGAAAGGAGAGGAACAGGTACATCATGCCGATCTGCGGCACCAGCGGCAGCACGGTGTTGATACCGCCGCCCACTCCCTGGGCCAGGAAGATGGTCAGCCATTCCGGGAAGTGCAGGGTGTCTCCCAGCCAGCGGGTGCCGTGAATAAAGAGTGCCACCGAACCGCCGTCAAAGATGGGCTGCAGGGCGCCGCCGATATTGATCGCCAGCAGGAACATCAGGTACATCACCAGCAGAAACACCGGTAGCCCCAGCAGACGGCTGAGCACGATTTTGTCCAGCGCCACGGTCAGGCGGTTAGGCGCGGCGGTCAGGCTGTTGCTGACTTCGTCACAAATCGCGGCGATGCTCTGATAGCGGGCGTCGGCAATGCTCAGGGCCGGATCCTCTATCTGACCGCTTAGTCGCGCCAGTGCGCCATCGAGCGCGCCGACGACGCTGCCCGCCAGGCGACGACTATAGATGTCGCCTTCCAGCATCTGCAGCGCCAGCCAGCGCCGCTCGCCGTGGGGGCGGGTGGCCGGCATCTGTTCGGCAAGCTGCTCGGCTTCCGCCAGCAGGGGCTGGGGGTAGTGCACCAGTTCAACAGGCGTGTTACCGCGATGGCGGTCAATCGCCAGCTTCAGGCCATCGATGCCCCGGGCGCGGGTAGAAACCAGTGGCACCACCGGACACCCCAGGCGGGTGGAAAGGGCGTCGATGTCGATACGGATCTGCTGCTTTTCGGCGATGTCCAGCATGTTCAGCGCCACCACGCAGGGAATACCCAGCTCCAGCAGTTGCAGCGTCAGATAAAGATTACGTTCCAGATTCGAGGCATCCACTACGTTTATCAGCATATCGGCGTCGTTGCTCAGGATGTAGTGGCAGGCGATTTGCTCATCGAGCGAGGTCTGGGACGAGATGGTGGTCAGGGAATAGGTGCCGGGAAGATCCACCAGCGTAACGGCATGATCGGTGGTGGAAAACTGCCCCTCTTTACGCTCGACGGTGACGCCGGACCAGTTACCGACCCGCTGACGGGAACCAGTCAACTGATTGAAAAGCGTGGTTTTTCCTGAGTTAGGGTTGCCAATCAGACCAATGGTGAGTTTTTTCATTTTTAGCATTGTCAACGTGAAAGTGGTTTGCGGTGCCTGAAATCGCTGGCGCCAGGGCCTTTCAGGAAAGCGCTTCCAGGGAGAGCAGCGCCAGGTCTTTTTTACGTAGCACCAGGCTGATGCGTCGCGTCTCTATCTGTACCGGATCGCCGAAGGGCGCCACTCGTACCACGCGGAACGAAGAGCCGGGCAACATACCGAGAGAGAGCAGCTTCTGACGCCAGGCCGGACTGATTTCCCGGGAAAAACCGGTAATTTTCCACGAACTGTTAGCGTGCATATGCATAGAACCACCTGTGAACGAGACCGATCGGCAAAGGCCTGATAGCCGGAGAGCACCAGGAAAAAACCTGAAAAAGCATGAGGCAATGATAATGAGAACAATTTTTATCTGCAATCTGAAGAGGGGCGTTAAATGCGCTTTTTTTGAGCGTAGACAAATTTCGTACCCGGAACAGGATAACGAAGGGTTAATAAGGTTATCTGCTGGTAAACCAAGTTAATGTTGTTTCAGTGTATATCGTGACGTACCGATCTGTAGGGAAAAGCCTGTCTGGAGTAGAAAACTGATTTAGAATAGGTTTTTAAACCCATTACAGAAATTTCGGTTATTTTGTGAGCGGTGTATGATATGTAAGTGACAACAATAAATCCAGGGAGAACAGGATGAAAGTGGTGCTACAGGTTGATGGCTACCGTTTCGGCTGCGGATTTTATTGCGGCCATGCAGGGTAGTGAAGGGGATACATACTGGCTGATGAGAGTCTGTCCCTAATTCTGTGTAATTGCCACCACGTCAAAGGTGATAGCTCAGGCGATCACCGAACTTGATAATAAAACGGCTCATTGCCAGCCGCCAGTTTTGGATCGGCATACTCCATTTTTTCGATGCTGACTGGATTGCCAGGTAAATAACCTTTCGCACTGAGTCATCCATCG
Organism: Rosenbergiella sp. YN46; assembly: GCF_036620675.1. Classification (NCBI taxonomy): domain Bacteria; kingdom Pseudomonadati; phylum Pseudomonadota; class Gammaproteobacteria; order Enterobacterales; family Erwiniaceae; genus Rosenbergiella; species Rosenbergiella sp. YN46. The sequence continues at coordinate 3,615 of NZ_JAZHEE010000025.1, forward strand.
GGAACACCTTGCGTTTCTTAATCGCGGCACGGATCACGCTGTTCAGTGATCCTGTAGCGTTTGGGGTGTAGATGGCCTTGCGGATATCGGGCGGGTAGCCGAAAAACGTATTCCGATTTTCCCGGTGGGCGTGCCAGCTTTTACTGATTTGTGGATATTTTATCGTCTCAGGCTGCCGCGAAGTTATTCAGCGCCATCAGCGCCGCCTCTTCGGTCATACCCCTTTCAGTCCGCTGGTGACGGCTTTGTAGTCCTTCCTGGCGACGTATTTCAGGCTGTTACGCACCATGTGTAGTGGCTCAGTAATACCGGACACTTCAATAGCCTGTTAATGTAACAACAGCAAATTGAGGTAACTGACCATGACTCAGCGTAAACAGATGAAGCGCCGTTTCTCTCCCGAATTCAAACTGGAAGCCGTTGAACAGGTTGTTAAGCATCAGCAGCGCGCCGTGGATGTCGCCCGGGCTCTGGATGTGGACGCCACCCTGCCGCGCAAATGGATACGGCAGTATAAATCGGAGATTCAGGGAGAAACGCCGACTGGCTCTGCCCTGACACCGGAGCAGCGGGAAATTCAGTCACTCCGGGCACGGGTTAAGCGCCTGGAAATGGAGAAAGAGATACTAAAGCAGGCAGCCGTGCTGATGAGCGAACTCCCGACCAAATCTGTGCGCTAATCACACGGCTGAGAAGGAAATGGCCGGTGGTAGTGGTGTGTCGGTTGCTGAAAATCTCCCGAAGCCGATATTACGCCTCGCAGACCCGCCCTGTGGATGTCAGACGGATGCAGCTGCGCGCCCGAATACGGGAATTGCATCAACAGAGTCGGGGAGCGGCAGGAAGTCGGATGCTGAATCAGCTGATGCGCCGGGAAGGGTATAAGGTGGGTCGCTGGCTGGCCGCAGACTGATGCAGGAATGCGGACTGGAGAGCCGCCAGCCGGGGCGGCACCGATACCGTGGGGTGAAGGAGGAAGCAACGGCCTCGCCGGACCTGCTGAAACGGCACTTCACACCGGAAACACCGGACAGGACCTGGAGTGGAGACATCAGCTACGTGCGGGTGAATGGCGGCTGGTGTTATCTGGCGCTGGTCATCGGCCTGTACTCACGGCGAACCGTGGGCAGTGCGGTGTCGTCTTCGCCGGATGCGGAGCTGGTATGTCGGGCAATGCGCAGTGCCCTGGAGAGCCGGTCATACCGGACAAGGGCGACAGCTGTGCCATTCAGACCAGGGCGGCCAGTACAGAAGTAAAAAATACCGGCAGTTACTGTGGCGCCATGGGGCAATGCAGAGCATGAGCCGGAAAGGAAACTGCCTGGATAACTCACCGATGGAACGGGTGTTCAGGAGCCTGAAGAGTGAATGGATACCGGCGGGTGGCTACAGTGATGTTCGACAGATGATGCAGGATATTACTGTCTGGATACACTACTACAACCAGCAGCGCCCCCACACATCCAATGGCGGGTTATCACCCTGTGAATATGAAAATCAGTGGAAAGAGGCTATGCCGGTGTCCTGATTTTGTGATCCACTACACATGTGGATGATGCACACTGCGATAGACGCTGTTTATCGCATCCGGGAAAACTGATTGAGATCTGCTTCGGTTTTGAGACCCTTAGCCAGTTCAGCAGCCAGTGTTTTGAGTTTATTTTCGTCCATAATTTGCCTGTCTCCGTTGTTGGAGTGAACATATCAAAAACAGGCAATTGCACAACTTTAATTACAGTCTCGACGGGAATGCAATATCTGAATTTTTCAGCCATACGCTACCGGGCATAGCGGACCCTCTGACGACCCGAATTAACGATCGCTTTCAGGTACTCAAACCCGCATCCTGAGGTTTGCTTGGTATATAGGGTCAAATCCATTTTCTTTTTATTGTTATTACATTCTGGCGGTGTATTATTGAGTGATTTTTAGCCGTTACGGGACTTCGGCTGTGCGCTCTGGCTTCTGCAAATATCACCGCCTGTACTGGCCCTGTAGTGTAATACAGAATGATTAAGGAATGATAAATGTCGGTATTACCCAAATTCAGCTGGCCGGTGCCATCCAACCATCGCGGCAGTGACTTTGCCAGCCAGGAAGCTGTGATGTCTCACCTGGCAGGTGAGGCGTCCGGCTGGTACCTGCTGGGAAGCAATGGCATGTGGCACGGGGGGATTCATATCACGAATACCACGACGCCCTGGTGTGCGCTGAGCGGCAGGGCGATTTCCGAAATGGTTGACTTTCCTGCGGGCTACCGGGGGGAGCAGAGCGTTCGCTGCATGGCGGACGGGGAAGTGGTGGCGTACCGGATTTGCCGTGATTACCAGACAGTTCCGTGGGAAACGGGGCCGCTGAACGTTTCTGGCTCCTTTGTGCTGGTGCGGCACTATATTCAGCCGGGTGAGAAACAGGAAAGCGGCCTGCATTTTTATACGCTGTATATGCACCTGGCGCCGTATTCTGCTTATGAACAAAGTGAAAACGAAACGCAGTGGATTGTGAATGATAATTTGTCGGCTTACCGCCCTGAATGGGTGATGAGCGCCAGTACCAATAACAAAGAGGTCAGCGATTCGTATCGTGTGACTACCATCCCGAAAGGTGCCCATATTGAGTGGTCTGCCACAGACAGCAACCTGCGCACCATTGGGTTTAATGGTCGCCACTATGGTCTGGTCACTTTTAAGGGATTGCCCGATAAAGAGAAAGCCAAAGGAACAGAGACCAGCCTGAAGGAAGGAGAGCAATACTGGATCCTGACGGACAGGAATAATCTTGTTTCAGCAGGGGGAGTGGCGACCCGCCCGTCATGGTGGTCGCACCTGTTGCCACCTTATGAGGAGCCGATGCAGTTTGATACGGTCGTTTGTCCGACACCTTATTCAATAAGCGCCGGTGACAGCGTGGGGCATCTGGGTTATTTTCAGCTCCCCAAAGAGGGCGGTTACGATGCCCGCTATCAGGTGCATATTGAATGCCTGAGCATGGATGATAACCTTGAAACCTTTCTGAAAAACCCGGAAAAGGTGGGTGAAAGCGCGCCGCTGTACCTGAAATGCCCGACGGGGCTGCCGCTGTTTTCGAAAGATTTGAAGACGCTGTCCATGGTCAGCAGCGGGCGCGTCTCACAGGGGGAAGCCATTCTGAAGCTGAGCCAGGTGAAAACAGAAACCGATGCACAGAATCAGGAATACTGGTTTTTACCCTATGCCAACGGCTATGTGGCGAAAGCAAATAAAGCTGTTGAAACTCTATCTCAATATGATCTGGAAAAGCTGGGGTTCACTACCACCGTGGACGAGGCGACGAGCTTCGACCACCTGGATGGCAAAACGCCACCGAAAGGTCTGATTCGTACCCTGTATGACCGACTTTTTCGAGCCTCCAGTCATGATACCCGCTTCACCCACAGAATGGTGCCGTACAACTATCAGCGGTTACTGAACCGGATTGACGGTGGCATCAGCCCCTATTCACGGCAGGAATATCTGAGTGCGATTCATAACCCGTCTTACCGGGATGTGACAAACAGGATGATAGTGAAACACCCCAGTGAGTGGTATTACAAAAAGGAGACATCGATTTGGCAGTCGTTTCTGAACACCCTGATGAAGGATGCGCCGGAATGGAAAGAGTACAGTGAGGCGTATATTGAAAATATGGTATGGATGCAGGATGCCGCTAAGTTAAAGCTGGGGCCTTCGTTGTGGCATATGCATCCGGTGGTGTTTTTGGGGATGTTTAAATCCAGTAATAAAATTATTTGGATGAAGAGGTTCTTTGAAAAATTCGGGGCCGAAAAAACATCTGCATTTAGGGCTAAATTATTGGAGGTTTCAAATGATTTAGGAATTGACCCTAATTATATCATGGCTTGTATTGCTCTCGAAACAGGAAAAACATTTAGGACAGACATTAAAAATCCAGGTTCGTCAGCTACTGGGTTAATTCAATTCATGAGAGTAACAGCTGAGGAACTGGGAACAACTACCGCACAACTCCGTAGAATGGATCATGTACAGCAAATGGAGTACGTGAAAAAATATTTTCTGATGCAGTCACGTAACGTTGGTGTTCCTACTGAACAGTGGTCCCTTGAAGATGTTTATTATTCAATATTTAGTCCGAAAACTATAAAGTTAAAACCGAATGATATTATTTATAAAAAAGGTGATGGAGATACTTACAATAAAAATCTTTATCACGATGTAAATAAAGATGGAAGAATCACAAAGTCTGAAATAGCTGAAAATATCAGAGTTAATTATAAGCAAGGTATACCTGAGGCTGATTAAATATGAAATGTAACAAATCTGTTTTGATGTTGTTGCTACTGACAGTTTGGGGTTATCCTCACTCATCTCAATCACAATCTATAAATACTTTAGTTGATGCAAATAAGTTAAAGTTATCAGGTTTTACTGATGGTCAAACTGGGAGGTTTTACATCGATTTATATGGTGATGGCTCTAGAGATGTAATTGAGTATACATATTCTGACTCTACCCCGCCAGGAACTTGTGATCAGATTGATTGCTCTACTTCTTTAAATGACTCACCAATGGTGACATTCCAAATCTATATGCATGATGGGAAGCCTGTAGACGCATCATATATGTGTACATTCTTGGGGGTTAGCGAAAAAAAACATAAGGGAATGAGAGATATTTTTTGTGGGCCGAAATACATTCTCAAATGGAATGGGGATGAATATACTACTGGCGATGAATGAAAACATTAAGTAACTCTAAGACAGCGAAAGGCATTAAAAGCGCTGACCATTACCAGCACTGACGATGAAATTGTCATCAGCACGCCAAAAACGCTGACGCTGAATGACGGTGGCTCTTACCTGAAACTCAGTGACAGCGGGATTGAGCATGGCTCAAAAGGCGATTTGACCCTGAAGGTGGGGGAATACCTGGTGCCAGGCAATGGCGCCGATATGCCATTCTCCGCACCAGATTTTAAAACCACGGGGACAGACGAAATCAAAAACATCATCAGCAGACCGATGAGCGGCTGAGGGAGCAGCCATGTCGGTATTACCCAAATTCAGCTGGCTGGTGCCATCCAACACCCACAGCAATGGTGCCGTATAACTATCAGCGGTTACTGAACCGGATAGATGGAGGCATCAGCCCCTATTCACGGCAGGAATATCTGAGCGCGATTCATAACCCGTCTTACCGGGATGTGACAAACAGGATGATAGTGAAACATCCCAGTGAGTGGTATTACAAAAAGGAGACATCGATTTGGCAGTCGTTTCTGAACACCCTGACGAAGGATGCGCCGGAATGGAAAGAGTACAGTGAGGCGTATATTGAAAATATGGTATGGATGCAGGATGCCGGTAAGTTAAAGCTGGGGCCGGTGTTGTGGCATATGCATCCGGTGGTGTTTTTAGGGGCAATTGCCGAAAAATATAGTGATTCTATTGATTTCAATACAACTTTAGGTATTTATCGGATATCAAAAAAGTCAGCTGAATTTATCTTATCTTGGGAAGCATATGCTCCTAAACCCTATGTTCTTGGCGGGGATCAGTCAAGCGGAGTTACTGTTGGATATGGCTATGATTTAGGGCAACAGACTGATCTTACCCAGCAATAGTGGAAACGTGACTAAGTGAGTAAACCCTCAATCAGAGGTGACTCATGAAAAAATGTATCAGCCAGCAAAAAAACCTGCAAACAGTACATGCCTGAATTTCGTAACGAAGCCCTCAGGCTTGCAGAACGAATCGGTGTTGCTGCCGCAGCTCGGGAACTCAAGTTGTATGAATCCCAGCTTTATGCCTGGCGTAGTAAGCAACAACAGCAAATGACTTCGTCAGAGCGCGAAAATGAACTGGCTGTTAAATGCCCGCCTTAAACGCCAGCTCGCGGAGCAGGTCATGTGAGTAATTAAAATAACTTATAGTCTGCGGAAAGTTGGAGTTAAGGAATTGGCCGCCGGTGCAGGGCACCGGCGGCTTTCAGGGTTAGCGTTTTTTACCGAAGGCGGCCGCCAGGGCGTCGCTCATAGCGCTGTTGCCCGCAGGCGTGCTCTCCGCACGCCGCGGTTTCCCTGCCGGGCGGCTGCGATCGCGGCCATTGCCGCTACCGGCGTTGCCGGAGGCGGAACGGCGGCCGCCGGTATCGCCTGGCTGTTCATCCAGTCGCATGGTCAGCGCGATACGCTTACGCGCCAGATCGACATCCAGCACCTTCACCTGCACGATATCGCCGGCTTTCACCACTTTGTGGGGATCGTCAACGAAACTGTCGGACAGCGATGAGATATGAACCAGGCCGTCCTGGTGCACGCCGATATCCACAAAGGCGCCGAAGTTGGTGACGTTGGTGACCGCCCCTTCCAGCACCATGCCGGGCAGCAGGTCGTTCATGGTTTCCACACCGTCGGCGAATTTGGCGGTCTTAAATTCGGGGCGCGGATCGCGGCCCGGTTTTTCCAGCTCTTTGATGATATCGCTGACGGTCGGCACCCCGAATTTGTCGTCGGTAAAGTCCACGGCCTTCAGGTTACGCAGGGCGTTGCCATTGCCCATCAGATCGCGCAATGCCTGCTCGGTCGCCGCCAGAATGCGCTCCACCACCGGGTAGGCTTCCGGGTGAACGGTCGAAGCGTCCAGTGGGTTATCGCCGTGGTTAATGCGCAGGAAGCCGGCGCACTGCTCAAAAGCCTTTGGCCCCAGACGGCTTACCTTCAGAAGCTGCTGACGGTTGCTGAACTGGCCGTTTTCGTCGCGCCAGGCCACGATGTTCTGCGCCATCATGCGCGTCAGCCCCGCAACCCGGGTCAGTAGTGGCACCGATGCGGTATTCAGGTCGACGCCGACGGCGTTTACACAATCTTCCACCACCGCGTCCAGCTTCTTCGCAAGCATGCTCTGGCTGACATCGTGCTGGTACTGGCCCACTCCGATGGATTTGGGATCGATCTTCACCAGCTCCGCCAGCGGATCCTGCAGGCGACGGGCGATAGAGACCGCGCCGCGCAGCGACACGTCGAGATCCGGGAACTCCTGAGCCGCCAGTTCGGAAGCGGAATAGACCGATGCTCCGGCTTCGCTGACGATCACCTTTTGGGCGGTCACTTTGGGGAACTGCTTCTGCACGTCCAGGTAGAAGCGTTCGGTTTCGCGGGAGGCCGTGCCGTTACCGATAGCCACCAGCTCAACGTTGTATTTTTCGCAGAGCGCAGCCACCACGGTCGCCGCTTTAGCCGCCTGGCCGGTATGAGGATAGATGGTGTCGGTGGCGACCAGCTTACCGGTGGCGTCCACCACCGCGACCTTCACCCCGGTACGCAGGCCGGGATCGAGGCCCATAGTCGCGCGCAGTCCGGCAGGGGCCGCCATCAGCAGGTCGTGCAGGTTACGGGCGAAAACATTGATGGCTTCGTCTTCGGCGCGCTCGCGCACTGTGCCCATCAGTTCGGTTTCCAGATGCATCAGCACCTTAATGCGCCAGGTCCAGCTCACCACCGCGCGGCGCCAGCCGTCCGCCGGAGCGTTGTTCAGACGCAGGCCCAGGTGGTCGATAATAATCTGTTCGCCATGGCTCTCTTTCGGCGTTTCGTCAAACTGCGGATCGGGATTCAGGGAGAGTTGCAGCACCCCTTCGTTGCGGCCACGTAACATTGCCAGGGCGCGGTGGGAAGGCACTTTGGCGATCGGCTCATGATGGTCGAAATAGTCCCGGAACTTGGCTCCTTCCTCTTCCTTGCCGCTGACCACGCTGGCCACCAGGTCGGCGTTCTTCCACAGATAGTCGCGTACTTTGGCCAGCAGGGCCGCGTCTTCCGCGAAGCGCTCCATCAGAATGTAGCGCGCGCCGTCCAGAGCGGCTTTCACGTCAGCGACGCCGTTATCGGTATCGATATAGCTTTCCGCTTCCTGTTCCGGCGTGAGGGACGGATTATTCCACAGGCTGTCCGCCAGCGGTTCCAGGCCGGCTTCAATGGCGATCTGTCCGCGAGTGCGGCGTTTGGGTTTATAGGGGAGGTAAAGGTCTTCCAGTTCGGTCTTGCTCAGGGTGCCATTAATGGCCGCCGCCAGTTCATCGGTCAGCTTACCCTGCTCGTCGATGGATTTCAGAATCGCCTGGCGGCGATCGGACAGCTCGCGCAGGTAGCCCAGACGGGTTTCCAGCTGGCGCAGCTGAGTATCGTCCAGCCCGCCGGTGACCTCCTTACGATAACGTGCGATAAACGGCACGGTGTTCCCTTCATCCAGCAGACGAACCGCGGCTTCAACCTGTTCGGCCCGGGCCTGCAGCTCACCGGCGATAATGCGACAGAGCGAATCATTCATCATGGCTAAATTTCATCTTGTGAGTACCAAAAGTCAGGGGACAGTTATACGGACTGATGGCGAAAAATGCCAGTCGCAGCGGTCAGGCTGCGGGGAATCAGACAGTTCCGCGCCCAAAGCGATTACTGTTATGATTCATGTCAGCGTTCGCATTCGGGAGTACCGCCGTGGGCACCAAACTGATCACCCGGGAAGGGTATAACAAGCTGAAGAAAGAGCACGATTATCTGTGGAACGAGAAACGGCCGGAGGTAACTAAAATCGTCTCCTGGGCCGCGAGCCTGGGCGATCGTTCAGAAAATGCCGACTACACCTACAACAAGCGGCTGTTGCGCCAGATCGACCGGCGGGTGCGCTATCTCAGGAAACTACTGCCGGTGCTTTCAATCGTCGATTACTCGCCGCAGCAGGAAGGGCGTGTCTTCTTCGGCGCGTGGGTGGAGATTGAAAACGAGGCCGGAGACGTGAAGAAGTTCCGCATCGTCGGCCCGGAGGAGATCTACAGCGAGCATAAAGATTACATCTCTATTGATTCGCCCATGGCCCGGGCGCTGCTGAAAAAGCAGGTGGACGAAGAGTTTGTGGTCCAGACGCCGGAAGGCGAAAAGCTCTGGTTCGTGAATGCCATTGAGTATCAGAAGAACGATATCGCGTCGGACGATACCGGCTTCAGACCGCTCCGCGGCTAAAAATGGCGATCACCTGTTTCAGGTGCGCCTTCATTGCCTGACGCGCACCGCGTACGTCACGGGCTTCCAGGGCTTCCAGGATGGCGTGGTGCTCCAGTTCGGAGCGGTGTGGCATATCCCGTGGCGTGTAGTGGTGTTGCAATATGCGGAACATGCTACCGTAGCGGTGCCCCAACAGGTGGCTGATAATAAAGGCCAGAGTAGGGTTGCCGCTGGCCCGGGCGATGCGAATATGAAACAGGCGATCGCCGGGGTGAGTCACCGAACCGGCGCGATTATCGCGGCAGTTCTGTTCCCAGGCGCCGCGGATCCCTGCCAGTTCTTCGTGGCTTGCGTGGCGTGCCGCCAGCGCCGCGGTTTCCGGTTCAATCAGCAGCCGGGTTTGTAGCAGTGAAAACGGCGGCAGTTCGGCGTTCAAATCCAGGTTGATATCCAGTTCGTTATCCACATCGTTCCACTGATCGCGCCCGGCCTGAGCCATTACCGGTTCCCGATTTGCGGCGGGGGGCTGTGCTTTCACAATCACTCCGTTGCCGACTTTCACATCCACCAGGCCTATTACTTCCAGCGCAATCAGCGCTTCGCGCACCGAGGCCCGACTCACCTGAAGCTGGCGCGCCAGTTCGCGCTCCGGCGGCAGGCGGCTGCCGGGCGGGAATTCGCAGTTTTCAATTAACTTACGTAGTTGGTCTGCTATCTGTCTGTATATCCTGGGATTTTCTAGTCTGCTGATCGGCATGGGCTACCTTTTTTAGCTGTTTGCAGTGACTGAGTGCACAAAAAACAATCAGGAGGCTTGAGTAATCGTTATCTGGGTGTAGAAAAATAGTTAATGCGAAACGCTGTTTTGAGATCTGAATAACCCATAACTGTACACACAATAACCCGTTACTTCGGCTTTGTCATGGTGTCACTGGCGGTTAAAGGCCTGACCATTAGACCTGTATCCGTCATACGTCGAGCTGCCTGGGTGTTGGCTGCGCTCACTCGCCTCAGTCACATAGTTCGCTATGCTCCTGGGGACTCATTCGCTTGCCGCCTACAAGCAACTCGAATTATTTAGGGTATATAAGTGTTAAGCCGGAGCCGGAGTGACGAAGGAGTCACTATGGATTTAGCAGGTAAGCGAGCGCTGATAACCGGCGCCGGACAGGGGATTGGCTACAGCACCGCCAGACTATTTGTGGAGGCCGGCGCTGAAGTGATTGGTTGCGACCTTAACCCCGATTCTCTGGAGGATATTGCCGGTATTCAGGCGGTTACCCTGGATGTGACCGATGGCGATGCGGTAGCGGCTGTGGCCCGGAGGCTGGGGCCGCTGGATGTCCTGTTCAACTGCGCCGGGGTGGTGCACAACGGCTCGATTCTGGAATGCCGTGAAGAGGAGTGGCGTTTCGCCATGGATCTTAACGTGACGGCGATGTTCCACACCATCCGTGCCTTCCTGCCCGCCATGCTGGAGCGCGGCGGCGGCTCTATTATCAATATGTCATCGGTGGCCTCCAGCATCAAAGGGGTGGCTAACCGCTTTGCCTACGGCGCCAGTAAAGCGGCGGTCATCGGTCTGACTCGTTCGGTGGCGGCGGACTACATCACCAGGGGGATTCGCTGTAACGCCATCTGCCCCGGCACTGTGGAGTCGCCATCGCTGCGCGATCGTATTGCCAGCCAGGCCCTGGCCCAGGGCAAAAGCGTGGAAGATGTGTACCAGGCCTTTGTGGCACGCCAACCCATTGGCCGTATCGGTAAGGCCGAAGAGATCGCGCAACTGGCACTCTACCTGGCCTCTGACGCAAGCGCCTATACCACCGGCACCACACAGATTATTGATGGCGGCTGGAGCAACTGACGCCTGTTTATATCCGTCATACTTCAAGCCGCAGGTCCGTTGGCTACGCTCGTTCACCCCGGTACACATAGTACGGCTATGCACCCGGGGATTCACGAGCTTGCCGCGTTACGAGGCCTTGCCCCTTCGGGGCCGTGCTAAAGCACGTTCATATCTGCCTGTGGCAGATATGTCCTGCAACTCGAATTATTTAGGGTATACCTTCAAAAATTGGGGAACCACATGAAATTACTGCGTTATGGAGATCCGGGCCAGGAGCGCCCGGGGGTACTGGATAAAACGGGGCTGATTCGCGATCTTTCCGGCTATATCCCGGATGTGGCGGGGCCCGCGCTCTCGGCAAGTAGCCTCGCCCATCTGAAAAGCCTGGATATCGAGGCGCTGCCCCACGTGCCGGGGCAGCCGCGCATCGGCGCCTGTGTGGGCAATATCGGTAAATTTATCTGCATTGGCCTGAACTACGCCGATCATGCGGCGGAAACCGGCGCTGAGATCCCGAAAGAGCCGGTGGTGTTTAACAAGTGGACCAGCGCGGTGGTGGGCCCTTATGACAATGTGCTGATCCCACGCGGTTCAGAGAAGACCGACTGGGAGGTGGAGCTGGGGGTGGTGATTGGCCGTGCCGCCAGTTACATCAGCGAGCAGGAGGCGCTGGATTACGTGGCGGGATATTGCGTGGTGAACGATATCTCCGAGCGTGAATATCAGATTGAGCGCGGCGGCACCTGGGATAAAGGCAAAGGCTGCGATACCTTCGGCCCTATCGGCCCGTGGCTGGTGACGACCGACGAAGTCCCCGATCCGCATAATTTGAAGATGTGGCTGGAAGTGGACGGCAAACGCTATCAGAACGGCAGCACCAGCACCATGATCTTTAACGTGCCGCAGATCGTCAGTTACCTGAGCCGTTTTATGAGTCTGCAGCCCGGGGATGTTATTTCCACCGGCACGCCGCCGGGCGTGGGCATGGGCCAGAAACCGCATCCGGTGTATCTGCGCCCCGGTCAGACCATGCGCCTGGGGATTGAGGGACTGGGCGAACAGCGTCAACAAACCCGGGGGGCCTGAACCATGACGACGATCGTTGGTCTGCATGTGGAAGATATCCGATTCCCCACTTCCCAACACCTGGACGGCTCGGACGCCATGAACCCGGATCCTGACTATTCCGCCGCCTATGTGATTCTGGAGACCGACGACCCGCAACTGAGCGGACACGGCCTGACCTTTACCATCGGGCGTGGTAATGAGATCTGCTGCGCCGCCATTCGCGCTCTGGCGCCGCTTATCGTCGGCGAAAGCCTGCAGACTATTGCCGCCGATATGGGGGCATTCTGGCGGCGCTTTACCGGCGACAGCCAGCTACGCTGGATTGGCCCGGATAAGGGCGCCATCCATCTGGCCACCGGCGCGGTGGTCAACGCGGTCTGGGATCTGTGGGCGAAGGCCGAGGGTAAGCCGCTGTGGCGGCTGGTGGCGGAAATGTCGCCTCAGGAGCTGGTGCGCTGTATCGATTTCCGCTACCTGACCGACTGCATCACGCCGCAGGAGGCGTATGCGCTGCTGACTGAGCGGGCAGAGGGCAAGGCCCGGCGGCTGGAGACTCTGCTGGCGGAAGGCTACCCCTGTTACACCACTTCTGCCGGTTGGCTTGGTTATCCGGACGATAAGCTGCGACGCTTGTGTCAGCAGGCGGTGGACGCCGGGTTTTCCCATATCAAACTGAAGGTCGGGCGCGACCTGGAAGACGACATCCGTCGGGTGCGTATCGCCAGAGAGGTTCTGGGGCCGAACCGGCATCTGATGATCGACGCCAATCAGGTCTGGGAGGTCGATGAAGCCATTGAGTGGGTACGCCAGTTAGCCTTTGCCGATCCCTGGTTTATTGAAGAACCCACCAGTCCGGACGATGTGGAGGGGCATCGCCGTATTCGGGAGGGGGTGGCGCCGGTGAAGGTCGCCACTGGCGAAATGTGCCAGAACCGCATTTTGTTTAAGCAGTTCATTATGCGCGGCGCCGTGGATGTGGTGCAGATCGATGCCTGTCGTCTGGGTGGCGTTAACGAAGCGCTGGCGGTGATGTTGATGGCGGCAAAGTATCAGTTGCCGGTTTGTCCGCACGCCGGGGGCGTGGGGCTGTGCGAATACGTTCAGCACCTGTCGATGATCGACTATTTGTGCATTTCCGGCAGCCGCGAAGGGCGGGTGATTGAGTATGTGGATCATCTGCATGAACACTTCGTGGATCCGTGCGTGATCAAAGGCGCGGCTTATATGGCGCCAACCGCGCCGGGTTACTCCATTGAAATGTATCCGGAATCCATCGAACGTTACCGCTTTCGGGAAGGCGGCGCCTGATGCCGCGCATCGACGCCCACCACCACTTCTGGCGCTATCGACCCCGGGACTTCCCGTGGATCGAGCCGCGCATGGCGGCGCTACAGCGCGATTTCGGCCCGCAGCAGCTGCAACCGCTGCTGGAGCAGCACGGCTGCGATGGCGCTATTACAGTACAGGCCCGCCATAGCGAACGGGAAAATGCGTGGCTGGTGGAGCAGGCGCGAACGTTGCCTGGCCTGCGCGGCGTGGTGGGCTGGCTGGATGTCAGGGCGGCGACTCTTAGCGATAAGCTGGCGCAGTGGGCCCATGAGCCGCTGCTGTGCGGCGTGCGCCACCAGGTGCAGGATGAACCCGATCCTGCCGCCTGGCTGGATGACGGCGCGGTGAATACGGGCGTTGAACAGGTACAGCGCGCCGGCTATGTCTGGGACTTGCTGGTGACCTGGCGCCATCTGGAGGCCGCGGCCCGCTTCGCTTCGCGGCATGATTGCTACTGGCTGGTGCTGGACCACTGCGGCAAGCCGGATATCGCAGCTGGCGCACGGTGCTGGGCGCAGCAAATCGCGCCGTTGGCCGCACAGCCCCATGTGATGTGCAAGCTTTCCGGGCTGGTTACCGAGGCGCCCGGTGGGCAGTGGCAGGCAGCGCAACTGCACCCCTTTATCGACGCGGCGCTGGAGGCATTTGGCCCGCAGCGCCTGCTGTTCGGTTCCGACTGGCCGGTCTGCCTGCTGGCAGCGGAATATGAACAGGTGGTTGCGTTAAACGAGTGGGCGCTGGCCGGGCTGAGCGCGGCCGAGCGAGCGGATATCACTGGTAATAATGCGACGCGGGTTTACCGACTGACGGAGGTCTGAGTATGGATCTGTTTCTGCAGGATAAGGTCGTTATCGTTACCGGCGGCGGTTCCGGCATTGGCGGCGCGATTTCGCAACTGCTGGCGCAGGAGGGGGCGATCCCGGTTATTGTCAGTAATGTCGAACCGGACGCGCAATTTATGGCGCAGCTGACCCGGCATCAGCCCGACAGCCTGTTTATTCTGGCAGACCTGTGTCAGGAGGCTGCGTGCGACAGCGCCGTGACCCAAATCCTGACGCGCTTCGGGCGTATCGATGGGTTGGTGAATAACGCAGGCGTCAACGACGGCGTCGGGCTGGAGGCCGGGCGCACTGCTTTTATCGGCTCCCTGGAGAAGAACCTGGTGCACTACTACCAGATGGCTCATCTGTGCCAGTCGGCGTTGGAACAGGCCAGAGGCGCCATTGTGAATATCGCCTCTAAAACCGCCCTGAGCGGTCAGGGCGGCACCAGCGGTTACACCGCCGCCAAAGGGGCGATTCTGGCGCTGACCCGGGAGTGGGCGGTATCTCTGCGCCAGAGCGGGGTGCGGGTGAATGCCGTGGTACCGGCAGAGGTGATGACGCCGCAGTATCAGAGCTGGATCGAGACTTTTGACGATCCGCAGCGTCAGCTGGCGGCCATCAGTGCCCATATCCCCCTGGGGCAGCGCATGACCACGCCGGAGGAGATCGCCAGCACCGTAGTGTTCCTGTTGTCGGCACGTGCATCGCACACCACCGGTCAGTGGCTGTCGGTGGATGGCGGCTATCTGCATCTCGACAGGTCGCTGACGTGAGCGGGGAACGCAGGCGCTACGGCCAGGCGCTCGATCTGGTGGACTCCCCGGAACTTATCGCGGAGTACGAAGCGTACCACCGGCAAATCTGGCCAGAGGTGGCGGCGCATCTGCGTGAGCAGGGGGTCGCACAGATGGAGATTTATCGGCTGGGTACCCGGCTGTTCATGATGATGGAGGTGGATGAGGACTTTGATGAACGGCGTTTTGCGCAGCAGAGCCTGAATCACCAGGTGCCGACTCCCTGGACCCCGGAAGGGGAAAAGTGGACGGCGATGACGAAGATATTTTCGTTGCAGGATCAATCCCCCGAGTAACGGCAGGCTGCCGTTCGGGCGTGTCGGGGCAATACCACTCTGTACGTCTTGTGAGGATATAATCATGCTGGTAAACGAGAAAACGTCGGCCGCAGGCGCGCCGACGCGTGCGACCACCGGTATGCGCTGGGCCTTTATGCTGGTCACCAGCCTGTTTTTTATGTGGGGGCTCTCCTACGGCCTGCTGGATGTTCTGAACAAACACTTCCAGGAGACGCTGCACGTCACTAAGGCCCAGTCCGGGCTGCTCCAGGCCGCTTACTTTGGCGCTTACTTCCTGGTGGCGCTGCCGGCGGGTTACTTTATGGACAGACGCGGCTATAAGGCCGGTATTCTGGCGGGGCTTTGCCTGTATGCCCTGGGCGCGCTGCTGTTTGTACCTGCCGCCTCCGTAGGTCACTTCGGGATGTTCCTGTTCGCGCTCTTTGTTATCGCCAGCGGTCTGGGTTGCCTGGAAACCGCCGCCAACCCCTATGCCACGGTACTGGGCGATCCCTCCGGGGCCGAACGGCGCCTGAACCTGGCGCAATCCTTTAACGGTCTGGGACAGTTTATTGGCCCGGTGATCGGCGGCTCGCTGTTTTTTTCCGGCATCCAGAGCTCCGGGGATGAGCAGGGAGCAGTAAAACTGACTTACGTCGGGATTGCTGTGGTGGTACTGGGAATTGCGCTGCTGTTCCGGCGAACCTCGCTTCCGGATATCCGCGATGAGCGTGAGGCGCGTGACAGCACGGGTGGGCTGTGGTCGCATCGCCATTTTGTCGGTGGCGTGGCGGCGCAGTTCTTCTATGTGGCGGCCCAGGTGGGCGTGGGAGCTTTCTTTATCAACTATGCCACCGAGCACTGGCAGGGGGTTACCAGCCGTCAGGCCTCTTATCTGCTGTCGGTGGCGATGATTAGTTTTATGGTCGGGCGCTTTTTCAGTACCTGGCTGATGGGACGAATTAAGCCCGCCACGCTGCTGGCAACCTATGCCCTGGTGAATATGGTGCTGTGTGGCGTGGTGATGATGGGCATTGACGGCGGCGTTTCGGTAGTGGCGCTGATCGCCGTGTTCTTTTTTATGTCCACCATGTTTCCCACCATTTTCGCACTGGGGGTGAAAAACATGGGCAGCCATACCCGTCGCGCCAGTTCATTTATGGTGATGGCGATTGTAGGCGGGGCAGTGATGCCCTGGTGTATGGGGGCGATTGCCGACAGCACCACCACCGCGCTCTCTTACGGGCTGCCGCTGCTCTGTTTCGCCGTGGTGCTTATCTATGGTCTAAGCCAGCGAGGCCACAGCGTAGCAGGGTAATATGAAGGCTGTATGTGCGGGCGGGGGAAACCCCGCCCGTTTTTTTAACTACAATTTTTATGAGGTCACGCCAGAAATAGCGATGGATCGGTAGCATAACCTGCTGTTAAATATGCTTTGTAACAATTTTGCCTGAAATATATACCAGTTTTAACTGGTGGTAGGCGCCTGCTTTTTTAGAATACTCTGCTACAGAGAGCCTTTGGGAGTTGAACAATGCAAGAGAATTATAAGATTCTGGTTGTGGATGACGATATGCGTTTGCGGGCACTGCTGGAGCGCTATCTGACCGAGCAGGGCTTCCAGGTTCGCAGTGTGGCTAACGCCGAGCAGATGGATCGTCTGCTGACCCGTGAATCATTCCACCTGATGGTGCTGGATCTGATGCTGCCCGGCGAGGACGGCCTTTCTATCTGCCGGCGTCTGCGTAGCCAGAGCAACCCGATGCCGATCATTATGGTCACCGCCAAGGGTGAAGAGGTTGACCGCATTGTGGGGCTGGAGATCGGTGCCGATGACTATATCCCCAAACCTTTTAATCCCCGCGAGCTGCTGGCCCGTATTCGTGCCGTACTGCGCCGTCAGGCCAATGAGCTGCCGGGCGCGCCTTCTCAGGAAGAAGCGGTTATC
Organism: Rosenbergiella sp. YN46; assembly: GCF_036620675.1. NCBI lineage: Bacteria > Pseudomonadati > Pseudomonadota > Gammaproteobacteria > Enterobacterales > Erwiniaceae > Rosenbergiella > Rosenbergiella sp. YN46. The sequence continues at coordinate 20,699 of NZ_JAZHEE010000025.1, forward strand.
TCCTTTGGCAAGTTCCGCCTTAATCTGGGGACTCGCGAAATGTTCCGCGAAGATGAGCCGATGCCGCTGACCAGTGGTGAATTCGCAGTACTGAAAGCGCTGGTCAGCCATCCACGCGAGCCGCTGTCCCGCGACAAGCTGATGAACCTGGCCCGCGGTCGCGAATACAGTGCGATGGAACGCTCCATCGATGTCCAGATCTCCCGCCTGCGCCGCATGGTGGAAGAAGATCCCGCTCACCCACGCTATATCCAGACCGTATGGGGACTGGGCTACGTCTTTGTACCGGACGGCTCTAAAGCATGAGGCGACTGCGCTTCTCGCCACGAAGTTCATTCGCCCGTACCCTACTTTTGATCGTCACCCTGCTGTTTGTCAGCCTGGTGACGACCTATCTGGTGGTGCTGAACTTCGCCATCCTTCCCAGTTTGCAGCAGTTTAATAAGGTTCTCGCTTACGAAGTGCGTATGCTGATGACCGATAAGCTGCAACTGGAGGATGGGACTCAACTGGTGGTGCCGCCGGCTTTTCGGCGTGAGATTTACCGGGAACTGGGGATCTCGCTCTACTCTAATGAGGCGGCCGAGGAAGCGGGACTGCGCTGGGCGCAGCACTATGAGTTTCTGAGTCATCAGATGGCGCAGCAGCTGGGTGGCCCCACCGAGGTGCGGGTCGAGGTCAATAAAAGCTCGCCGGTGGTGTGGCTCAAGACATGGCTGTCGCCCAATATCTGGGTGCGGGTACCGCTGACCGAGATTCATCAGGGCGATTTTTCGCCGCTGTTCCGCTATACCCTGGCGATTATGCTGCTGGCGATTGGCGGCGCATGGCTATTTATTCGTATTCAGAACCGGCCGCTGGTGGAGCTGGAGCACGCCGCTATGCAGGTGGGGCGGGGAATTATTCCGCCGCCGCTACGGGAATACGGCGCCTCTGAGGTGCGCTCCGTCACCCGGGCCTTTAACCATATGGCTGCCGGGGTCAAACAGCTGGCGGACGATCGAACCCTGTTGATGGCCGGGGTCAGTCACGACCTGCGAACGCCCCTGACCCGAATTCGTCTGGCGACAGAGATGATGGGCGAGCAGGATGGCTATCTGGCGGAATCGATCAATAAAGATATCGAAGAGTGCAACGCCATCATCGAGCAGTTCATCGACTTTCTGCGCACCGGGCAGGAGGTATCGCTGGAAGACGCCGATCTGAACGCGGTGCTGGGCGAAGTGGTCGCCTCTGAGAGCGGCTATGAGCGCGAGATTGAAACCGCGCTGAAGCCCGGTGAGATCCCACTGCATATCCATCCGCTGTCGATTAAGCGCGCGGCGGTCAATATGGTGGTGAACGCCGCCCGCTACGGTAACGGCTGGATTCGGGTTTCCAGCGGCACCGAGCTGAATCGCGCCTGGTTCCAGGTGGAGGATGACGGGCCGGGCATAAAGCCGGAACAGCTTAATCAGTTGCTACAGCCGTTCGTGCGCGGCGACAGCGCGCGCAGTACCAGCGGCACCGGGCTGGGGCTGGCCATCGTTCAGCGTATTGTCAACAACCATAACGGTACTCTGGATATTGGTACCAGCGAACGCGGCGGGCTGCGCATTCGCGCCTGGTTGCCGATGCCGTTGACAAACAGCCACCCGTATCCGAAAGGGGAATAATAATCCCGTCTATAAAAAAACGGTCGCCCGGGCGACCGTTTTTTTTACCCTGAAGCAGTGAATTACAGCTGCGGGCCGGCGCTAACCAGTTCGGCGCCTGCGGGGGTATCGGTGTATTTATCGAAGTTATTGATAAACAGCTGCGCCAGCTGGGTGGCTTTTTCCTGCCAGGCTTCCTGAGAGCTCCAGGTGTTGCGCGGATCGAGGATCTCCGGATTCACGCCCGGCAGAGCCATAGGGACGCCTAAATTGAACAGCGGCAGGGTGAAGGTTTCGGCATCGTCCAGAGAGCCATTAAGGATGGCGTCGATGATGGCGCGGGTATCCTTGATGGAGATGCGCTTGCCGGTTCCGTTCCAGCCGGTATTCACCAGATAAGCCTGGGCGCCCGCCGCCTGCATTCGTTTGACCAGCACTTCAGAATACTGGGTCGGGTGCAGGGTCAGGAAGGCGGCGCCGAAGCAAGCGGAGAAGGTTGGGGTCGGTTCGTTAACGCCGCGCTCGGTTCCGGCCAGCTTGGCGGTGAAGCCGGACAGGAAGTGATACTGGGTCTGGCTGGCGGTCAGACGCGAAACTGGAGGCAGTACGCCGAAGGCATCGGCAGTCAGGAAGATAACTTTGGTGGCGTGGCCCGCTTTCGATACCGGCTTAACGATATTGTCGATATGGTAGATAGGGTAGGAAACGCGGGTATTTTCGGTTTTTGAGGCGTCGTCGAAATCGATGGAACCATCGTCGCGCACGGCCACGTTTTCCAGCAGAGCGTCGCGGCGGATCGCGTGGTAGATATCCGGCTCGGCCTCTTCCGACAGGCGGATGGTCTTGGCGTAGCAGCCGCCTTCGAAGTTAAAGACGCCATCGTCATCCCAGCCGTGCTCGTCATCGCCGATCAGACGGCGGTTGGGATCGGTGGACAGAGTAGTTTTTCCTGTGCCGGAAAGGCCGAAGAAGACCGCCACATCGCCCTTTTCGCCCACGTTGGCGGAACAGTGCATCGAAGCGATGCCGCGCAGCGGCAGCAGGTAGTTCATGATGGCGAACATCCCTTTCTTCATTTCGCCGCCGTACCAGGTGCCGCCGATCAGCTGCATGCGTTCGGTCAGGTTAAAGGCGACGAAGTTTTCCGAGTTCAGCCCCTGTTCCTGCCACTGCGGGTTGGTGCATTTCGCCCCGTTCATCACGATAAAGTCCGGCGTAAAGCCCGCCAGCTCTTCGTCGCCTGGGCGAATAAACATGTTTTTCACGAAGTGAGCCTGCCAGGCAACTTCGGTAATAAAGCGCACGGAAAGCCGGGTATCGGGGTTGGCGCCGCAGTAAGCGTCCACCACAAACAGTCGTTTGCCGGAAAGCTCGTTGGTGACCAGCCCTTTCAGGTGCTGCCAGGTTTCCTGGGTGAGCGGCTTATTATCGTTTTTGCTTTTGGCGTTATCGTTCCACCACAGGGTGTCACGGGTGGTGTCGTCGCGGACGATATATTTATCTTTCGGAGAACGACCGGTAAAGATACCGGTATCGACAGCGACGGCGCCAAGGTTGGTCAGAGTTCCACGCTCATAACCCTCCAGGCTCGGGTCGAGCTCTTCTTGATAGAGGGTATCGTAATCGGGGTTATGGACGATCTCGGTCACATCAACAATACCGTATTGAGCGAGATCCTTTGGGGTTATGCCATTAGCGCCCATTTCACTACTCCTTAGCTAACTTATACTGCCTGAGATTGTAGGGGTGTTTCGAGGTTGTTAACCGCGACCGGAATCATAGATTTGTGAATCTGCACAAACCAGCGCCGGGGAAAACGCTGTGAGGCCCGTCACAGTCCGCCCGAGAGTATGCCAGCATTTTACGCGGTGTCGGTGAAAATATTCTGAATATGTTAAAAAAATGTGCAGTTTTGGGGCGGTTTGTGAGTGTAAACGCTTTCTCAGGAAAATGTATGAAACGTAGCCTGATATCAGGGAATGGTTATGGGAGTTAACGGGTTGACCCCCTCTCCCTGGAGGAAGAGGGGGGAATTCGCAGGAAGCTTAGTGCAGCTGATGTCCGGCATCGGGAGCGTTCGCACGCAGATCGGCTATCTGCTCCGGCGTAAAGATGTAATGGCTGCCGCAGTAGTCGCAGTGAATATCTATCTCGCCATCCTCTTCAATGATGCCGTTAAGCTCATCGGCTGGCAGGGTTTTTAGCGCGTCTGCGCAGCGCTCGCGCGAGCAGGTGCACTTAAAGGACACCGGCTGCGGATCGTAAAGCTCTACCTCTTCCTCATGATACAGGCGCCACAGCACCTCCTGGGCTGGCAGGGTCAGCAGTTCGTCGACGCGAAGAGTTTCGGTCAGCGTCGCCAGGTGATGGAAATCGTCATCCTGGGATTCCTGGGCTGGCAGCACCTGTAACAGCATACCGCCGGCGGCCGGTTTGCCTTCGGCCTCGCCGGTGAAGATAAACAGACGAGTCCGCAACTGTTCTGAACGCTGGAAGTAGTCTTCCAGACAGGCCGCCAGGGTATCGCCTTCCAGACCGACCACGCCCTGATAGCGCTCGCCCTCGCTCGGAGTGATGGTAATCACCAGATAGCCGTTGCCGACCAGCGTTTTCAGGGTGGCGTTCTCCGGGATTTCGCCCTGAACTCGCGCTACGCCGCGCATCTGCTGCTGGTTATTGCCGTTGATCACCGCCAGGTTCATCGGGCCGTCGCCCTGCAGCTGAACGGTGATATCGCCGGTGAACTTCAGCGTGGCGGTCAGCAGACTGGTCGCCACCAGCAGTTCGCCAAGAATGTTCTTCACCGGCTGGGGATAGTCGTGGTTTTCCAGGATCTGCTGCCAGGTTTCAGAAACCGTCACCAGCTCGCCGCGTACGGCATAGTTCTGGAACAGATAGCGGTGTAATTGGTCGTGTTGGGACATAACTTCTCTCTCCGGGGCGAGGCTCAGTCGGCATCGCCATATTTAAATTTCATCAGGTCGCGGCGCTCTTTTTTATCCGGACGGCGATCCGGATGCGGCATCGACAGGGCATTCATTTTGCGCGCCAGTGCCATTTTCTCTCGCTTGCTGAGACTTTCCTGCGTCTCTTCATAGAGCAGTGCTGCAACGCTCGCCGGGCCGCGTTGGCTGCTGATGCCTTTGATCAACACTTCGCGTTCATCATTGCCCTGGCGCAGCGTCAGCCGCGCGTTCAGTTCTACGATCTTTCCGGGTTTACTGCGTTGCCCGTTATAGTGCACTTTCCCGCCTTCAATCATTTCGCGGGCGAGGGCGCGGGTTTTGTAAAAACGGGCCGCCCAGAGCCATTTATCGAGGCGAACCTCGTCTGTCTGCTTCTCTTTCATGACGACTCCGATTGCTGTGGAATCAGGTGGCGGTAGTCATTCAGCGCCGGGTGGCGGGCGTAACGCTTTTCCGCCATGCCGGAATCTGGATTGCCAACGCCCAGACAGAAACGAATACCAAAACGGGCGGCGGCGTCCAGGATAGGTTCGCTATCGTCGATAAACAGCGTCCTCTGCGCATCAAGGTCGGTATGTTCAACAACGGCCTGCCAGAGCCGGCGATCCTCTTTCGGATATCCAAATGTGTGGGTGGAAAGTAATAAATCAAGGTGCTGATCCAGCCCGGTATGGCGTAACTTTACCGCCAGGTTGTGAGGATGCGCATTGGTCAGCAGGATCCGGCGCTTCCCCTGGGCCTGCAGCCAGTTCAGGAACGGAACGGTATCATCGCGTAGCGCGGCGTTCGGCCCCATTTCACTGGTCATACCGCGAATATCCAGGTTCAGTCGCTCGCTCCAGTAATCCAGACAGTACCAGTTTAGCGTATGTTGCACGGCCTGATATTCCTGGTCTATCAGCATTCTGGCCTGCGGCAGCGAGATGCCGCGAGTCTGGCTCAGGGTTTCAGGCACCAGCGTCAGCCAGAAGTGGCGATCGAAGGCCAGATCCAGCAGAGTGCCGTCCATATCGAGCAGGATCGTATCGATCTCCTGCCAGGGGAGCGAAATAGTGATAACGGGCTCCATTCAGCAAGCGAAAAAGGATAGGCGACAGGTTAGCATAACCCGTCGCCAGGTGGGATTCAGAAGCGCGGTTGGATATCCGGGCCTGGCAGCAGCACCGGGTTGAAGCAGTTCTCGTAATACTGCTGGATAGACTGCAGGCGATGGCGGTTGCGACGATAGCGGCGTACGGCAAGCCAGCTGTTGGCTATCAGACTGATAATCAGGGATAGCAGCAGCAGGGTGGTACCGACAAAACGCCACTGGCCCAGGCTATCCGGAATGCTATGCAGCGAGATATGGCGAGTACCGTTAGCATCGGTACGAATACCGGTGACAATCCCTTCCGCGCTAAATCTGGTGTGCATCAGCATATTGGCAAGCCGCCGGAACTCCGGCCATTGATCGCGAGCCGGATAGTCATAAAGCCCCATGGGGGGGAAGGGCTGATCCACCAGGTCAGTACCTTCATCGCTGATAATGATAAAGCCCCCCGGCGCAGGGCTATTGAGCGACTGAGCGGCGCGGGCGGTTTCACGCATAAAGAACGGCGCGGTGGAGGTGGTAACCAGATTATCCAGCGATTCTGCGCTGACCGGGCGCAGCAATACATTAACGCCATTCAGCTTACCGGCGTCTGCGCGCCGGGTCAGGGTGGCCCAGTCACGGGTGTTCCCCAGGTTAACCAGCGCGTTCTTCAGGCGGGTACATTCATCGGAGCCGGTGCAAAGCGCCTGGGTTTTCAGCACGATATCGGCGAAATCATCCAGTAATACCATGCCTGATTTTTGAATAGCAGAAGCCAGCTGTGGGTTCACTTTACTGTCTTCCCGGGTTTCCGGATGCAACTGGCTGCGTACCGCGTCGCTCAGGGCTGTCGCTTTCTCGACGATCGGGGAGTCGGGAACCGGCAGAGGACGGGCGTTGTTCCAGACGATCCGTGAACAGTCGAACGGCATAAACGGCGAGCTCTGGCGTGATGGATAGGCGCCTGGGGTGTGGATATTGCACATGCCGGAACCCTTAACGCGTAGCGTATCGCCAACTCTGATGTGAGCCTCTTCCAACGCTTCGATGCTGGTGGCTTCAACGGTTTGAGCGCCTTTCAGCCAGGAGACGGTTAGCTTCATCGGCATTTCCAGCGGCACCCAGATGGTCAGCATCACCAGCACCAGCAGAGAACCGCCGGCGATGGTCAGGTTACGTTTCCAGTGCTGCAGAGGGAAGTTCTTCACTTCATCATGCAGCGACAGAAAGCGTCCCTGGCGTACTACATGGCGATCAAGATAGATATCGATATCGGTTTTTTGACCCAGATCCTGGGCAATCCACGGCTGCCAGTGGGGAGGGTAAATCAGGTCGATAATCCCCAGTGAGATATTATTGATATGATCCCGGTCGGCTTCGCCGAACAGTCCCCAGCGCTTTGGCGTGCCGCGAAGACAGTGAATTTCGCGCAGGGTGTTTTTGGCCGGGCGGGCGAATAGCCCCCACATACCGGCGCCCAGTAGCAGCAGCGCACCGCCCAGCAGCCAGGGAATCACAACGCCAGGCGTTACCAGGCACAGGAACATCAGCAGCAGCGAAGCGACGATCAGAAAGGCTTCGCGCATGCCGTCCGGACGGCTCAGTGAATACTCTTCCGGGCTCTCCTGGCGGATGTTGAGTAGTTCGATTTGCTCGCTCTCTTCGCCGCGAATGGAGGCCTGGCGGTTAGGAGAAGGCGCGGTGGGGAAGGCGTCGGCTTCCTGTTGATACTCCAGCATGCTGTGGCCGTTAAGGGCGATAACCAGCGGCAGTGAATCCGTGCGAATTAGCTCCACGCTGTTGTCGTCAGTAATATACTGCTCCCAGAACGGAGGCAGATGGACTTCAACCGCGTCGAGGTAATAACGCCACTTGTTAGGATCGTCGGTGGACAAGCCATAGCGGGTAATGGAGCGCGTCAGGCACAGCACTTCGTCGCTCAGGGTATTAAGCGCCAGCGTCGCCGCGGTGGCGCTGGCCCCGGTAGGGGGGATCTCCTGGCGCGACTGGGATAACGATGCCAGATAGTGCTCAATCGCCGAGCGCTCGTCGCCCGTCAGCTTGCGGGTAGTGGCACCGGTAAAGGCGTGCAGTTCCCTGCGCAACTGAAAGCGCGAACTACGCCAGAACCACCACCCGGCTACTGCCAGACAGGCCAGCATGGCAGCGATGAAAAAAGATACAGTGCTCATGCTTTTTCCGTCAAACCGTCAATATTCTTCTCTAAGCGCAGCAAACAGCGACCCTTCCAGCGCGTTGGCAAACAGATAATCATTGGCAGGTATGACGTGTGACATGAATTATTTTTCAGGCATACCAGCGGTAGGACAATGGTAACAGAGCCGCTTCGACGGATACATCGGCAAATTCTCATTTCATGAACAATAACTTGACAGGGGAGTACAATACGTGATTGGTGATATGAAAGTTTCAGAAATGTAAATAAGAGGCAATTGACATTGCCGAAACCGTGCGCTGTGTCGCACAATGCCCGAAATGTACCAGCTAAAGCGGTCGAGATGAGTAATCTGCAAAAACCGAAAATTCAACATGTCGAAACGGTCGCCCGTTCCCGACTGTTTACTATTGAAGCAGTAGATCTGACTTTCAGCAATGGTGAACGTCGTGTTTATGAGCGTATGCGTCCTGGCGATCGCGAAGCGGTGATGATTGCGCCGCTTCATAATGACCACCTGCTGCTGATTCGCGAGTATACCGTGGGTACCGAAAGCTACGAGTTGGGTTTCCCCAAAGGGCTGATGGATCCCGGCGAAACGGTAGAACAGTCGGCGAACCGGGAACTGAAAGAGGAAGTGGGCTTCGGCGCACGCGAATTGACTTTCCTGAAGCAGGTCGGGATGGCGCCTTCTTATTTTTCCAGCAAAATGAATATTCTGGTCGCCGAATCGCTCTATCCGGAAAAGCTGGAAGGCGATGAGCCGGAGCCGCTGCCGGTGGTGCGCTGGCCTGTTGCCAGAATGATGGAACTGCTCAACGAGCCGGATTTCAGTGAGGCCCGAAATATCAGCGCTCTGTTTCTGCTGCGGGAGTGGTTGATAGCCCAGGGGCGTCTACCGCCTGTGGTTTCCTGACTTTTGTCCCGCTCCATAAAAAAACGCCCGTAACGGGCGTTTTTTGTTAATCAGAACAACTCCTGGGCTTCGCCATTATCGATAATGGTGGTGCCGACGTCCCGCACTGCCTGGTGCGTGGGTTGAGTGCCTTCAATGAAGAACTCATCGCGGCTGTTTCCGCCGTTAGAAAGCTGCCCGGTCGCCCGATCGATCTTAATGGTGACTATGCCTGGCGGCGGCGTTAGCGGCTCTTCAGGCACGCCTTTTAGAATGACCTTCATAAAGGCATCCCAGGCGGGCTGTGCGGTTTTGGCGCCGCCCTCGTAGCCGGAAACCTGATCCTTAATAGCGCCGGAAGCGGTGGTACGTCCCAAATTGCGACGATGATCGTCAAAACCGATCCACACCGACGTCACCACGCCCGGGCCATAGCCAGAAAACCAGGCGTCTTTCGAGCTGTTGGTGGTTCCGGTTTTGCCGCCGATATCGTGGCGTTTCAGATCGCGGGCCGCACGCCAGCCAGTACCCATCCAGCCCGGTTCGCCGTAGATATTGGTATTAAGCGCGCTCTTAATCAGGAAGGCGAGCGGTGTATTGATGACGTGAGGCGCGTATTCCGGCGCAGTGGTACGGGAAACCAGATCCTGATTCGCCTGCTCAAGCTGCGGCTGGGGAACGCTCATATTGCGCTGCTGTTGAGAGGTCGCCACATTTTCCACATCCTGATTTTCCATCACGGTGGATTTTTGGGTATCGCCATAGATAACCGGAAGATTGCATTCCGGGCAGGCGATTTTCGGTTTGGCTTCAAACAGCGTCTCACCCTGAGCGTTGACGATGCGGGTGATGAAGTAAGGATCGACCAGGAAGCCACCATTGGCCATAACCGCGTAGCCGCGGGCCACCTGGAGCGGCGTGAAAGAGGCAGATCCCAGGGCCAGTGATTCAGTACGCACGATATTCTGTGCCGGGAAGCCGAAGCGCTGCAGATACTCGGCGGCATAGTCTACGCCCATAGCGCGCATGGCGCGTACCATCACCACGTTTTTCGACTGACCCAGCCCCTGACGCAGACGAATCGGGCCGGCGTACTGAGGCGGCGAGTTTTTTGGACGCCAGTCGGTACCGGAACCGGCATCCCAGCGGGAAATCGGTACGTCGTTAATGATACTGGCCAGAGTAAAGCCCTTATCCATCGCCGCGGTATACAGGAATGGTTTGATGTTCGAGCCGACCTGGCGCAGAGCCTGAGTGGCGCGGTTAAACATACTCTGGTTGAAGTCGAAACCACCGACCAGCGCCCGTACCGCACCATCTTTTGGATTCAGGGAGACGATGGAGGAATTCACTTCCGGCACCTGCGCCAGCCACCAGCCATCATCAACCTTACGTACCCAAATTTGCTGCCCGGCCTGGACGACATCGGTGACTTTGCGCGGCGTCGGCCCCTGCTGGGTGTCGGAACGCCACGGGCGGGCCCAGCGCATACCGTCCATCTTCAGGGAAACGGTGCTACCGTCGGTGATTTGCGCAATGGCTTCCGTCGGCGAACTGGAGGTCACCACGGCTGGCACCAGCGGCCCATAAGTCGGCAGCTTCTTCAGTGCGCTGGTGATTTGTTCCTGGGACCAGGGCATTTCGCCCTTCTTCCATAGCTGATTCGACGGGCCGCGATAACCGTGGCGCATATCATAAGCGATGACGTTATCGCGCAGCGCTTTCTCGGCCGCCTGCTGAACGTGGCGGTTAATGGTGGTGTAGATCCGGTAACCGTCAGTGTAGGCATTTTCACCATAGCGCTTCACCATCTCCTGGCGCACCATTTCGGTCAGCCAGGGGGCGGAAAAGGCGATTTTCGGCGCATGATAATTCGCGTGGATCGGCTCGCTGCTTGCCTGAGCATATTGCTGGGCGGTGATATAACCTTCGTGCTCCATACGCGACAACACCACGTTACGGCGGGCGGTGGCGCGCTCCAGCGAATAGAGCGGGTTGAAGGTGGAAGGCGCCTTCGGAAGACCGGCAATCATGGCCATTTCGCTCAGCGTCAGCTGATCCACCGATTTACCAAAATAGACCTGTGCGGCGGCACCCACGCCATAGGCCCGATAGCCGAGGTAAATCTTATTCAGGTAAAGCTCAAGGATCTCATCCTTATTCAGCAACTGTTCGATGCGGATCGCCAGGAACGCCTCTTTGATCTTACGGATCAGGGTGCGTTCCGGGCTCAGGAAGAAGTTACGGGCCAGCTGTTGAGTAATGGTACTGGCGCCCTGAGAAGCGTGTCCGGAGAACATTGCGACGCTACCGGCACGGAAGATACCGATGGGATCCACGCCATGGTGTTCAAAGAAGCGGCTGTCTTCAGTTGCGATAAACGCCTTCACCATCTGGGGGGGGATCTGGTTTAACTCCAGGGGGATACGACGCTTTTCGCCGTACTGCGCCATCAGCTCGCCATCGGCGCTATAGACCTGCATGGGGATCTGGAGCCGCACCTCTTTGAGCGTGGCCACATCCGGCAATTGAGGCTCAACATACTTATATAAACCATATATCGAGCCCGCTCCCAGCAGGATGCAACACACTGCAAGGATGAATAAATACTTTACGAACTTCACTCGGAATTTCCCATTTCGTTTGGACCGGGCAGTTTATAAACAAACGCGCGGTAGTATAAAGGCAAGCCAGGCGCTTTGATATGCCATTTTCAAAACAGACATCAGGGAGGTGTAGTTATGGCGTTCGGTAACTGGCGGATTGGACTGGATATTCAGAAAGATGCCCTAAGGGCAGTGGCGATCTCGCAGCGACGTGGAATATGGCGTTTGCAGCGCTGGTGGCGGCTGCCCTGTGACGGCGATGATGAAGAAAAAAGGATTAGTGCCGCGCTTAACGGCTGGTACCGACAACTACCATTAGGCTATTACCTGTGTGTGGGTTTTCCGACCCGGCGCACGTTGCAGCGAGAGATTCCGTCGCCCCCACCTGGATTGAGCGAACTGCAGTGCGCACACTATGTGGCCAGCGCGACCGGGCGTCAACTCCAGATGCCCGAACAGACGCTGTGCCTGGATTTTTGCTCTGTTTTCGCAGAGTCGCGCTTTGCGGTTACGGCAGCCCGCGCCAGTGAAGTGGGTAGGCTGGCCGCCATGATACGCCAGGCCCGCCTGCGGCTGACGGCGATCGCGCCGGAAGCCTGTGCGCTATTCAGTTTCCTTCCTTTTATTAGCCATCATGACGATAGCGATATGGCGGACTGCTGCCTGGTTTACCGGACAGCTGCGGAGTGGCTGTGGGTCTGTCAGGATCGTTGGGGCTCGATTCCCTGTCATGAGGCACCTGATTGCGCAACGCTGTGCCAGCGCCTGGCGACGACGCCCCGGCGCCTGGTTTGCTGTTCACCCGGTGCGCTAACAGGCGATGGCGTTCGCGATTTTAATCCCTGGCTTGCGCTTTCCCGCCTTCAGCCGCCGCTGCCGGAAGAAGGAGACGGCTATGCGATTGCGTTGGGCCTGGCGCTGGCGAGATTGCCGCAATGAGGCTGGTTAATCTTCTCCCCTGGCGACGTACGCTGGCACAGCGGAGGCTGCGTTTCTGGTCGGCCGTGATACTGGCAACCCTGGCGGCGGTGCTGACCGTTCATGGCTATCGCATGGCGATTGGCGCTCTGGATTCCCGGCGTCAGGCGCAACTGGCTGAAAGCGACGGCGTGCGGAGGGAATGGGTGGCACAGGCGCTGGAACAGGCCAGCCTGCGTCAACGCCAGCGTGAAGCAATACAGCAGGAAAATCAGCGCCGCCAGGCCAGATATTTTCAGATTCTGGCCTGGCGTGATGCCATTTTAGCGCTGGCAGAGATGCTGCCAGACGAAACCTGGCTTACCCGACTGGAAGGGGATGAAAACCAATGGCGTATTTCCGGTCTGGCGCGCACCCCTGACGCGCTAAACGCGCTGGAGCGGGCGTTTGGGCAACATTCTGGTTTTCGCCAGGCCCAGCTTCAGACGCTGGCGCGCAAATCAGAGGGGGAATGGCATTTTAACTGGCGGTTTGGGTTGCGTCATGATGCGACCTTACCTTGATGGCTGGCTATTGGGGTCGCGCAGACGGCGCGCGATCTGTGGCCTGGTATGGGGAATGGCCATGGTCGTGCTGGCAGCACTACCGTCTGGTTATTCGCAACCGCAGCTGGAGGGCGAACAAGGCCGAGGGCTACAACAGCGCGTCCGGCTACGTCAGCTGTGGCTTCAGGAACAGAATCAGATAGTGTCGGAGCTTCCGCCTGGCCGGGGATTTTCAGCCCTGAAGCTGGCACAGGAGGGCGGCGGACAGGTCGTTTTATGGCAGGCGGATGACGGAAAACTGGCGCTTTCCGTTAACTGGTCGTCGCTGCCGCGGCTGCTTGAACGGCTGGCTGAAAGCGACGTCGCGCTGCGGGCGTTTCTGCTGGAGCCGGCTGCTTCGGCGCTTAACCTGACGCTACAGCTGGAGACGGAAAAATGAGGTACTGGCCATCGATGATCCCGGTGGCGCTTATCGTATCCGCCCTGGGGGAGGTTCGCGATCCCTTTCAGGCGCTGCCGGATCCGTGCGCCGCGCCGTTTCACGCCTGGCGATTGCACGCTACGGTACAGAGTCGCGGTGGAAACGCCGTGGCGATCGTCGCCGTACCTTCGGGGTGGCTCCGCCTGCATAGCGGCGACTTTCCGTGGCCAGGATGGCAGGTAACAGAAATCGCGGAACGCCGGGTTTATCTTCAATCACAGGCGCATTGCCCAACCGTCATGCTGGAAAGTGCGCCGCAAGGAGAACGCAATGACAGGAAGGATCCTGATTCTCTTCGGATATCTGTGGGGCGCTCTGGTATCGGCGGCAGCGCCCGATGAAGTTTCGCTCAGCGTTGATGAGGCGCCAGTGGTTCAGGTACTACAGGCGCTGGCGGAAAGTCAGCAGGTTAGTCTGGTTATTGCTCCGGGCGTTGAGGGGAAGCTCTCTCTGCACCTGATGGCGCTTCCCTGGAAGCAGGCATTCGGCGCAGTGACACGTGCTGCCGGGCTGGTCTGGGATCGTAAGGGCAATCTGGTCAGCGTCTGGCCCGCCGGGCGGCGTGGGCAGCAGGAGGATGCCCAGGCGGCCGCCCGCAGGAAGCAACTGAACAGGCAACCGCTGTCGCGGGAGGTTTTTCCCCTGAGCCACGCCAGCGCGGTCGAGCTGGCCGGGGCGCTCAGGGAAGCCAGGGAGCATGTGTTAAGCGCCCGCGGCTCGATTACCGTGGATGCCCGCACTAACCGGCTGTTGGTGGATGATACCCGGGCGGCGCTGCTGCGAATTCGCCCATGGATAACAGAGATGGATCGCCCGATGGGACAGGTCGAGCTGATCGCACATATTGTTTCCATGACCCAAAGCAGCCTGCGGGAGCTGGGAATCAAGTGGTCGCGGGCGGCCAACGCCGGAGGCCGAAACGCGTTTTCGGCCGATTTTTCTGCGGCTTCCGCCAGTACGCATATTGGTTTTAGCGTCGGGCGAATTAACGGTCGTTTGCTGGAGACTGAGCTGTCGGCGCTGGAACAGAAACGGCAACTGGCGTTTATCGCCAGCCCCCGTCTGCTGGCGGCTCACCAACAGCCCGCCAGCATCAAACAGGGCAGTGAAATTCCCTACCAGGTTGCCGGTACCGCGAATAACGCCGGGCGCATTGAGTTCCGGGAAGCGGTATTGGGTATGGAGGTCACACCCACGATCTTGCCCTATAATCGGGTACGTCTGAAGCTGCGTATCAGCCAGAACATGCCCGGCCAGAAGCTAAAGCAGGGCGATGGAGAGATGCTCATCATCGATAAACAGGAAATTGAGACTCAGATAGAGCTCAGGGAAGGCGAAACTATCGCGCTGGGCGGTATTTTTCAGCAACGCCGTCAGACCGATCAAGACAGCGTGCCGCTGTTAAGCGCCATTCCGTTGCTGGGACATCTGTTCAGCAGCGATGGGCGCCACAAAGAGCGGCGCGAGCTGGTGGTGTTTATCACCCCGCATCTGAGTAAAGAGGGATAACTGATTGAGATAAAGAGTCGGTAGGGCGTTATTCATCCGTACACGGATAGCGCGATATGCTATTTTTACGGCGGATGTGCTTCAGGAATTTGACGGCGGCAGGGAATTATCATACAAGGTGTACCGATTCCGGGACTGGTAGCCCGGCGCGTTCCACGCACCGGTAGCAACGATGGCGTCTGCGGCGGTTTTCGCGCCCTGACGCTGATTTATTCGGTTGCCAAACTACCTTGAGTGTTGAGATAATTTTCAGTCTGATTCTCGAACTCACACAATGAGGTTTCAGTTCATGTCTCGCCCCCAGGGTACGAATGGGGTGGGTTTATCATCAACGAATTGTCTTACGTAGTACCGAAAAAATGGCAGAGAAACGCAATATCTTTCTGGTTGGGCCTATGGGTGCCGGCAAAAGCACTATTGGGCGCCAGTTAGCTCAGCAGCTCAATATGGAATTCTACGATTCTGATCAAGAGATTGAGAAACGAACCGGAGCGGATGTGGGATGGGTCTTCGACGTCGAAGGCGAAGAAGGTTTCCGCCATCGTGAAGAAAAAATCATCAATGAACTCACAGAGAAGCAGGGTATCGTGCTGGCTACGGGCGGAGGCTCTGTCAAATCCCGCGAAACCCGCAATCGTCTCTCTGCGCGCGGCGTAGTCGTCTATCTGGAGACGACTATTGAGAAACAGCTGGCGCGCACCCAGCGTGATAAAAAGCGCCCGCTGCTGCAGGTCGATGCGCCACCGCGCGAGGTTCTGGAAAATTTAGCCGGTGAACGCAATCCGCTGTATGAAGAGATTGCCGATGTGACGATCCGTACTGACGATCAAAGTGCTAAAGTTGTTGCCAACCAGATTATTCATATGTTGGAAAACAGCTAATTCTGTTTAGATAACAGACTCGTCCGTCAGCAAAAAAGGTACTGAGTGTCATGGAGAGGTTGACCGTTACCCTGGGGGAGCGTAGCTACCCTATCACCATCGCATCCGGATTGTTCAACTCAGCGGATGCATTCTGGCCCCTGGCTTCCGGCGATTGGGTTATGTTGGTTACCAACGAGACCCTGGCGCCTCTCTACCTTGAACCTGTACGCGCCGTGCTGGAACAGGCGGGCGTAAAGGTTGACCAGATTATTTTGCCGGATGGCGAACAGTACAAAAGCCTGGCTTCGCTGGAAGCGGTGTTTACCGCACTGCTGCAAAAACCTCACGGGCGCGATACCACGCTGGTTGCCCTGGGGGGGGGCGTGATTGGTGACCTTACCGGCTTCGCCGCCGCCTGCTATCAGCGCGGCGTTCGTTTTATCCAGGTTCCTACCACTTTGCTGGCGCAGGTGGACTCTTCGGTCGGGGGTAAAACGGCGGTAAACCATCCGTTGGGTAAGAATATGATTGGCGCCTTCTGGCAGCCAGCCTCAGTAATTATCGATCTCAACTGTCTGAAAACGCTGCCTGCTCGTGAACTGGCCTCTGGCCTGGCGGAAGTGATCAAATACGGCATTATTCTCGATGCCGGATTCTTTACGTGGCTTGAACAAAATCTGGACGCGTTACTGGCGCATGATGAGGCGGCGATGTCCTGGTGTATCCGCCGTTGTTGTGAGCTGAAAGCCGAAGTTGTGGCGGCCGACGAGCGGGAAAGCGGCTTACGTGCTTTACTGAATCTGGGCCATACCTTCGGTCATGCCATTGAAGCGGAAATGGGTTATGGCAACTGGCTGCATGGAGAAGCCGTGGCCGCGGGTATGGTGATGGCGGCACGTACCGCGCAGCGACTGGGGCAGTTCTCTGAAGCTGATACCCGGCGTATTATTGATTTGCTGGTGCGTGCGGGGTTGCCGGTGGAAGGCCCGGCGCAGATGTCGCCGCAAAGTTATCTTCCCCATATGCTGCGTGATAAAAAAGTACTGGGCGGTGAACTGCGCCTGGTATTGCCGCGGGTTATAGGGAAAAGTGAAGTTCGCGCGGGCGTGGCGCACGATTTAGTGCTGGAGGCTATTGCCGACTGCCTGCCAGCGTGAACGATAAGACTGAGAAAGAGATGCCTGGAACAATACCGGGCGAACAGGTAGCCGCCCGTGGGCGGCTCTGTAGTTGATGCGCTAACAGTGCTTTTTATCAGGCGTTGGCCTGTGAGTGGGGGTGTTAAATGGATGAGTTTAAACCGGAAGACGAGCTGAAACCCGATCCCAGTGACCGACGTTCTGGTCGCCAGCGTAATGGTGCCAGCTATGAGCGTGATAATGAGCCCAGTATCAACGTCGATGACGTGGATATTGATGAGGATGATGTCCGTCCCGGCCGTCGCCGCGATGAGGCGGCGGATGAGGCTGAACCGCAACGCGAAGTGTCCCGTTCTACAGCTGATGACGACGAAGAGCGTCGCCCGCGCCGCCGTAAAGCCGCTCCGGCCCGTAAACCTGCGTCACGCCAGCATATTATGATGGGCGTGGGTATTCTGGTGCTGCTGCTGGTGATTATCGGTATTGGTTCTGCATTGAAGAGTCCCTCTTCCGACGATAGCAGTACGGCAGGCAACGGCGGCGAGAAAAATATTGACCTTTCTGCTGGCGGTGCCGATAACGGCAATCAGCAGCCGGAAAATAGCGGTATGGCGCCTTCGGGCAGCGATGTTCAGAACGGCAACCCGCAGGATATTGCTCTGCCGCCGGTGTCCCAGACGCCGACCCAGTCTCAACCCCAGACCGCACAGCAGGGCCAGCAGCGCGTAGAGGTTCAGGGCGATCTGAACAGCGCGCTGACCGGCGAACGGGGCCAGCAGAATCAGCAGCAGATGGATGCTGCCGCGAGTGCCGGTTCTTCAACGCTGCCGACGCAGCCCGCCACCGTAGCGCCGATGGGGAATGGCCATCGTGGAACGACAAACGGCTCGCCGCGTCAGAGCGCTTCTCAGCAGTCCTCGCATCACAGCGAGCCGCGTCATGAGCGCAAGAAAACGGTCATTGAGCAGCCGCAGCATAAGGCCGCGCAGCAGCATGCCAGTGCACCGAAGAGCGTGACCTCTGGCGCGAAGACGACCAGTGAGCCTGCGAAAGCGCCTGTGGCGAAGCCCGCACAGAAGGCCGCGGCTACGGCCAGCAATAAGTCTGAGACGACGCAGAAAGCAGCGACCGCCAGCCAGCCTCAGCAGGCTGTGACGCCGACCGCATCTGCGGCGACTACCAGCAAGGTGTTGAGCGGCAACGGCGGTGCGTTGCTGTCGGCGCCGTCTGGTCATTACACATTGCAGTTGAGCAGTTCTTCGAACTACAACAACCTGAACGCCTGGGCGAAGAAAGAGAATCTGCAGGACTATGTGGTTTACCAGACGATTCGCAACGGTAAGCCCTGGTACGTGCTGGTCAAAGGTGTTTATGCTTCTAAGGATGCGGCGAAAGGCGCTGTGTCTTCGCTGCCTGCAGGCGTACAGGCCAGAAATCCGTGGACTAAACCTGTTGCTCAGGTGCAGTCCGATCTTAAGCAATGATCGAAGCGCAGTATGCTGTCGGAGCCTCTCCACAGCTGGAGAAGGTATAAATAGTCTGACGGCATGAAAAAGAATCGCGCTTTTTTGAAATGGGCAGGGGGGAAATACCCCCTGCTGGAAGAAATCAAACGTTACCTTCCTGAAGGTGACTGTTTGATCGAACCCTTCGTTGGTGCTGGATCGGTATTTTTAAATACCGATTACCGGCGTTATGTTCTGGCGGATATCAACAGCGATCTGATCCAGCTCTACAACATCGTAAAGGAACGAGCGGACGAGTACGTACGCGAAGCGCGCATGTTGTTTTGTTCCGACAATAACAACCCGGACACCTATTACGCGCTACGCGATGAGTTTAATCTGAGCCGCGATCCGTTACGGCGCTCGGTGCTGTTTCTCTATCTTAATCGCCATGGTTACAATGGTCTGTGTCGGTATAATCTGAGCGGCGAATTTAATGTGCCATTCGGCCGCTACAGCCGCCCCTACTTCCCCGAGGCTGAGCTGTATCACTTTGCCGCTCAGGCGCAGAATGCCACCTTTCTCTGCCAGTCCTATATCGATAGTATGGTAAGTGCGCGAGCCGGCTCGGTGGTTTACTGCGATCCGCCTTATGCGCCGCTTTCCGCAACGGCCAATTTTACGGCGTATCATACCAACAGCTTTAGCCTGGAGCATCAGCAACAGCTGGCGCAAATGGCCAGAGAGCTGGCGGAACGCGGCATTCCGGTGTTGATCTCCAATCACGATACCATACTGACCCAGGACTGGTATCAGCAGGCGACGGATTTGTATAAGGTGAGCGTCCGGCGCAGCATCAGCAGCAACGGCGGAACGCGCAAGAAGGTGGATGAGCTGCTGGCGCTTTACAGGCCGCTTAAGGTCTTAGCCGTCGCAGACGAGCGTTGAACAGGAGAAGTGGATGAAACAGTATCTGATTGCCCCCTCTATCCTCTCGGCCGATTTTGCGCGGCTGGGGGAAGATACCGCGAAAGCGCTGGCGGCTGGCGCCGATGTGGTGCATTTCGATGTTATGGACAACCATTATGTCCCTAACCTGACCATCGGCCCCATGGTACTTAAGGCGCTGCGTGATTACGGTGTTACCGCCCCGATTGATGTGCACCTGATGGTAAAGCCTGTGGATCGCATTATTCCCGATTTTGCCGCGGCAGGCGCCAGTATCATCACCTTCCATCCTGAAGCTTCCGAACATATCGACCGTTCTTTACAGTTGATTAAAGAGCACGGCTGTAAGGCCGGGCTGGTTCTTAATCCTGCTACGCCGCTCAGCTATCTGGATCACGTGATGGAGAAACTGGACGTCATTTTACTGATGTCGGTAAACCCCGGTTTCGGCGGGCAGTCGTTTATTCCTCATACTCTGGAAAAACTGCGTCAGGTGCGCGAGCGTATTGATGCCTCCGGGCTGGATATCCGCCTGGAAGTGGATGGTGGCGTGAAGGTCAGCAATATTGGCGAGATTGCTGCGGCAGGCGCCGATATGTTTGTCGCGGGTTCGGCTATTTTCGGACAACCGGATTATAAAGCGGTGATCGATCAGATGCGTAGCGAACTGGCGAAGGTGAATCATGGATAAGTTTTCAACCCTGCGCGCCGTCGCGTTTGATCTGGACGGTACGCTGGTAGACAGCGCTCCGGGGCTGACCGAGGCGGTGGACAACGCGCTTTATGCGCTGGAGCTGCCCAGGGCCGGAGAGGAACGGGTGATTACCTGGATCGGCAACGGTGCCGACGTGCTGGTTGAGCGGGCGCTGTGCTGGGCCCTGAAGGAGAAGGCCGAAGGTAAAGGCGATCCTCAGCCGGACGATGAAATGCGCCGTATGATGCGCAAATTGTTCGATCGCTATTATAGCGAGTCCGCCGGGCAGGGTAGCTTTCTGTTCCCGAACGTGGCGGAAACCCTGGCGGCGCTAAAGCAGCATGGCGTGGCGCTGGCGCTGGTGACTAATAAACCCACCCCCTTTGTGCGACCGATCCTGGAAGGCCTGGGGCTGGCGGGCTATTTCGAGCCGATTATCGGTGGCGACGACGTTAAGAATAAAAAACCGCACCCGGAGCCGATTCTACGGGTGGCGGAACGGTTGGGTATTTCCCCGGACGCGTTGCTGTTTGTCGGCGATTCGCGTAATGATATTCAGGCCGCCCGGGCCGCGGGTTGCCCTTCGGTCGGTATGACTTACGGTTACAATTATGGCGAAGCGATTTCGTTGAGTGACCCTGACCGGGTGCTCGATAGCTTCCATGAACTTCTGCCCTTACTCGGGCTTCCCCAATACGAACATCAGGAATGAGCCAATGACTAAGCCCATCGTCTTTAGCGGCGCGCAGCCGTCAGGAGAGTTAACCATCGGGAACTATATGGGTGCGCTGCGTCAGTGGGTGAATATGCAGGATGATTACCACTGCATCTACTGCATCGTCGACCAGCACGCCATCACGGTTCGTCAGGATCCCGCGCAGCTACGCAAAGCGACCCTGGACACTCTGGCGCTCTATCTGGCCTGCGGCATCGACCCGGAAAAGAGCACCATCTTCGTTCAGTCGCATGTTGCCGAACACGCCCAACTGAGCTGGGTGCTGAACTGCTACACCTATTTTGGTGAACTGAGCCGGATGACCCAGTTTAAGGATAAGTCGACCCGTTACGCGGAAAACATCAACGCCGGACTGTTTGACTACCCGGTGCTGATGGCGGCGGATATCCTGTTGTATCAGACCAATCAGGTGCCGGTTGGGGAAGATCAGAAGCAGCACCTGGAACTGAGCCGCGACGTGGCCCAGCGCTTCAACGCGCTCTATGGCGATATCTTCCGAATCCCCGAGCCGTTTATTCCGAAATCTGGCGCGCGCGTGATGTCGCTGCTGGAGCCGACCAAAAAGATGTCCAAGTCGGACGATAACCGTAATAACGTGATCGGTCTGCTGGAAGAGCCGAAAGCGGTAGTGAAGAAAATTAAGCGCGCGGTGACCGATTCCGACGAGCCGCCGGTGGTGCGTTACGACGTGGCCAATAAAGCCGGAGTCTCTAACCTGCTGGATATTCTTTCCGGCGTTACCGGCCAGAGTATCAGCGAGCTGGAGCAGCACTTCGAAGGCAAAATGTACGGCCATCTGAAAGGCGAAGTGGCGGATGCGGTTTCTGGTATGCTGAGTGAGCTACAGGAGCGTTACCACCGCTACCGTAATGACGAAGCTTTCCTGCAGCAGGTGATGAAGGAAGGGGCGGAAAAAGCCCGCGCTCAGGCTCAGGAGACGCTGAAAAAGGTCTACGAAGCCATCGGCTTTGTGGCGCAGCCGTAATTCCTCGCCTAACCCTCTCCCTAGTGGGGAGAGGGTACGCCCATCACCGGTTTGTCGCCTCAATATACCGGATTCTGGTCTTCGAACCTGGAATGGGGTTATCAACGTCCCCAACGGATATTGTGGATCAGTGGTTAGAAAACCAGTTCAGCTTATTGCGCAGGGCCACCACGCGCCCGACGATAATCAGACTGGGGCTTTTGACCTGCTGCGCCAGTTCGCCCAGTTGCGCCAGAGTCCCGTCCACCACCCGCTGGGTCACGGCGGTACCGTTTTCCACCAACGCTACCGGGACTTGTGGTGACATACCGTGGGCAATCAGGTTTTGCTGGATAGCCGAAGCCTGATTCAGCCCCATATAGAAGACCAGCGTCTGCTTTTCTGCCGCCAGGCTCTGCCAGTTCAGTGCTTCGCCATCGTGCTTAAGATGGCCAGTTACCAGCCGCACGCCCCGGGCGTAGTCGCGGTGGGTCAGAGGAATACCGGCGTAGGCGGAACAGCCCGATGCGGCGGTAATTCCCGGAACTACCGAGAAGGGAATACCGGCATTGCACAGAACCTCCAGCTCTTCGCCTCCTCGCCCGAAGATAAAGGGATCCCCGCCCTTAAGACGCACCACGCGCTTACCGCGCTGGGCCTCGCGCAGCAGAATCTGGTTAATCTCCTCCTGGGGAACGCAGTGATAGCCCGCGCGCTTGCCGACGAAAACCCGATCCGCATCGCGACGCACCAGGTTCATGATGTCGTCGGATACCAGCCTGTCGTAAATTACGATATCGGCCTGCTGAATTTGCTGCAGCCCCTTCAGGGTCAGCAGACCGGCATCGCCAGGCCCGGCCCCCACCAGCACCACTTCACCGCGATTATCCAGCGGTTCGCTGAACAGTGCTTCAGTGGTCCGGGAGATCGCTTTTTCATCACGATTAGCCAGCGACTGGGCCAGCCTGTCGTTAACGAAAAACTTCTCCCAGAAGCGACGCCGTTCCCCCATAGTAGCGAAAGTGGCTTTTACTCGTGCGCGTAACTTTCCTGCGTAGTGGGCGACATGGCCCAGATGAAGGGGCAGTATTGATTCCAGTTTTTCACGCAGCAGGCGTGCCAGTACCGGGGAAGTACCGCCAGACGAGATAGCAACCATCAGCGGAGATCGGTCGATAATGGAGGGCATGATAAAGCTGGCCTGTTTCGGAGCGTCCACAACGTTGCAGAAGATGCGCCGCGCCTCGGCGGCATCGCTAACCTGTTGATTGACTGCGTCATCATCGGTGGCGGCAATGGTCAGCCAGCACTCATCCAGCAGCGCTTCATCAAACGGCCCCTGCGCCAGGATTAGCTGACCGGCGTCCGCCCAGGCGTGAAACTGAGGAGCAAAACTGAGCGCATTAACGGTCAGACTGGCGCCTGCCTCCAGCAGAAGCCGCGCTTTGCGTTCTGCGACATCGCCGCCGCCTACCAGCAGGCAGGCGCGGTCACGTAACTGGCAAAATATGGGCAGGTGATCCACGGTGTCTTTTTCCTCATCTTTTATCGGTAATGCTTGCCGGGCTGCGATGGTGTCCGTAGGGACGCCCGGCAAGGGAAAACAGCATACCAGCAACCCTGCCCGCTGAATATGGCGCGGGCGGGGAGAGAGAAAGGGTTATCCTGCGACCTGCTCCTGTGCTTCCGGGCGTTGAGGCAGAGGACGTTCGGCGCGCGGCGTAGCGTACCAGTAACCCAGCCCCATCAGGATGGCACCGGAGACGGTGTTACCCAGGCTGACCCACAGTAAATTATGGCCGATCCCTGCCAGAGTGAAGCCTTCGCCATGATTGCCGAACCAGGAGAGCGCGAACAGCGTCATATTGGCGATGGAGTGCTCGTAGCCGGAGGCGATAAAGGCCAGCAGACACCACCATATTGCGATAAATTTCGCCGCTCCTTCACTGCGGATCGCCATCCAGATAGCCAGACAAACCAGCCAGTTACACAAGATCCCTTTAAAGAACAGTACCATTCCCGGCTGTGTGGTTTTCGCCAGCGCCGCGCTGTGGATCAGGCTGGTATCCACCGGCAACAGGCTGCCGCCGCCCCAGTAGTAGAGCAGGGCCACGAACACCGAGCCCAGTAGGTTGCCGAGCCAGGTCTGAGGAAGAATACCCCACATCTGGCGCTGGCTGATGGTACCCGCTTTGACACCCAGGGTCAGGAACATGGTGTGGCCGGTGAAAAGTTCGGAACCCGCGATAATTACCAGCGTCAGGGCGATTCCGAAGGTGGCGCCCATCACCAACGGACGCACCGAAGGATCGAGCAGATTGCCAAGGGTGAAGATCAGAATAATACCGAGCCCGACATAGGCGCCGGCCATGGCGGAGGCTATCCAGAAACCCAGCGGATTGGTACGGTTGAGGCGAGCGATGCGCGCGGCATTCGCCGCACACAGCTTAATGGTGTCGGTGAACATGCAGTGGTTATCCTTAAGTCGAAATAAAAAATAAAAAAGAAAAATAAATTGTCCGGAGCACCCTTTATGACGGGCGTCTCCAAAAAAATAACGCCCCCTTCGTGGCCGAAAGGGGCGTGGCGTATCAGGCTTTAACCTGTACCTGACCGTCCTGAACGCGGGCTTCAAAGTGCGCCACTGAACGGCTTTCATCTTCCATGCACAGCCCATCACGCAGACGGAAGCGCTGCTTTTTCAACGGGCTGGCGACCCAAAGGTCGCCAAGGTGCTCGGCAATAATGCCGCGCGACAGCACGCTGGCTTCGAAGAAGGGGTCAATATTGCTGATGGCGTAGACCCGATCGTCCGGGCCAGGACGAAAGATGGCCACCTGCTGCTTACCCACCAGGGCGCAGACGCCGGTGGCGGGCAGGATGTCGTCTAACTGACAGACGGTAGTCCACTGGCTCATGCGTTTTCCTCCACGAGGGTTACCGGAATGCGTTCGTAGGGCGTGGCCGGACGATGCTGCTGGCGCTCGGGCACCACCTGTACGTTCGGATCGCGCTGCGGGCTGTTGATGAAGTGGTGGAAGCGAACCTGGGCCTGCGGGTTATTCACCGTTTCGCTCCACTCACAGGCGAAGGCTTCGCGCAGGCGGGCCATTTCGGCTTCCAGCTGTGCGTTAAGGCCCAGCTTGTCGTCGATAATGACGCTCTTCAGGTAGTCGATGCCGCCTTCCAGATTCTCCAGCCAGACCGAGGTACGCTGCAGTTTGTCGGCGGTACGGATGTAGAACATCATAAAGCGGTCGAGGTAGCGTACCAGGGTATCGTGGTCGAGATCCGCGGCCAGCAAGTCGGCGTGGCGCGGTTTCATCCCGCCGTTGCCGCAAACGTAGAGGTTCCAGCCTTTTTCGGTGGCGATAACCCCAACGTCTTTGCCCTGGGCTTCGGCGCACTCTCGGGTACAACCGGAGACGCCGAACTTCATTTTGTGCGGGGTGCGGATGCCTTTGTAGCGGTTTTCCAGCTCAACGCCGAAGCCGACGCTGTCGCCAACGCCGTAGCGGCACCAGGTGCTGCCGACGCAGGTTTTCGCCATACGCAGCGCCTTGGCATAGGCGTGACCGGTTTCGAAGCCTGCTTCAATCAGTTGACGCCAGATTTCCGGCAGATCGTCTTTTTGGGCGCCGAACAGGCCGATACGCTGGGAACCGGTGATTTTGGTGTAGAGGTTGAATTCACGGGCGATACGGCCCACCTCCATCAACCCTTCCGGGGTGATCTCGCCGCCTGCGGAGCGGGGGATCACCGAGTAGGTGCCATCTTTCTGAATATTGGCCAGGAAGTTGTCGTTAGTGTCCTGTAGCGGCGTGTGCTGTGGTTCCAGTACATATTCGTTCCAGCAGGAGGCCAGCAGAGAGCCGACGGTTGGCTTACACACTTCACAGCCGTACCCTTTGCCATATTTTTCCAGCAACTGGTCGAAGGTTTTTATGCCTTCCACGCGAATCAGGTGATACAGCTCCTGGCGGGAGAATGCGAAGTGTTCACAAAGATGATTGTTGACTTCGATGCCCTGCTTCGCCAGTTCAGCGTTCAGCACCTGAGTCACCAGTGGGATACAGCCGCCACAGCCGGTACCGGCTTTGGTTTCTGCTTTCAGGGCGGCGACGGTATGGCAGCCTTTATTGATGGCCGCGATCAGGGCACCTTTGGTGACGTCAAAGCAGGAGCAGATCTGCGCGGTATCCGGGAGTTTATCCACGCCGATAGCCGGTTTGCCGCTACCCGAATGGGCAGGCAGGATCAGCGAGTCCGGATTTTCCGGCAGCTCAATAGCGTTTAGCATCAGCTGCAGCAGGTTGCCGTAGTCGCTGGTATCGCCGACCAGCACCGCGCCCAGCAGGGTTTTATTGTCTTCGCTTACGATAAGGCGCTTATAGACTTCTTTGTTTTCGTCAAGGTAGACATAGCTGCGGCTGCCCGGGGTTCGGCCGTGGGCGTCGCCGATACCGCCGACGTCCACGCCCAGTAGTTTCAGCTTGGCGCTCATATCAGCGCCTTCAAACGTGCTGAGGTTGCCCAGCAGGTGGTCAACGGCGACCTGCGCCATTTTATAACCCGGTGCCACCAGGCCGAATACGCGGTTATGCCAGCTGGCACACTCGCCAATGGCGTAGATATCCGGGTCGGAGCTCTGGCACTGATCGTTGATAACGATACCGCCGCGCTGTGCGACAGAGAGGCCGCACTGAGTCGCCAGCTTATCCTGGGGGCGGATGCCGGTAGAGAAGACGATAAAGTCGATTTCCAGTTCGCTGCCGTCAGCAAAGCGCATGGTTTTACGCGCTTCTTTGCCGCCCTGAACGATCTCCTGGGTGTTCTTGCTGGTGTGAACCTTCACGCCCATGCGTTCAATTTTATTGCGTAACTGCTCGCCACCCATCTGGTCGAGTTGCTCGGCCATCAGCATCGGGGCGAATTCGATAACGTGGGTTTCTACCCCTAAGTTTTTCAACGCGCCAGCTGCTTCCAGACCCAGAAGGCCGCCGCCAACTACGGCGCCGCGCTTACTGCGACGGGCGCAGGCTTCAATAGCGTTCAGGTCTTCGATAGTGCGATAGACGAAGCAATCCTGGGTTTCGGCGCCTTTAATAGGCGGCACCCAGGGGTAAGAGCCGGTCGCCATAATCAGTTTGTCGTAGTAGAGCGTACGACCAGAGCTGGAGTGGATAACCTTCTCCTGGCGATTGATAGTGATGGCGCGTTCGCCGACCAGCACCTGCACACCGTGTTTCTCATAGTAGCCTTCCCGCACCAGCGACAACTCTTCAGCGGTGTGGTGGGAAAAGTAAGAGGAGAGATGGACACGGTCGTAGGCGATACGGGGTTCTTCACAAAAAACAGTGATGTCAAATTGCCCGGGTTCAGCTTTATCAAGAAGCTCTTCGATAAAGCGATGGCCAACCATGCCGTTACCGATAATAGCGAGTCTGACTTTGCTCATTTTTGCCTCGATTTCTTTTCTATTACTGATGACTTTAACGATTCAGCACTGGTTATTATTGATTCAGATCAATTACGCCCCCGTATACCCCTTAATGGGTATATCCTTGATTTTTAAGTGGATATCTAAGTGGCGGAAAATGCTGGTTTTTAATTGAGCGGTTTCTTAAGACGAAATATTGTCGGATTGGAAGGAAAGGTTCCCCCCCGGGAGGGGGGAACCAAAAGCAGTGCTTATGGATTATGACTTCGCAACACTGGCGTGCTGGCGATGGCGAGAAACAAAGCCCAGCAGCAGGCACATCAGGAAGACCACGGCATAGAGACCGTTAGCGGTAAACAGCGCTGCCCGGGGGCCGCTGTGGGCGACGATTGGGCCGGTGACTACGAAGGTTAACATGGTGCCGATGGTGCCGCAGGTCAGCACAAAGTTCACCAGCTTCGGTGACGCTACCCGGGTCTGTAGCGAACCCAGCGTGATAATCGAGGTATAGATGGCGCTGGAGAAAAAGCCGAGCGCCAGAATAAACCACGGCAGATGCGGGATACTGCCGGTAATAAAGCAGTACATCAGCAGCGTGGCCAGCAGCGCCAGTACTGTCAGAATACGTTGCAGGTCGAAAAAGCGCAGAATAAAGCTGAAAGCCCACATGCCAAGCATATAGGACATCCAGAAATTACTGACCAGTTGGCCGGCATCATTCAGATTCATGCCCAGCTGTTTTGCATATTCCGGCACCCAGGAGATAAAACCCAACTGACCGAGGATATAGCAGAGCGCGGCGATGGACAGAAAAAGTACGCCGATTCCCCATTTCTCTTTCGGCGCTTTTTGCTGCCCGGGCGCGGCGTGGCGCCCCAGGGCCGGGAACTGGCAACCCAGAGTCAGCAGGAAGATAGCGACGTAGATCAGGCCGATACAGATGTAGACCCAGTACCAGGTGACGCTGCGTGCCAGCAGAAAGGCGGCCAGTATCGGGAAGACCATTCCCGCCATACTGAAGAAGGAGTCGGTAAACAGCAGGCGGGAGCCACGCTGGCGCCCTTCGTATAGATGGGTGATCAGAAAGGTGCCGATAGACATGGTAATACCGCTGACCAGCCCCAGAACGAACATAGCGACGGAGAAGATAGCCAGACTATGGCCAAGTATCAGCCCCGCCAGCGCCAGAACCATCAGCACAAAGCCGAAACGTAACTGGGTTTTTAGCGGTATGATCTCCATTAGCCAGGCATTCAGGAAGATAGAGATCAGGATCCCGGCATTAAGAAAGGTGAAAGTATTACTCATGCTGGAGACCGGCAGACCAAAGTAGTCTGCGATATTTCCCATGACCATACCGGTGATAATCACCAGTGCCCCTGTCAGGGCGTAGGAGAGAAAACTGATCCAGGTAAGCTTGATGCGGTTGTGACGGGTCATAACGAACCTGTGAATAGATGTGTAAAGCGCATTGACGGCGCAGTATGCGCCCGAAGTCTAGACATTAATGTGATGGATTTAAACTTTTTAATGACTATTCGATGAAATTATCTATATACATTGTGATTTCAGTAGCATTAATGGAGATGAAAATTCGTTTTAGTTGACGGATGGGCAGTCATCGTAAAAAAAGGTAAATGGCTGGCGTGACGCAGTGATGCTCTTTAGAATCAACAAATTCCCCTCATGCTATTCAAAGGAACCGTTCATGCTGAAATCGACCCTGGCAGCGGTCGTTACCGTGTTTGCCCTTTCAACGCTTTCTCCTGTCGCTCTGGCGGCTAAAGGCGATCCGCACGTTCTGTTGAATACTTCTGCAGGCGATATCGAGCTTGAGCTGGATAGCCAGAAAGCGCCGGTTTCGGTGAAAAACTTCCTCGACTATGTGGACAGCGGTTTTTATAACGGCACGATTTTCCACCGAGTGATCCCTGGCTTTATGATTCAGGGCGGCGGTTTTAATAAGGAGTTGCAGCAGAAGCAGCCGAAGCCGCCGATTAAGAATGAAGCGGATAACGGCCTGCGCAATACCCGCGGCACTATTGCAATGGCGCGCACGGCGGATAAAGACAGTGCTACCAGCCAGTTCTTTATCAACGTGGCGGATAATGCTTTCCTTGACCACGGCCAGCGTGACTTTGGTTATGCGGTGTTTGGTAAAGTTGTGAAAGGAATGGATATCGCCGATAAGATTTCCCAGACCCAGACGCACAATGTCGGCCCCTACCAGAATGTGCCGACAAAACCGATTGTTATTCTGTCTGCCAGGCGCCTGCCTTAAGTTTTTCCGCGCGGTGCCCGGCGTTCCGCGTGCTGCCCTCCTCCCGACGCAGTCCGAAATTGCTGCTTATACTTGTGGCAAACGGGCTGCGTTCGGGGGGCGTCATGACTAAAAAATTCACCGACAAACAGAAAATTCACCTGTGGGAACAGCGACGCCTGCGCTGTTTTCAGGACAGCTGTCGGCTGGAGAATCCCGACACAGGACGCGAACTGGGGCCTGCCGGTAATGCACTGAACGGCCCGGCGCTGATGCTGACGACGCAACGCCTGGCGACTCTGGCGCTGGGGCCGGTACTACGAGGGTTGCCCTGGCTGTGCGCCATTCACCGTCATCTTTTTACCGGACTGTTCGAACAGGCGGGTGAACTGCGACAGGTCGATATCTCTCTGGGTGATACCCCTTTTTGCCACTTTGCCTGGATCGAGAAAGAGGGTAATGCCCTGATGCAGAAGCTGGAAAACGAACGCTACCTGGCGGGGCTGGGTCGCCAGGAGTTTGTCGCCAGGCTGGCCTGGTATTACGGCGAGATTAATGTGTTGCACCCGTTCCGACTCGGCAGCGGCCGTACCCAGCGTATCTTCTTTGAACAGATGGCCATCCACGCCGGTTACTGCCTGGACTGGGAGCCGGTTACGCCCCTGGCGTGGCGTGATGCCTGCCAGAGTGAGGCAATGGGCGATCCGGCACTGCTGGAGGCGCTATTCGATATGGTAGTGAGCGAAGCAGGGGAAAACGCGTAGAATAGCGCGGTTCACGTTTGCCGGAGCCGCTATGCTATTACTGATCGACAACTACGACTCTTTTACCTGGAACCTATACCAGTATTTTTGCGAGCTGGGGGCGGATGTCAGGGTGAAGCGTAACGATGAAATCTCGCTTGAGGAGATTACGGCGCTGGCCCCCCAACATCTGGTTATCTCCCCTGGCCCCCGCACGCCTAACGAAGCGGGGATTTCCCTGGAGGCGATTCGTCATTTTGCTGGTCGGTTGCCGATTCTGGGCGTATGCCTGGGACATCAGGCTATCGCCCAGGCCTTTGGTGCTAGCGTGGTGCGCGCACCAAAGGTGATGCATGGTAAGACATCTGAAGTTCGGCATGCCGGTGTCGGGGTCTTTCAGGGACTGAATAATCCCCTGACGGTGACCCGTTATCATTCGCTGCTGGTGGATCCCGTCACGTTGCCGGAGTGCCTGGAGGCGACGGCCTGGAGCGATGAGCAGGAGATTATGGGACTGCGCCACCGGACGCTGGCGCTGGAAGGCGTGCAGTTTCACCCTGAAAGCATTCTGAGCGAGCAGGGGCATCAACTGCTGGAAAACTTCCTGAAGCGCTGATTTTATGTTTGCCTGTTTGTGATTTTTTATGCATATTTAATGATTATATTTTCAAATAAAGATATGCGTAAAAAAGGGATGGTAAACCTATGGCAAATGAGAAATCAGCGATTACCCGCGCCACTTTTGATGATGTCATCCTGCCCGTTTATGCACCGGCGCAGTTTATTCCGGTGAAAGGTAAGGGCAGTCGGGTCTGGGATCAGCAGGGCAAGGAGTACGTTGACTTTGCCGGAGGTATCGCCGTAACCGCCCTGGGGCACTGTCACCCGGCTCTGGTAGCCGCCCTGAAGCAGCAGGGAGAAACCCTGTGGCACACCAGCAATGTGTTTACCAATGAGCCAGCGCTGCGTCTGGGCCGTAAGCTGATTGACGCAACCTTTGCTGAGCGGGTCATTTTCATGAACTCCGGCACTGAAGCTAATGAAACCGCTTTTAAGCTGGCGCGTTACTATGCTTCCACGCGCCACAGCCCGTACAAAACTAAAATCATCGCTTTCCATAACGCATTCCACGGACGCTCGCTGTTTACCGTCTCGGTAGGCGGGCAACCCAAATATTCCGACGGTTTCGGCCCTAAGCCCGCCGATATCATCCATGTGCCCTTTAACGATTTGCACGCCGTTAAGGCTGTGATGGACGACCATACCTGCGCAGTGGTGGTTGAGCCGGTTCAGGGGGAAGGGGGCGTTACCGCCGCCACGCCGGAATTCCTGCAGGGGCTGCGCGATTTGTGTGACCACAACCAGGCGCTGCTGGTCTTTGATGAAGTTCAGTGCGGCATGGGGCGTGTGGGTAAGCTGTTTAGCTATATGCACTACGGCGTGACGCCGGATATTCTCACCAGCGCCAAAGCGCTGGGCGGGGGGTTCCCGGTGAGTGCGATGTTGACCACTGAGGAGATCGCCTCCGCTTTCCATGTTGGCTCTCACGGGTCGACTTACGGTGGTAATCCGCTGGCCTGCGCGGTGGCGGAGGCCGCTTTCGATATTATCAATACCCCGGAAGTATTGAGCGGTGTACAGAGCAAGCGTCAGCGCTTTGTCGAACATCTGCGTCAGATTAATGAGCAGTACAACCTGTTCAGCGACGTTCGCGGCATGGGGTTATTGATAGGTGCCGAACTGAGTGAATCCTTTAAAGGCCGGGCCCGGGATCTGCTGAATGCGGCGGCGGAGCAGGGCGTTATGGTGCTGAATGCCGGGCCGGATGTGGTGCGCCTGGCGCCGTCGCTGGTGGTGGACGACGCGGATATCGACGAAGGTATGGCACGCTTCGCCCGGGCAGCACAGCAAATCGCGCAGCGCTGATTATTTGCTGCTCAGTAAACGACGGCGCAGCCAGGCGCCGTGATGAGGGCGCTGGTGCCAGGCCACTGAAGAGATGGTGTGCATGGCATTCAGATGGCTGAGGATGCGATCCAGATGGCGCTCCATGGTACTCATGGGGCCAATGGTGAGCGCCTCTGGAGAGTCCAGTACGTGGATGGCGCCGCTGTCGTCAGGGTTGTCCCAGGTCAGGCGTTGCTGGCAGCGTTGAATGGCTATCTCGCAGGTTTGCAGGTAGCGCTGGGCCAGCGCCGGAGTCAGCATATTGTGCTCGCGCGCCAGGATCGTCATGGCGTTGATATGCTCGACGATAAACTGGCTATGAGTGACCCAGAGTTTCATATCGGCCAGGTAGCGGTTATTAAATGACGGCTCCTGCATTGCCTGATTCAGCGAGTTATAGAGCGCATTGTGAGCCTGATTAACCCGCATGCGCTCCCAGGCCAGCGGGCCGGGCTGTGGATCGATGCTCAGAATCCGGCGGATGGCCTGCTGATCGCACTCCAGCGCATCCCAGGCGTTCTGACGCAGCAGGCCGCTCTGCCACTGAGGCCACAGCCAGACCATGCCGCCAAAGGCGATCAGACACCCAAGCAGCGTATCTACCAGCCGGGTCATAATAAACTGTTCGCCGCTTAGCGACAGCAACTGCAGGCTGTACACTGCCGTAACGGTAAAGCCGACGGTTGCCAGCGCGTAATGCTTGCGGATAATCAGGTAGCCAATCAGCGTAATCAGCAGCATCCCTGCCAGAATATAGCCCTGGGGCACGTTAAAGTGCAGGGCACCCGCCGCTATTAGCAGGCCGGCTATGGTTCCCCCGGCCCGGTGTAGAATGCGTACCCGGGTGGCGCGATATCCGTTCTGGGTCACGAACATGATAGTCATCAGTATCCACCATGGTTTGGGCAGATTGAGCGCTGATCCAAGCAGTCCGGCGACCGCCAGCATAGTGCCAATGCGCGCTGCGCTGCGCAGCGCCGAAGACTTCAGGGACAAATAGCTACGCAGCGCCCGTAGCAGCGGCAGATGTTGTTGCTGGTCGGCCATCAGATCCCGGACGTAAAGCGGGCGTTGGGTGCGCAGTAGCCGGGCGATGCGGCTGAAGTGATAGTGGCAAAACTGTCCTACCGGGTTTTCCGGATGCTGGCGGGCGATTTTTTCCAGCGCGGCAAGAGGTTTTTCCATGCTAAAGCGTTCTGGGAAGCGGTGATAAAGTATATCGTCGCTGACCACGCGCAGGCGGGCGGCCACGGTGCGTGCCGCCCAGCGAATCACCTGCTCTGCATGGCTCTGTTCCACCAGTTTCTGCACCTCTTCGGGTTGATGCAGGCTGACCGAAATATGCTCCTGTAGATCCAGCGCCACCTGGAAGACGCGTAGCAGGCGCTTATAGTCGTTCTGACGGCTGGTGGCGGACAGCATATGCAACTGTTGGTAACAGAGGCTGATAAGATCCACCACTTTCTGCTGGCGGGTAAGCAATGGCGGTAATACCGTTTCCGGGTCAGTATGCTGGGTCAGCAGGCTGTATTTGGCTTCGCAGTAGTCCGCCAGTTCGCGATACAGCAGGCTCAGGGTTTCGCGTAGCGGCTGTTCGCGCCACATCCAGAACCAGAACCAGTTAAAGGCGCCGTACCACAGGGTGCCGAGCGCATACAGCAGCATCGGCTGCCAGACGGGCATATTGCCAGCCAGCCCCAGGGTAAAGATCGCGGCGATAAGCGATGCAGGTAGCAGGCGGCCGTGCAGAGCGCTGATCTCTGCTGTAACGCCCAACAGCAGCGCCATTCCCAGGAAGATGGCGGGCAGCGGCACTTTTTCCATCAGCAGTAGCTGCACCATCAGGCTGCTGAAGGCGAACAGCGATCCGCCGACGATCAGGCGTTTAAAAAAGCGTTTGTGGGGGGTATCGAGACCCGCGATATTGCAGCAGGCGGGCACCAGTGAGAAGAGCAGCCCCTGTTGCAGGCTACCGAAGATCAGCCCGATAATCACCGGCAGCGAGAGCACCAGGGTCTGGCGCAGCGCGTAGTTAACTTCGGGGTGATAGATCAGTCGGCGCATTGGAACAGGATGAACGCGTCAGTGGTAGAGATAACATGGAGACAGTTGACAGCGTCATAGCCTCCTGAAATGACCACAAAGCGGGAAAAACTACGTTTTTTCCCGCTTTGTTATCAACCTGACGGCATGTTGCCACAACACGCCGTTACATACAGACCGGATTAGCGGGTACCAAAGACGACGATGGTTTTCCCGTGCGCGGAGATCAGATTCT
Organism: Rosenbergiella sp. YN46; assembly: GCF_036620675.1. Taxonomy (NCBI): domain Bacteria; kingdom Pseudomonadati; phylum Pseudomonadota; class Gammaproteobacteria; order Enterobacterales; family Erwiniaceae; genus Rosenbergiella; species Rosenbergiella sp. YN46. The sequence goes on from NZ_JAZHEE010000025.1 coordinate 54,958, forward strand.
GATCTTCCAGCATTTTCAGAATACGACCGACGGTTTCGCGGGAGCAGCCCACAATCTGCCCGATTTCCTGGCGGGTGATTTTGATCTGCATTCCGTCCGGGTGGGTCATTGCGTCCGGCTGTTTCGCCAGGTTCAGCAGGGTCTGTGCTATCCGGCCAGTCACATCCAGGAAGGCGAGGTTACCGACTTTTTCGGATGTGACCTGCAGGCGACGGGCCATCTGTGCGGAAAGGCGCATCAGAATGTCCGGGTTAACCTGAATCAACTGGCGGAATTTTTTGTAGGAGATTTCAGCGACTTCGCAGGCGGTTTTTGCCCGTACCCAGGCGCTACGCTCCTGGCCTTCTTCGAACAGCCCCAGTTCACCGATGAAATCCCCCTGGTTCAGGTAGGAGAGGATCATCTCTTTACCTTCCTCGTCTTTAATAAGCACTGCAACAGAGCCCTTAACGATATAGTAGAGGGTTTCGGCTTTTTCACCCTGATGAATAAGTGTGCTCTTCGATGGATACTTATGAATGTGGCAATGAGACAAAAACCATTCGAGAGTCGGGTCTGTTTGCGGTTTGCCAAGCACCATGCGCGGTTATCCTCTGGTTATAAGCTGACGCCCGAAAGGGTAAGGGCCTCCGGGCGTATTGATCGTTTGTCCCCGCTCTGGGGGTCTGGCATGAGAAAAGCCTGTAATCTATATAAATTTCACGTGAATTTTCATCCCGGACGCGGGCTATCGCGGCGGGAGGGTATCCTCAGTGTTTTAGCATAGCTTTTTCCGGGTGTCTCCTATTGTCTCGTTTCAGCTTGACCCGGATCGCCTTCTGTTGCGACTTTCTTTGCGGCGGCTTACTCTGTGAGGAAAAATGGCTTGATGGGAGCAACAACATGCAGTCACGAGTTAAATGGGTAGAGGGCCTGACTTTTCTGGGCGAATCCGCCTCCGGGCACCAGGTGCTGATGGACGGAAATTCCGGCGATAAGGCCCCCAGCCCGATGGAAATGGTACTGATGGCGGTGGGAAGCTGTAGCGCTATCGATGTGGTTTCTATTCTGCAAAAGGGGCGTCATGACGTGGCCGATTGCGAGGTGAAACTGACCTCGGAGCGTCGTGAAGAGGCGCCGCGCCTGTTCACTCATATTAACCTGCACTTTATCGTTACCGGACAGGATCTGAAAGACAACGTGGTGGCGCGCGCGGTGGATCTGTCTGCGGAGAAATACTGCTCCGTCGCGCTGATGTTGGGTAAGGCGGTGAACATTACCCATTCATACGAAGTGGTTGAGGCCTGACGCCGCCAGGGGAGGGGGGATGCTCCTCCCTGCTTGATCAGGCTATCTTTTTGCCTTCCATAATACGCTGCACCAGCGGTGTCATAATGAGCTCCATCGCCAGCCCCATTTTGCCGCCCGGCACCACCAGGGTATTAATGTGTGAAATAAACGAGCCCTGAAGCATCGCCAGCAGCCAGGGGTAATCGACAGCCAGATCCCGGAAGTGAATCACGACAAAGCTTTCATCTAAAGAGGGAATCTCCCTGGCGGCAAAGGGGTTAGAGGTATCGACCGTCGGCACGCGCTGGAAGTTGATATGGGTGCGCGAGAACTGCGGGGTGATGTAGTTGATGTAATCTTCCATCGAGCGTACCACCGAGTCCATGACGGCTTCGCGCGAATGGCCACGCTCGCTGGTATCGCGCACCAGTTTCTGAATCCATTCCAGGTTGACGATAGGCACGACGCCAACCAGCAGATCCACATGCTGTGCGACGTCGTGCTGGGGCGTGACCACTCCGCCATGCAGCCCTTCGTAGAACAGGACATCGGTGGGTTCCGGTAGTGGTTGCCAGGGAGTAAAGGTACCTGGTACCTGATCCCAGGGTACCGCTTCATCGTAGGTATGCAGATATTTTCGGGACTTGCCGGTGCCACTGTGTCCATATTCGACAAAGGTGTTTTCCAGCAGGCCGAAGTCGTTGGCTTCCGGGCCGAAGTAGCTGATATGGCGTCCTAAATCCCGGGCCTTGCGAATCTCCATATCCATTTCCGGGCGGGTGTAGCGGTGGAAACTATCGCCTTCAAGCTCGGCGGCTCTGAGCCCGAGTTGAGCGAAGATCTTACGAAATGCGATACTGGTAGTGGTCGTTCCCGCACCGCTGGAACCGGTGACGGCGATAATCGGATGCCTGGTGGACATAGCTGAGCAACTCCTTGAGTACAGAGGTGGGTAGCCACTGAAACACGGCGAATCGTTAAAGGCTGCTTGCAGTATAGCGATAGCGGCTGGCGAATGAGATATCAGCCACGGAACTGTGAGCGCGGCATGATATTGACCGTTTCATGAAGTTCCGACCATACCACAACGGCTTCGCCGGTTTGTAGCTGACGCTTTACGTCCGCCACTTTTTGTTCGAGCGAACGTTCATGTTCGCCGTAATCGGTGCCTTCGCGCAGGACAAAGGCTTCTATCAGGTTATCCAGCGTCTCTGTCGGTATTTGCTGCCAGGGAATAATCATCTATCGGTCCAGGAATTGACTTAGCCAGTCGGGAATGCGCTGTTCCAGCCACATTTCCGGGCGCCTTAGTGTACCACCGACGAAGCCTACATGGCCGCCGTGTTCGGTCAGTTGATACTCGATATTAGGCGGCAGGTGGTCGGGATCGGGAATCACCTGGCTATCCATAAAGGGATCGTCTTTCGCGTGGATGATAAGCGTTGGTCGGGCGATTTTCGGCAGCATGGGCAGCGCGCTACAGCGTCGGTAATAGTCCAGAGCATCGCTGAAACCGTGAATTTTCGAAGTAATGAGATCGTCGAACTCCCGGATGCGGCGAATGCGCTTAAGGCGGGCTCTGTCTATGGGCAGCGTGCCGGGCCAGGCTTTGAGTTTGCGTCCGGCGTTGGCTTTCAACAGGTTCAGCAGATAACGCTGATAGAAACGGGAAAACCCTTTTTCCATATGATAGCAGCAAGGCTCCAGCATCAGAGGCGCTGAAACCACGACACCAGCCATCAGTGAACAGGCCTTTTCCTGCCGGGCCATCAGGCAGGCCAGCATATTGCCGCCCAGTGAAAACCCTACGGCAGCGGTCGGGCGTTCACCGTAACGCTGGCACAGCCAGTTCAGAAAGTAACTGGCATCGGAGGTTTCTCCGGAATGGTAGATGCGGTTCATGCGGTTCGGCTCGCCGCTACAGCCGCGAAAATGCATCACCACACCCAGCCAGCCGCGCTGTTTTGCCGCATGAATCAGCCCGTGTGCATAAGGGCTGTGCAGGCTTCCTTCCAGACCGTGAAACACCACCAGGCGCGGCTTATGCTGCGCTGTTGAAGGGGGCTCGCTCCAGGCGAGATCGAGAAAGTCGCCATCTGGCGTATCGATTCGTTGCCACCAGGGGGTAAAACGCAGCCGTCGGCGTATCAGGCGCGGCAACATGGTCTGTAAATGCGGATTACGCGCGCCGCGCATAGGGCGGAAAAGCTGCGTCTCGTCACGATTGCCGGAGAGTTCTGCAGGGGTAATTTCTGCCATGGTACAGAGTAATTTTAGTTAATTAATCTGTTATTATACCGTTAAATCAGTATCTTGTTGATGCTTTTTTTTGCTGCCTGATTCGTTTTTTTGATGGGTGCCCACACATCATGGTGGGTTATTAAAACCATTCAGTGATGAAGACATTATGATAAATCAGAATAAAAATATAGGTGCTGGAATGTGTTGTCCGCAGGGCTGTTATTCGATCCAGGTTAAGGTTAGCGCCGCTTAGTTAATCTTAAGCAGGGCGATGGTATTAGCGATGAGCGACAACAGGCGTGGGCTGGCGAAATTCATTAATGGCGTTGCGACAGGGTGGATAATATTGCTGACTGAGCGCGGAGATCAGGCTGTGGATTGATAGGTTGCCGGCCGGAAGCGTGGATCAGGTAACGTGTACTGGCTAACCTCGGTTTTAACGACGAATGGTTGCGCAGTTTTTTATTACCAGAAGCGTACCGTGATGTGCCAGCGATGTTTTTCTTTGTGATGACGAACGCCTCTTAGAAGATGGTGGGAAATATCGTTGCCGCAAGGTCTTTTACTGATGCCTGATGGCGTATTGATATTGGCGGCGGCCTTGAGGCTGAAAACTATTCTGGGAAGTACGCCAGCAGGTGATTGGCCAAATAATGAATATAACCTTCCTGGTGGTAAGGATATGAAGGTTGTCGCAGGCAATTTTTCTATTTCGTTCCTTGCGGCGATGATATTTATATTCTGTACTACATTCTTCATTACAGGCGTGATAATAACTGTCTGGTTATTCTACGTAATATTTGTAATTCCATACCACAAAGTGGAAAACTGCTGATGTCCGGGGCGCATCATTGCTCCGGGAGAGCATCCTGAAATGGCGAAATATCTCAACCTGATGATGCTCAGGCTCGGTGAAGGGCAGGGAGCGAGATATTGATGGATTTCGCTCCCTGCATGGAATATGCGGGGATGTGCCTGAATCCTGCGGTGGCACCATAAGGCGTTACAGGAAGCCGTCCGTTTTCAGCAACTTTTCCAGGGTACTGACTTCGGTGTTCAGTTCCGTTTCGTCGTTTTCCAGCAACTGGGCATGCTTCTGGCGGAAAGCGGAGCGCAACGCCTTCAAAATTTCCACACTGCGGGCCGTGACCTGATGCTCATTACCGTGCCCGGCAAGCTGGGTGGACAGACTTTGACTTTTGGTGATGATCTCCTCGACTGGCGGCAGATAGCGGTTCAGAAAATCCTGGCCGGGCTGCATATCCCGCGGATCGGTCAGCATGCAGTGCTGGATAAGCCGCGCATACTTAATAATGCCTTTGAGTTCGCTGTGAACGGCGCCTTCCAGATTTTCCAGACTCTCCAGACGGGCTATTTCCGTTTCAAACGGCGCCAGTTCTGGCTCATTCTCACAATCATCAGGCTTCTCGTCTTCGTCAAACGTTTCCTCTTTGTCATATTCATCCTCTTCTTGCACGTTTTGCTTCGCCTGGATAAACCGGGGGTACCAGTGCTTACAGTAAGTGACGAACAGAGCAATAATCGCACCGGTATAGAAGGGGCTATTGAGCAGCGTATAGGCTTCCATATAACTAGCGATAACGAAGCACCACAGCGCCATGTACCAGTAATGGATGCCGCGCCATTTTCCCAGACTGTTCAGCAGATACACCAGCAGTGCCATACTGCCAGCCCAGAACGGGAGCGCCAGAATATCGCCAGTGGGGATCCAGAGCAGTCCGGCAGCTATCCCCATTGCCAGAGCTTTATGATCGAAAAGCAAGGTTCGGAACAGTAGCGTGAACCCTGCCCAGCAGAATGCCAGGATAGCGCCATCAAGAGCGCCGTCATCCTCCGGGAGTGGGGGATGGAGCTCTGTGGCCAGTGGCTGGAAGTGATTCATGAACCCACTTGCCAGAACGAACAGCAAAAATACCAGCGTAGCGCGTTTCCAGCGTTTATCGGTCAGCCTTTCAGCAAGACTTTGCTCAAGAGTACCCATGCTATGCCTGCTCTACTTTTTCCGCACCGCCGTTAGCGATATTCGCAAGGCGAAGGCGCAGGTCGTTTTCCATGGATGACAGCTCTTTTTCCACTTCGCTACGACGCTTGCGGGCGTCGCTGGCGATATTGACCGACTCTTCGATAGTGTTCAGCAGGCGGGACTGCACATCGCGCAGGGTTTCAATATCCACCACCGACCGCTCCACTTCGCGGGCGGTTTCCAGGGTGCCGGTCTGTAACAGTTCTGCATTGCGGCGCAGCATTTCGTTGGTGGTATCTGAAACCTCCTTCTGCAGTTTTGTGGCCTGGCGCTGGGAATGCAGCGACAGCGCCAGCACAATCTGGCTTTTCCAGATGGGAATGGTGGACAGAATACTGCTCTGGATTTTTTCCGCCAGCGCCTGGCTGTTCCCCTGCATCAGACGAATCTGCGGAGCGGTCTGTATCGCAATGGTGCGTGACAGCATCAGGTCGTGCAGACGGCGCTCAAAACGCTGCATTCCATCGATCATATCCCGGACTATCTGGGCATTCATGGGGTTATCGGAAAGCTGCGCCTGGGCCTGAGGCAGGTCGTGTTGCCGGAGCTGCTCCAGCTTGCGCTTACCGGCGATAATATGCAGATTGATCTGCTGAAAGAAGTCGCGGTTGCGGGTAAACAACTGCTCAAGCGTAGAGATATTGCGCAGTAGATCGACCATCGCTTCATCCAGCTTACGGGTAATACCTTCTACCTGCTGCGCCAGCGTTTGATACTCCATGAGCGAGCGTTCGACGCGGTTAAACAGCTTACCGATCAAGGGGAACGAGGCCAGCATGCCGGGCTTTTTGTCGAAGGCGGTCAGATCGACGGACTTGATCTTACCCAGCATGTCGGTCAGTTGTTCACCGATAGCGCCGGCATCTTTGGCGCGCACTTGTTCCATCAGGGCGTCGGAAAAGCGTGAAATGCCATTCATGGTTTTAGCGCCGTAAGACAGGGAAAGCACCGGATCGTTAATATCTATCTGCTCAATGAGCTGTTGCACTTCCTGCTGCTGTTCCTGGGTTAGCTGCTCGTTGGTAGGGAGCGCGTCGGCAATATCCTGAGGGGCGGAAACGATGACTGAGGAGTTTTCCGTCATTGATACATTCCTTAATAAGAGAACAGTCCGTCTGCGGCGAAATGATGTCAGGCTGGCCGCGGAAACCATGGGCGTAATGGTACTTCACGCGCAGATGCGAGCCAACAAGGCCATGAGAAATATGTGGCTGTTAACCAGCAGTATTTTTTTATATTCCTTTTAAAAATAAAAAATAATTTTTTATTTCTTTTTATTGGTTTCGCATCCGGATACAACTGTTGCTAACAGAGAATTCACAACGGAGTGAACGATGGCGGGCAGATTTCTTTTATTTCGGGATGTACGGCAGCTACTTCCCGGACATGGAGTACAACGATGAACGAACGTCTGAGCATTATACCGCTGGGGCCTGCCATTGGAGCACAGGTAGAAAATTTGTCTCTGGCAAGACCGCTGAGTGACACGCAGTTTGAGCAGCTTTACCACGCGTTATTGAAGCATCAGGCGCTGTTTTTCCGTAACCAGCCGCTTACGCCGGTTCAGCAGCGCGACCTGGCGCGTCGCTTCGGCGATCTGCATATTCACCCGCTCTATCCTCACGCCCGGGAGGCGGATGAGATTATCGTACTGGATACCCATAACGATAATCCGCCGGATAACGATAACTGGCACACCGACGTGACCTTTATCGAAAACCCGCCGCTGGGCGCTATTCTGGCGGCGAAGCTGTTGCCTGACAGCGGCGGCGATACCCTGTGGGCCAGCGGTATCGCGGCTTATGAAGCGCTTTCAGCGCCGCTAAAACAGCTATTGTGCGGGTTACAGGCGGAACACGACTTCACTAAATCCTTTCCGGAATACCGCCACCGCGACAGCGAAGAGCGCCATCAGCGCTGGAAGCGGGCAGTGGCGAATCATCCGCCGCTGCTGCATCCGGTGGTGCGTACCCACCCGGTCAGCGAACGTCAGGCGCTGTTCGTCAACGAAGGATTTACCACCCGGATTGTCGATCTGGCGCCGCAAGAGAGTGATGCGCTGCTGGGCTTTTTGTTTACCCATATCACAAAGCCAGAATTCCGGGTACGCTGGCGCTGGCAGGAGCATGATGTCGCCATCTGGGACAACCGGGTGACGCAGCATTACGCCAACGCCGATTATCTGCCTCAGCGGCGGGTGATGCATCGGGCGACAATACTGGGCGATAAGCCTTTTTATCGTGGGTAATGGCTGTGCGTGACTACGACGGCGTTGCTGCGTCGCCTCGGGATACTCACATACTCTCTGTATGCTCCGTTCCCTCGGCGCCTTGCGCCTTGTCTCGCCGACGCACAGCCATTACCCGGAAGGACTGGCGTGGCTACGACGGCGTTGCTGCGTCGCCTCGGGATACTCACATACTCTTTGTATGCTCCGTTCCCTTGGCGCCTTGCGCTTTGTCTCGCCGACGCACAGCCATTACCCGGAAGGACTGGCGTGGCTACGACGGCGTTGCTGCGTCGCCTCGGGATAC
>NZ_JAZHEE010000026.1:0-59775 GCF_036620675.1 Rosenbergiella sp. YN46
GCCAGGTTGTCAGAAGGCGGCATTTGAGCCCATGACCCGTTCACCGGTTCCGCAACCGGCATAAGAGAAATCACCTTCAGGTGAACGGAACCTTCGCCAGGGCGCCTGAGACTGCTGACGTCCCCCAGGGCACTTTTTTACAGCATCAACCAGAATAACGCGATAACGGCAATCACCACGATAATTGCAAGGCCAGGCCGATCCCTCAGTTGATTCAGCGGCGCCATAATCGGGGCGAACAGCACTTCCTGACGGACATGCGGCTCTTGCTGCTGGGGGGCTTCTTTGCGGATGCGGTCGCAGCGCAGCATTAACAGCTGGTTCAACAGATCCTGGGCCTGCGGGGGCGTCAGTATGCTGCCGGGCATCGCGCCGTACTGCTGGCGGGCGTAATCGGCTATCTCCCGCCATTCATTGCTTTCCAGCGGCTGCTTCAGCACCGACTGCAGGCTGTGCAGGGTCGGTGCGCTTTCGCGGGACAGCGTCAGACGCGCCTGCAGCCAGGTGGTCAGCGGCGCGTAGTGACGGGCGGCGATAGGCTTGCCGTCTCTGGCGCCGGTGAGTTCCAGCATCGATTGCCAGATAAGCTTCGCCGACTCTCCGGTTGCAGCGGACAGCTTACCGACCAGTTTATTGAGTGCGTTGTGTTCGGCAGGCAACAGCGGGCGCTCGGTCGCCGGGCGCTGCACAGGTTGGGGAATAGAAAGTTCGCCGCGCTGCAGCAGGGTCAGCACCTGCCTGAGCTGGTCTGGCGTGAGCTGGCTCAGCACCGTTTGCCCGAACTGCTGGCGGATATAATCGCTCACCGCCTGGCGGTTATTGCCGTGTTGAAGGAGCTCGGTGAGTTGCTGCAGCACCTGGCGTGGCTCATGACGGATCTGAGCCTGGTTCAGGCGCTGCTGCAGATTCTGCTCGGCGGCCGCGAAGTGGCGTGCCAGCAGGGGCTGATCGTTGCTCATGCCTAAATCGTGCTTTAGTGCGGCCCAAATGCCTGCTCCTGGCTGCTGACTCAGGGCGACGATTCGGGTCACCAGGCGCTCCAGTACGGTGCGCTGCTGTGGCGTCAGGGGCTGCGGCGCGGTCTGAGGGCGACCGGCCGGAGGTTCAGCCGGAGGGCGCGCGCCGGCGCCCGAAAGGGGCTGCATCATCGATATTCCTTACTCTGTACGACAAAACATTGAACGTCAGTGACAGACACTGTCTGGGCCTGGCGGCGGGATTATGGCACACTTATATCCTTTATACTTCATATTGCAAAAGCGGGTTTGTCGTGCGCTCACAGAGTCGCCGTTTCAACCCGATGGTAATCTGAAGCGGCTGCGGGCAGAGCCGTTCTCCCGCACAAAAACAGGTACGGTAACGTGAAAATTCTCGTTGATGAAAATATGCCCTACGCCCGCGAGCTTTTCAGCCGCCTGGGCGAGGTTAAGGCTGTCCCCGGCCGTCCGCTACCGGCGTCTGAACTGTTAGATGCACAGGCGCTGATGGTGCGTTCGGTCACGAAGGTGAACGAGGCGCTACTGCAGGGGCATGGGATTAAATTCGTGGGCACGGCAACCGCGGGTACCGACCATGTGGATCAGGCATGGCTGGCGCAGCAGGGGATCGGTTTTTCCGCGGCGCCGGGCTGTAACGCTATCGCGGTCGTGGAATATGTTTTTTCTGCGCTGCTGATGCTGGCGGAGCGCGATGGTTTCGCGCTCAGCGAACGCACGGTGGGGATTGTGGGCGTTGGTAACGTCGGCTCGCGCCTGCAGGCGCGTCTGGAAGCGCTGGGCATTCGCACTTTGTTGTGCGATCCGCCCCGTAAAGACAACGGTGACGATGGCGATTTCCTGCCGCTGGAAACCCTGGTGCGTGACGCCGATATTCTGACGTTCCATACGCCGCTGTATAAAGAGGGGCAGTATAAAACGCTGCATATGGCCGATGAGACGCTGCTCGCCAGCCTGAAGCCCGGTGCTATTCTGGTAAACGCCTGCCGCGGCCCGGTGGTCGATAACGCCGCTCTGCGTCGCCGTCTGGAGGCGGGGCAGAAGTTAAGCGTGGTGCTGGATGTCTGGGAACCGGAGCCGGATCTTGACGTTGAGTTGCTCAAGCTGGTGGATATCGGCACCGCGCATATTGCCGGTTATACCCTTGAAGGCAAGGCGCGCGGCACCACCCAGGTTTTTGAGGCGTACAGCACTTTTCTGGGGCAGTCTCAGCAGGTGGCGCTGGATACCCTGCTGCCGACGCCGGACGTGGTGCGCCTGGCGGTACACGGCCCTCTTAATCAGGCGCTGCTGAAACGCCTGGTGCATCTGGTGTATGATGTGCGGCGCGATGATGCGCTGCTGCGCCATGCGGCGGGTCGAGCGGGTGAGTTCGACAAGCTGCGTAAGAACTACGCCGAACGTCGCGAATGGTCCTCACTGTATGTGCTGTGCGACGACGCCGCAACGGTGTCGACTTTGCAAAAGCTGGGTTTCGGCGCCGTTTACCATCCATCCCATTAATTCTGTTGACCGCTCTGCGCAAGGAGAGCGGTCATTGTCTGGAGTAAACCACCATGTCTGAAGGCTGGAATATTGCCGTGCTGGGCGCCACTGGCGCCGTGGGCGAAGCGCTGTTAGAGCTGCTGGCGGAGCGTCAGTTCCCGGTAGGGGAACTGTATGTACTGGCGCGTAGCGCGAGCGCCGGTGAACACCTGCGCTTCGCAGGCAAACGTCTCGTCGTTGAAGATGCCGAAACCTTTGACTGGAGCCAGGCGCAGTTGGCGTTTTTTGTCGCAGGTGCAGAGGCTACGGCGCGTTACGCTCAGGAAGCTGCCGATGGGGGCTGTCTGGTGATTGACTCCAGCGGCCTGTTCGCTATGGAGCCCGATGTACCGCTGGTGGTGCCGGAGGTTAACCCGGGCGTACTGGCGGACTACCGCAACCGGAACCTGGTCGCCGTGGCGGACAGCCTGACCAGCCAGTTGCTGGTCGCGATTAGGCCGCTAATGGAAGAGGGCGGCCTGGCGCGTCTTCAGGTCACCAGCCTGCTGGCCGCTTCGGCCCATGGGAAGGTGGCGGTGGATGCGTTGGCCGGCCAGAGTGCGCGTCTGCTGAATGGTATACCGCTCGACGATGATGACCACTTCGGTCGCCAACTGGCGTTTAACCTGTTGCCGCTGCTGCCGGATGCTGATGGCAGCGTACGCGAAGAGCGTCGCATCGTTGATCAGGTGCGTAAAGTGCTTCAGGATGAGGGGTTGCCGATCTCTGCCAGCTGCGTGCGATCTCCGGTCTTCTACGGCCATGCCCAGATGGTAAGCATGGAGGCCCTGCGCCCGCTGGCCAGCGACGAGGCGCGCGATGCTTTTGGACGCTGTGAGGATATTTCACTGAGCGAAGAAGACGACTTCCCGACTCAGGTCGGCGACGCTTCTGGTAACGCCGTGCTTTCCATCGGTTGCGTGCGTAACGATTACGGCATGCCGGAGCAGGTTCAGTTCTGGTCGGTGGCCGATAACGTCCGCTTTGGCGGCGCGCTGATGGCGGTAAAAACCGCAGAGAAACTGGTGCAGGAGTACCTTTAACTTATGATGGAGCAGCAACCGCTTTACACCATCGCACTGGGCATTGAGTATGACGGCAGCCGATACTACGGCTGGCAGCGCCAGCGCGAGGTTCGCAGCGTTCAGGAAAAACTGGAGAAGGCGCTTTCTCAGGTGGCGAATGAACCCGTGACCGTCTTCTGCGCCGGGCGAACCGACGCCGGCGTGCACGCTACTGGTCAGGTGGTGCACTTTACCACCCACGCGCTGCGTAAGGATGCGGCCTGGACGCTGGGCGTAAATGCGAATTTGCCTGGAGACATTGCGGTGCGCTGGGTGAAAAATGTGCCGGAAAGGTTTCATGCGCGTTTTAGCGCCACCGCGCGCCGCTATCGCTACCTGATCTACAATCATCGGTTGCGTCCGGCGGTACTACAGCAGGGGGTGACCCACTATCATGCGCCGCTGGATGCCGAACGGATGCACCGGGCCGCGCAGTGCCTGCTGGGGGAAAACGACTTTACCTCATTCCGGGCGGTGCAGTGCCAGTCACGCACGCCGTGGCGCAACCTGATGCACATTAACGTCGCGCGTTATGGCGCTTACGTGATAGTGGATATTAAGGCCAATGCGTTTGTTCACCATATGGTGCGCAACATCGTTGGCAGTCTGATGGAAGTCGGCTGCGGCAATCAGCCGGAAGGGTGGATTGCCGAACTGCTGGCGCTGAAGGATCGTACTCTGGCGGCTGCTACGGCGAAGGCGGAAGGTCTGTACCTGGTCGCAGTAGACTATCCTGAAGAATTCGCGCTTCCGCGCCCCCCGATGGGGCCTCTTTTTCTGGCAGACTGACAGTAGCCGAGGAATAAAATACGATGGATTTCATCCGCTTTGTTATTGATTTTATCCTGCATATTGATGCCCACCTGGCCGAGATGGTGGCGCAGTACGGGATTTGGGTTTACGCCATTTTGTTCCTGATTCTGTTCTGTGAAACCGGCCTGGTGGTTACGCCATTTCTGCCCGGGGATTCATTGCTGTTTGTCGCGGGCGCGCTGTCGTCGCTGCCGTCCAACGATCTCAATGTGCATATGATGGTGGCGCTGATGGTCGTGGCCGCTATCGTCGGCGATGCGGTGAACTATACGATTGGTCGGCTATTCGGCGACAGGCTGTTCAGCAATCCGGACTCGAAAATTTTCCGTCGCAGCTATCTGGATAAAACTCACGCCTTCTATGAAAAGCACGGGGGAAAAACCATTATTCTGGCGAGATTTGTGCCGATCGTTCGTACTTTTGCGCCGTTCGTAGCGGGGATGGGGCATATGTCGTATCGCCACTTCGCTTTCTATAACGTGACCGGGGCGTTACTCTGGGTACTGCTGTTTACCTATGCGGGCTATTTCTTCGGTAATATGCCGGTGGTGCAGGAGAACCTGAAGCTGCTGATCGTGGCGATCATCGTCGTATCGGTGCTGCCCGGTGTGGTGGAGGTTGTGCGCCACAAGCGTGCTGCCGCTCGTCAGGCCCGCCAGACCAAAGCGAAAGAATAATTATCACGGGGTTAGACCAGTTTTTTGTCCAAACTCGCAGGCCGTTGTGTTTTAATGAGCGACATTTATGGCCTGTGGCAGGCAAAAATGGCATCATGCGCCCCACAGAAAAACTGGCATTGACCAGGTTCAGGCAGAAAGGTCATCAATGAGCTGGATTGAACGAATTCTCAATAAAAGCAATATTACACCTACCCGCAAGGCGAGCATTCCGGAAGGGGTGTGGACCAAATGCGATAGCTGTGGGCAGGTACTCTATCGCGCCGAACTGGAGCGTAATCTGGAGGTTTGCCCGAAGTGCGACCACCATATGCGGATGCCGGCGCGCGAGCGGCTGCACACACTGATGGACGAAGGCTCCATGGTGGAGCTCGGTAGCGAGCTTGAGCCGAAAGATGTGCTGAAGTTTCGCGATTCCAAAAAGTATAAGGATCGCCTGGCGAGCGCCCAGAAAGAAACCGGCGAGAAAGACGCGCTGGTGGTGATGAAGGGCACCCTGCACGGTATGCCGGTGGTGGCCGCCGCCTTTGAGTTCGCCTTTATGGGCGGTTCTATGGGTTCCGTGGTTGGCGCGCGCTTCGTTCGTGCCGTTGAGCAGGCGCTGGAAGATAACTGTCCGCTGATCTGCTTTTCCGCCTCCGGCGGTGCCCGTATGCAGGAAGCGCTGATGTCGCTGATGCAGATGGCGAAAACCAGCGCAGCGCTCGCTAAAATGCAGGAGCGCGGTCTGCCCTATATCTCTGTGCTGACTGACCCGACCATGGGCGGCGTTTCAGCAAGCTTCGCGATGCTGGGCGATCTCAACATCGCTGAACCCAAGGCGTTGATCGGCTTTGCCGGGCCAAGGGTTATTGAGCAGACCGTACGTGAAAAACTGCCGCCGGGATTCCAGCGCAGCGAATTCCTGATCGAAAAGGGCGCTATCGATATGATCGTCCGTCGTCCGGAAATGCGCCTGAAGCTGGCGAGCATTCTGGCGAAGCTGATGAATCTGCCGGCGCCGGATCCTGAAGCTTCGCACGGCCCCGAGCTCGAACCGGATGCGCCGGAGCAGGAGCAGGATTCACAGGCCTGACGATGAACAGGGGCAGGGCCGCAGGGCGCTGCCCTTCGTATTTCTGAACCCTGATTAGAAACGGGCATCATGGAAAAATCTATTCCACAAGCCACGTCGTCTCTGGGCACGTGGCTTTCTTATCTTGAAAATCTGCACAGTTTAACTATCGATCTGGGCCTTGAACGGGTAAGCCAGGTAGCCAACGCGCTGGACGTTGTTAAACCGGCGCCTTTCGTTTTCACCGTCGCCGGAACCAATGGCAAGGGCACTACCTGCCGTACCCTGGAAGCGATGCTGCTGTCTGCCGGGTTGCGGGTCGGGGTTTACAGTTCGCCACATCTGGTGCGCTATACCGAACGGGTGAGGATTCAGGGCGAGGAACTGCCGGAAACTCGCCATACCGCTTCATTCGCCGCTATTGAAGCGGCGCGCGGAGAAACCTCGCTAAGCTATTTTGAGTACGGCACGCTTTCCGCGCTGTGGCTGTTTAAGCAGTCATCGCTGGATGTGGCAATCCTTGAGGTCGGTCTTGGGGGACGTCTGGACGCCACTAACATTGTGGATCCCGATGTTGCGGTCATCACCAGTATCGCGCTGGATCATACCGACTGGCTGGGGCCGGATCGCGAAAGCATCGGCCGTGAAAAGGCGGGGATCTTCCGTACCGACAAGTCGGCGGTGGTGGGCGGGCCGGATATGCCGGAAACCATTAGCGAAGTGGCCCGCGAGAAGGGGGCTATGCTGCGCCGCCGTGGTGTGGAATGGGATTACGAAGTCGCCGGTGACGGCTGGCGCTATCGCGACGCAGCAGGCGTGCTGGAAGCGCTGCCGTTGCCCCAGGTGCCTCAGCCCAATGCGGCCACTGCGCTGGCGGCCCTGCGCGCCAGCCAGCTACCGGTGGGGGAAACCGCCATTCGTGAAGGGCTGCGTCAGGCGATGCTACCAGGACGTTTTCAGCAGGTTGGCGAGTCACCGCGGGTGATTCTCGATGTGGCCCATAACCCTCATGCTGCGACTTATCTGGCCGGATGCCTTAAGAGGCTGCCGCGCGAAGGGCGAATACTGGCGGTAGTGGGTATGCTTCACGATAAGGATATTGCCGGCACGCTTGCCTGTCTGGAGCCGCTGGTGGATAGCTGGTATTGTGCTCCGCTGGAGGGGCCGCGTGGCGCGACGGCGCAGCAGCTGACGGCGCATCTTGGCAAGGGGCAATGTTTTGACAGCGTGGTGCAGGCGTGGCGCCGTGCTTTAAGTGAGGCGCGACCCCAGGATACGGTGCTGGTGTGTGGTTCATTCCACACGGTGGCCCACGTAATGGAAGAGATGGAGGCGGTGAAACGAGGTGGCGAGTAAGTTTCAGAACCGATTGGTAGGCACTATCGTGCTGGTGGCGCTGGGCGTCATCGTGCTGCCCGGCCTGCTGGACGGGCAGAAAAAGCATTATCAGGACGAGTTTGCCGCCATTCCCCTGGTTCCCAAACCCGGGGACAGCGATGAACCGGATATGCTGCCGGATGCTGGCGCCGCGCTGCCGGCACAACCGCCGGAAGGGGCGGGCGAAGAGGTGCGCGCCAGCAGCGCCACGCCGACGGTAGACACCAGTCGGCTATCCGGCGCTACCGATGCACGGGTTAGCGAACCACCGCCGGTGGCGCAACCGAAGCCCGAGCCGGTGAAACCGCGCGAGCAGCCGAAACCGGCGCCGAAGCCCGTACCCGAACCGGCCAAACCCGCTCAACAGGAAAAACCGCCGGTTGGTAAGGCTTACGTGGTACAGCTGGGGGCGCTGAAAAACGCTGATAAGGTCAGCGAAATCGTGACTAAACTGCGTGGCGCTGGCTACCGGGTGTACACTATCCCTTCCACGCCGGTGCAGGGTAAAATCACCCGTATTCTGGTCGGGCCGGATGCGTCGAAGGACAAACTGAAGTCTTCTCTCGGCGAGCTGAAAAGCCTTTCTGGCCTGAGCGGCGTGGTGATGAACTACAGTCCGTAACGGGCATCTGGCGTGCCAGTACGGGCAAAAGCGATGGAGTGGGCAATCAGCGGTCGACCATTTTTTGCCCACTTTTTCTTTTCCGCGATGCGAAGGAAACCGCTACGCAAACGTTTTCTTTTTCTGTTAGAATGCGCCCCGAACAGGATGTCAGGGTGAAAAAGTAGGTACGGAACTGATATGGTCTGGATTGATTACGCCATTATTGCGGTTATCGGCTTTTCCTGTCTGGTGAGCCTGGTCCGCGGGTTTGTGCGCGAAGCGCTGTCGCTGGTCACCTGGGGATGCGCTTTCTTTGTCGCGAGCCACTACTACACTTACCTGGCAACCTGGTTCACTGGCTTTGAGGACGAACTGGTACGTAATGGGATAGCGATAGCGATACTGTTTATCGCCACGCTTATCGTCGGCGCGATTGTGAACTACGTGATAGGTCAGCTGGTTGAGAAAACCGGCCTGTCCGGAACTGACAGGGTGTTGGGCGTCTGCTTTGGCGCTCTTCGGGGCGTATTGATTGTCGCCGCCATCCTCTTCTTCCTGGACTCTTTCACCGGCATGGCGAAGAGCGAAGACTGGCAGAAGTCGCAGCTTATCCCACAATTCAGTTTCATCATCAGATGGTTCTTTGACTATCTGCAAAGCTCGTCAAGTTTCTTGCCCCGGTAACCGTGCCGGGGTTGCGGCTTAATGAGGAATGACAACATGTGCGGTATTGTCGGTATCGCCGGTGTAATGCCGGTAAACCAGTCGATCTATGACGCGTTAACGGTGCTTCAGCACCGCGGGCAGGATGCCGCAGGCATCATCACCATCGATGCGAACAACTGCTTTCGCCTGCGCAAGGCCAACGGCCTGGTGAATGATGTTTTTGAAGCCCGCCATATGCAGCGTCTGCAGGGAAACATGGGGATAGGCCACGTCCGGTACCCCACGGCTGGTAGCTCCAGCGCCTCTGAAGCCCAGCCTTTCTACGTCAACTCGCCGTACGGAATTACGCTGGCGCACAACGGTAATCTGACTAACGCCCATGAGCTGCGTAAGATGCTGTTTGAAGAGAAGCGCCGCCATATCAATACCACCTCTGACTCTGAAATCCTGCTTAACGTATTCGCCAGCGAGCTGGATAACTTCCGTCACTATCCGCTGGAGCCGGACAACATCTTCGCGGCCATCGCCGCCACTAATCAGCAGATCCGCGGCGCTTACGCCTGCGTGGCGATGATTATCGGCCATGGCATGGTAGCTTTCCGCGATCCTAACGGCATTCGTCCGCTGGTGCTTGGCAAGCGCGATGTGGGCGATGGCCGTACCGAATATATGGTGGCTTCTGAAAGCGTGGCGCTGGATACCCTGGGTTTTGAGTTCCTGCGCGATGTGGCGCCGGGCGAGGCTATCTACATCACTGAAAAAGGGCAGCTTTACACCCGCCAGTGCGCGGAAAACCCGACCACCACGCCTTGCCTGTTCGAATATGTCTATTTTGCGCGTCCGGACTCCTTTCTGGACAAGATTTCCGTCTACAGCGCGCGGGTTGGCATGGGACGAAAACTGGGTGAGAAGATCGCCCGCGAGTGGGAAGAGCTGGATATCGACGTGGTGATTCCGATTCCGGAAACCTCCTGCGATATCGCGCTTGAGATAGCGCGGATTCTTAATAAGCCCTATCGTCAGGGCTTTGTGAAAAACCGCTATGTCGGCCGCACCTTTATCATGCCGGGCCAGCAGCAGCGTCGTAAGTCGGTACGCCGCAAGCTTAACGCCAACCGCGCCGAGTTCCGGGACAAAAACGTGCTGCTGGTGGATGATTCTATCGTGCGCGGCACCACGTCGGAACAGATTATCGAAATGGCGCGCGAAGCCGGAGCGAAAAAGGTTTATCTGGCCTCTGCGGCGCCGGAGATTCGTTTCCCTAACGTCTATGGTATTGATATGCCTTCCGCCAATGAGCTGATCGCTCACGGCCGGGAAGTCGACGAGATTTGCCAGATTATTGGGGCTGACGGCCTTATCTTCCAGGATCTGGACTCCCTTATCGAAGCGGTTCGCGCAGAAAACCCCGATATCGAACAGTTTGAGTGTTCGGTGTTTAATGGGGTCTATGTGACGAAAGACGTGGATCTCAAGTATCTGGAGTTCCTTGATTCGCTACGTAACGACGATGCGAAAGCGGTGCAGCGCCAGAACGAGGTCGAAAGTCTGGAGATGCATAACGAAGGCTGACCAGCGGCGGCTCCCGGATGGGAGCCGTCAGGTTGATGACAAAGCGGGAAAAAACGTGATTATTCCCGCTTTGTGGTTGAGCTGCCGAAAATCAATAAATTGATTTTCCTGGTTTATTTCTCTGGTTATTCTGGCCGAATGAGTTCGGCCTGGGGTTTCACAGCTCCCGAATGGGAGCCGTCTTGCATCATGCGTCGGAATCCGGCACAGTTGCCGCATCTTTGACTGAGACGGGCGCAAGCATGAAGCGACTGATTGTGGGCATATCCGGCGCCAGCGGCGCGATTTACGGCGTACGACTGCTGGAGGTGCTGCAACCGCTGGCGGATATTGAAACTCACCTGGTGATGAGCCAGGCGGCGCGCCAGACCCTGGCGCTGGAAACCGATCTTCAACTGCGCGACGTTCAGGCGCTGGCCGATGTGGTTCACGACTCACGCGATATCGGCGCCAGCATCTCTTCCGGCTCGTTCCGAACCCATGGCATGGTTATCCTTCCCTGCTCCATTAAAACGCTGTCTGGCATTGTTAACAGCTATACCGACGGGTTACTGACCCGCAGCGCCGATGTGGTGCTGAAGGAGCGGCGGCCACTGGTGTTGTGCGTGCGGGAAACGCCGCTGCACCTGGGGCATCTTCACCTGTTGACCCGCGCCGCGGAAATGGGGGCGCTGATTATGCCGCCGATGCCGGCGTTTTATCATCGCCCGCAGAGTCTGGAGGAGCTGGTCGATCAGACCGTTAATCGGGTGCTGGATCAGTTTGACATCGAGCTGCCCCGGGATCTCTTCACCCGCTGGCAGGGCACCGCAAAGGTGCGCTGATAAGAAAAACCTGCAACGCTTTGCCCCATAATGGGGCAAATCTGTAAGCGCGATCATATCCTGACAAATTACTTTCTCTTTGCAATCACTTTTTCTGCTGTCGCTGCGCTGAAGCTGCTATCTTTTGGCTGCCGGTAACTTTTTATTAACATCAACCTCCTGCCAGACTGGCATAAGACGTGCAACGTGTAACTGGAAAGGCTGTCGCGCGTCAGTTTCCTGATAGTCCGGCGAAGCAACACAACATCTGATAATAAAATTTTCCCGTACAGAGGAATCCCCCATGAAAAAGCAGGCTCTTGCGCTAACTCTGCTCTTCGGTCTTACCAGCAGCGCGTTCGCGGCGCTGCCGCAGTCCATTCGTATCGGAACCGATGCCACCTACGCGCCATTTTCTTCGCTCAATCCCCAGGGGCAGGTGGTGGGTTTTGATATCGATCTGGGAAATGAAATATGCAAACGGATGGCGGTGAAGTGCAGCTGGGTTCCCAGCGACTTCGACGCGCTCATCCCATCGCTGAAGGCGAAGAAGATAGACGCGATTATCTCGTCGCTGTCGATCACCGAAAAACGCCAGAAGGAGATAGCCTTCTCCGCGAAGCTTTACGCTGCGGATTCCCGACTGATCGCCGCTCAGGGTTCGCCCATAAAGCCAACCCTGGATTCGCTGAAGGGTAAGCACGTCGGCGTGCTGCAGGGATCCACCCAGGAGGGCTACGCCAACGCCCACTGGCGTACGGCTGGCGTGGATGTGGTGGCCTATCAGAATCAGGACTTGATCTATTCCGATTTGGCCGCCGGGCGTCTGGATGCCGCTTTCCAGGATGAAGTGGCGGCCAGCGAAGGCTTCCTGAAGCAGCCTGCCGGGAAAGCGTTCGCCTTCGCAGGCCCGGCGGTGAAAGATAAAGCCTTTTTCGGCGACGGCACCGGAATAGGGCTGCGTAAGGAAGATAGCGAGCTGAAAGCGGCAATGGATAAGGCGCTGGCGGAGATGCGTAAGGACGGCACTTACGATCGGATGGCGAAGAAATATTTCGACTTTAACGTCTACGGTGACTGATAGCCTCATGCACCATTATGGCGCTAAAGAGGCTCTCCGGTGGTGCATCCATGACTAGTTATTCATGAATGCCAGATAAAAATTGATAATCCAGGTGGAAAGCTTTGGCCTCGGTCACGGAAAAGTGGCAGGATAGCCGGTACGCCTGTTGTTTTTACGGCTTTGACTATAAAGATCGCTCAGTTGAGGATAATGATGAAAAAGTTGGCCTTGTCTCTTTCTCTGGCGCTGGCGTTTTCCAGCGTTTCCGGCGCTCTGGCTGCCATTCCCCAAAAGCTACGCATCGGTACCGATCCCACTTATGCCCCCTTTGAATCGAAAAGCCCCAGCGGCGAGCTGGTGGGTTTTGACATCGATCTGGCTCATGAGCTGTGTAACCGTATTAAGACGCAATGTACCTTCGTGGAAAGCCCGCTTGACGCGCTGATCCCGATGCTGAAAGCGAAGAAGATCGACGCCATTATGTCGTCGCTGTCGATCACCGAAAAACGCCGTCAGGAGATCGATTTCACCGACAAACTGTACGCCGCCGACTCCCGTCTGGTGGTGGCGAAAGGTTCACCGATCCAGCCGACCCTGGAAAGTCTGAAGGGCAAGCGTGTGGGCGTGCTGCAGGGTACCACTCAGGAAACATACGGCAACGTTCACTGGGCGCCGAAGGGCATCGAGATTGTCTCTTATCAGGGGCAGGATAATATCTACTCCGACCTGACCGCCGGGCGTATCGACGCCGCATTTCAGGATGAAGTGGCGGCCAGCGAAGGTTTCCTGAAGCAGCCGGTGGGTAAGGATTATCAGTTTGGCGGCCCGGCTATTAAAGACGAGAAGCTGTTTGGCGTCGGCACCGGCATGGGGCTGCGTAAAGGGGACGACGAGCTGCGCGAAGCTCTGAATAACGCCTTTGCGCAGATGCGCGCCGACGGCACTTATCAGAAGCTGGCGAAAAAGTACTTTGATTTTAATGTGTACGGTGACTGATCGTTACCGTCAGATGCGACGCCCGCAGGCGGGCGTCGTTACGCAGGTTCCATCATGAGACGGACAGATGCTGTACGGCTATTCACAAGTCATTCTTAACGGTGCGCTGGTGACCCTGGAGCTGGCGCTCAGCGCCCTGGTCCTGGCCGTTGTTATTGGTCTGGCAGGCGCTTCGGCGAAGCTGTCGCGCAATCGTCCCCTGGCGTGGCTGTTCGGCGGTTATACCACCCTGATTCGTGGCGTGCCTGATCTGGTGCTGATGCTGCTTATCTTCTACGGATTGCAGATGGCCCTGAACGGCGTAACTGAAGCGCTGGGCTTTGCCCGGATCGATATCGATCCGCTGGCGGCGGGGATCGTGACGCTGGGGTTTATCTACGGCGCCTACTTCACCGAAACCTTCCGTGGCGCCTATATGGCGGTGCCGAAGGGGCATATCGAAGCGGCCACTGCGTTTGGTATGAGTCGCGCACAAACCTTCCGACGCATTCTGTTTCCGGCCATGATGCGCTATGCGCTGCCGGGAATCGGCAATAACTGGCAGGTGATCCTGAAAGCGACGGCGCTGGTGTCGCTGCTGGGGCTGGAAGATGTGGTGAAGGCCACCCAACTGGCGGGAAAGGGAACCTGGCAGCCGTTCTGGTTTGCCATTGTCTGCGGCATTATCTATCTGCTGTTCACCACGGTATCCAACGGCGTACTCTGGCTGCTTGAGCGTCGCTATTCGGCAGGCGTCAGGAGGGCTGAACTGTGATCGATATTGTACAGGAGTACTGGAAATCGCTGCTCTGGACCGACGGTTACCGCTTTACCGGCGTGGCTGTCACCCTGTGGCTGCTGATTGTTTCGGTCGTCCTGGGAGGCATGCTGGCGGTGCTGCTGGCGGTGTGCAGGGTATCATCGAATAAGTTTCTATCACTGCCGGTCTGGCTGTTTACTTATATCTTTCGGGGGACGCCGCTTTATGTACAGCTACTGGTGTTCTATTCCGGGATGTACACGCTGGAGGTGGTCAAAGGCAGCGAAATGCTGAGCGCCTTTTTCCGTAGCGGCCTGAACTGCGCGCTACTGGCCTTTACCCTGAATACCTGCGCCTATACCACCGAAATTTTTGCCGGCGCCATTCGTTCGGTGCCCCATGGCGAGATCGAGGCGGCGCGGGCCTATGGCTTTTCACGCTTTAAGCTGTATCGCTGCATTATTCTGCCGTCGGCGCTGCGTATCGCGCTGCCTGCTTACAGCAACGAAGTGATTCTGATGCTGCATTCCACGGCGCTGGCCTTTACTGCCACGGTTCCGGATCTGCTGAAAATTGCCCGTGATATCAATGCGGCGACCTATCAGCCCTTTACCGCGTTCGGGATAGCGGCGGTACTCTATCTGATAATCTCTTATGTGCTGATTAGCTTGTTCCGCCGGGCGGAGAAACGCTGGCTGCGGCACACTAAACCTGCCTCTACGCACTGAGTAATACCAT
Organism: Rosenbergiella sp. YN46; assembly: GCF_036620675.1. NCBI lineage: Bacteria > Pseudomonadati > Pseudomonadota > Gammaproteobacteria > Enterobacterales > Erwiniaceae > Rosenbergiella > Rosenbergiella sp. YN46. Next base: position 14,686 of record NZ_JAZHEE010000026.1, read on the forward strand.
GTCTGACTATCAATTAAAGGTAACTGACCTGCACAAGCGCTACGGCGAACATGAGGTACTGAAAGGCGTGTCGCTTAAGGCCCGGGCAGGCGATGTCATTTCGATTATCGGCTCTTCCGGATCCGGCAAAAGCACCTTTTTGCGCTGCATTAACTTCCTGGAAAAACCGAGCGAAGGCAGCATTGTGGTCAATAACCAGGAGATCCGTCTGGTACGTGACCGGGACGGCCAGCTGAAGGTGGCGGATAACAACCAGCTGCGTCTGCTGCGTACCCGGCTGACGATGGTGTTCCAGCACTTTAACCTGTGGAGCCATATGACGGTGCTGGAAAATGTGATGGAAGCGCCGGTTCAGGTGCTGGGGCTAAGTAAAGCGCAAGCCCGGGAACGGGCGCGCAAATATCTGGCCAAGGTGGGGATCGATGAACGCCAGCAGGCTAAATATCCGGCGCATCTGTCGGGCGGCCAGCAGCAGCGCGTCTCTATTGCCCGGGCGCTGGCGATGGAGCCGGAAGTATTGCTGTTCGATGAACCGACTTCGGCGCTGGATCCTGAGCTGGTCGGCGAGGTGCTGCGCATTATGCAGCGGCTGGCGGAAGAGGGGAAAACCATGGTGGTGGTTACTCACGAAATGGGGTTTGCCCGCCACGTTTCCAGCCATGTGATCTTCCTGCATCAGGGAAAAATTGAAGAAGAGGGGGAGCCGGAAACGCTATTTGGCAATCCCCAAAGCCCGCGCCTGCAGCAGTTCCTTTCCGGTTCACTGAAGTGATGGGTTCCTGAAAGCCTGCGTGGCCTTCAGGAGCCGGGCGATAGTTTGCCGCCTTTTTCTTTCTGTCTCCCGGTAGTTGCGCGGCCAGTGGCTGTAGCAGACTAACTGCCCGAGAACGATCGCTGTCGCGGGAAGTCGCCCGCCACCAGAATGAAGATTCCGGGGCGTGGCGAAAAATATTTTTATTGCACCGCCAGCAGCCAGCGGGCGGTGGCTTCATCGGTCACTAACCCGGAAATCCAGGCGCCGCGCAGTGCCGCGAGAATCGCCTGGTATTTTTTCTGCCCGCCGGCGAAGCCGATAATCGGTCGGGTGGTCTGACTTTCCAGCGGTACGCTGGTCAATAGCTGGTCGGTTTCGCCATAGATGCGTTCACCATCGTGATTAAAAAAGTGACCAAGCATTTCCCCTACCACGCCCCGGTCATTTAACTGGCGCACCTGCTCATCGGTGATAAAACCTTCGGTATTCAAAGGGCAGCCGGGCCCCACTTCGCCAATGCCCAGGAAGGTGACGCTGGCGCCCAGGGCGCGCTTCGCTACGCGCTGCCAGACCTGGTGTCGACACCACATTTCTTTGTCTTCCGGGCTGTCGGCATAGAGTGGCGCCGGGACGAAAAAGTACTTACCCTGCATTTTTTCCGCCATTTTGAGCGGCATGTCGTAGCGGGTACCGGAGTCGTCCCGGGCAATGGCGCCTATCATAGAAACGCACTGGTGCTGGGGGCGTTCCAGCCAGGGAAGGGCGTCGACGATGGCGCCCAGGGTTTTGCCGGAACCAATGCCGAAGGTTTGTGGTGCGTCATCGGCGATTAATTGCGCCATTACCTGTGCGCCCTCCACCGCCAGGATCTGCAACGCCGCATCGTCGGTTAGATCCCCCGATGGCGCTACCCGGCACAGAGAAAGGCCGTATCTTTCCTGAAGCGCGGCGGCCAGCGTCAGGCAGTGGCTGATGGGGTGGCGAATGCTGACGCTAACAATCCCCATTTCACGCGCCGAGGAGACCAGGCGCTGAGCCACCTGGCGTGAAACCCCCAGCGCCTGCGCCACCTCCTGCTGGGTGAGGCCGGCAACGTAGTACATCCAGGCGGCGCGGGCCGCGAGCTCCTGTTTTTTCTCTTCTTTATTCATTGTCGTGTCCGGTTTTGTCCTGTCGTCATTCTATCCCTGAAGCGAGATTCGCCATAGCGAGCAAAAGCCCATTAATCAGGCAAATGTTTAAATTGAGAGGTCGCTCGCGGAAAAAAATGCCACCCTGCAACTAATATTCAACAAATTTTTAAAATAAGAGCAAATGCTCTTTTGCTTGGCAAATATTTAAAATCGGAGTGATTATGACGACAGAATCGGTGTGGATGCATATCGGCGCAGGCTCTTTCCATCGCGCCCATCAGGCCTGGTACCTGCACAGGTTGAGGGAACAGGGGGATGATTCGTGGAGCATTGCTCTGGGCAATGTGCGTTCCGATGCTGTGGCGTTACTGGAACAGCTCGCGGCTCAGCAGGGGAAATACGTACTGGAGACGGTGACGCCGGAGGGCGAGAGAGCGTGGGAGACCATTACCTCTATCCGCCGTATTCTGCCCTGGGATAGTGAACTGAGTGCGCTGGTGGAGCAGGGTGCTGCCGCTGAGACCAGGGTCATCGCCTTCACGGTGACCGAAGCCGGTTATTACCTGACGCCAGACCATGAGCTGGATCTTGCTCAGGCCGATATTCAGGCGGATCTACGCGGCGAAGTCGGCACGCTGTATGGCGCGCTGGCCCGGATCCTGCGCCAGCGTATGGCGCAGGGGGGCGAACCTGTCACTCTGTTAAGCTGCGATAACCTGCGCCACAACGGTGGGCGTTTCCGCCATGGCTTTCTCACCTTCCTGACGGAAAAGGGTGAGAACGAACTGGCTCAGTGGGTGCGTGATAGTACGACTTCGCCGGACACCATGGTTGATCGCATCACGCCGCGCCCCACCCCGGATGTAGCGCAGCGAGTGAAGGAGGCCACCGGCTTCGACGATGGCGCGGCGGTGATGGGGGAATCCTTTATCCAGTGGGTGATTGAAGATGACTTTATCGCCGGAAGACCCGCGCTTGAGAGCGTAGGGGTCGAGATGGTGGATTCGGTGCTGCCCTGGGAAGAGGCGAAAATCCGCATTCTGAACGCGACCCACAGTGGTATCGCCTGGGCGGGAACGCTTGTCGGTTATGACTATATCGACGAAAGCACCCGCCAGCCGGAGATACAGCAAATGGCGCGGGAATATATCACCAGCGACGTCATTCCCGCACTCACCCCCAGCCCGCTTGATTTAGCTCACTATCGCGATGTGGTGCTGGCACGCTTCGCCAATCCCTGGATTCGCGATACCAATCAGAGGGTGGCGGCAGACGGCCTGTCGAAAATTCCCGGCATGGTGACCCCGACTCTGATCGCGAGCCTGCGGGCCGGGCACATCCCCGAGGCGACGGCGGTGCTGCCGGCGCTGTTTTTCCTGTTCCTTGAACGCTGGGCGCAGGGCGGATTGCCCTGGCGCTATCAGGACGGTGTGATGCAGCCGGAGGCGCTGCGTCAGCAGTTTTCCGGCGGCGATCCGCTGGGCAGCTATCTGCGGGATCCCGCCCTGTTTGGCGAGCTTGCCCGGGACCCGGCGTTCCACTCCCTGGTGACGCGCGCCGTCGCGCGGCTGGAAGCGTGGATTGAACAGCGCCAGACGGTTTCTGGCTGAACGCAACGAGCGGCCTCTGTACCTGCCTGGGGCTTTCATTTCCGGTAAATAAAAGGAAGATTGTTATGCAATCTCAATCTAAAGAATACTGGTTTGGCTTACCGAAAAAACTGCTGTGGGGGTTTATCGCCATCGCTATTTTTATGTCCGGCGATGGCTTCGAAATGGCCTTTTTGTCGCGACATATTACCGATATGGGGTTTAGCCCCGCCCAGTCGGCAATGGTGTTTACGGTATATGGCCTGGCGGCGGCGCTGGCTGCCTGGGCTTCCGGCGTGGTGGCGGAAATCATCACCCCGCAGCGGGCTATGTTGATAGGCTTTGTGCTGTGGATAGTGATGCATACGCTGTTTATGGCGCTGGGGCTTGGGATGCGCAGCTACCCGTTGATGCTGCTGTTTTATGGCATTCGCGGGCTGGCTTATCCGTTGTTTATCTATTCGTTTATGTTACTGCTGGTTCAGGTACTGCCGCGGGAGCGTCTGGCGGCGGCCACCGGCTGGTTCTGGGCGATGTATTCGGTGGGGATTGGCGTGGTGGGCAGCTATCTGCCGAGTCTGATCATTCCGGGAATGGGCGAAACCGGTACGCTATGGTTCGCCATCGCCTGGGTGGCCTGTGGGGGAATAATCGCTTTCTTCAGTCTGCGGAATGTGGAAGTGGATCGTTCCCGGGTAAATCTGCCGCTGCGCGATAAAATGACCGAGTTGTCACGGGCGGTCACTATTCTGTTTGTTAATCGCGATGTGTTCTATGCCTGCCTGATCCGCATTATCAACACCCTGTCGCTGTTTGGCTTTGCGGTGATTATGCCGCTGCTGTTCGTTGACCGGCTGGGCTTTACCATTTCAGAGTGGCTGCAGATTTGGGCGGTCTTTTTCTTCGTGACCATTTTTACCAATATCTTTTGGGGAATTACCGGAGAGTATATTGGCTGGATCCGGCAAGTGCGCTGGTTCGGATGTCTGGGGATGGCAATCTCCAGCCTGGCCTTCTACTACGTGCCGCTCTGGTTCGGCCACAATTACTGGATGGCGATGGTGCCGGCGGTGATGCTCGGTATCTTTGTGGCGGCTTTTGTGCCGATGACGGCGGTATTTCCGACCCTGGAGCCGAATCACAAGGGGGCGGCGGTCTCTGTCTATAACCTTTCCGCCGGGTTGAGCAACTTTGTGGCTCCGGCCATTGCCTCGGCGCTGCTGCCGTTTTTCGATATTGTGGGCGTGGTATGGGCCTATACCGGGCTGTATCTGTTTGCCGGAGTTCTGACCTTTATTATTCGTGTGCCGCAGCCAGCGCGGGCCCGGCAACGCGCGCCGGCCGGTGAGCCGACACGTCAGGAGTAATTGCTATCTGGAGGAGGTCTGAGCCAGCACGTCCTGTAACGCCTCTTCCAGATCGTACCAGCGAAAACCGAAGCCCGCCGCTTCCAGCCGTTTGGGTAATGCCCGCTGCCCGCCCAGAACCAGCACTGAAGATTCTCCCATCAGCATCCGAATAGCAAAGGCCGGCGCACGTACCAGGGCCGGTCGGCCCAGCACGTGACCCAGGGTATGGGCAAACTGCTCATTGCGTACCGGATAGGGCGAGACCATATTGAAAGGGCCGCGCAGATTGTTATCCAGCAGCCAGATAACGGCGTTGACCATATCATCGATATGGATCCACGGCAGGTACTGACGTCCGCTGCCGCTGGGGCCGCCAAGCCCGGCGCGAAATAGCGGCAGCAGCTTACCGAGAATACCGCCTTCGGGGGCCAGTACCACGCCGGTACGCAGCAGGCAAACCCGGGTCTGGTCGCTCTGGGCCTGGCAGGCAATCTGCTCCCAGCGCGCGCAGAGCTTATGGGTGAATTCGTTGTGCGGCGGTTCTTCTTCGGTGACCACCACTTCGCCGAGATCGCCGTAATAGCCGGTAGCGGAGCCGGAAATCAGAATGGCGGGCGGTCTGGCGCTGGCTTTAAACAGCGCCACCAGACGCTCGGTAGTCTGCCAGCGGCTCTGACACAGCCGCTCTTTACGGGCGGAGCTCCAGCGCCGGTCGGCAATGGGTTCTCCTGCCAGGTTGATAACCGCATCGAAACCGTCCAGAGAGGTCTGGTCATATAAGCCTTTCCACAGGCTGATGCGCGGGTCGAGCAGACCGCGTGCGCGCTCAGGGGTACGGGTGACGACCGTAATCTCATGACCCAGGCTCAGCAGACGCGGCGCGAGATGGCGGCCAATCAGTCCGGTGCCGCCGGTAATGACGATTTTCATGGGCCCTCCTGAACGGGAACGCGCTCCTCTTTCCATCATAGAAGAGCCTGATTAGATAACAAGCCTGCGTAACAGGCTGAAATCACACTATAAACCTAGATGCCATTGTCGGGCTGCCAGCACCACTGGCGTTTATCTCCGGACAGTTTCCAGTAGGGGGGGGAACCGAAGCGTTCGATAAAGAAGTCGATGACTGTCCGAACGCTGAGCGAAAGATAGCGGGTATGGGGATACAGCATGGCGATCAGCGGCGGATCCTGGTGGGTGGAAACCGTATAGTCCGGCAGCAACAGCGCCAGTTGACGGCTGCGTAACAGTTCGCCGATTTGCCAGTCGGGCATCATGATAATACCGGCGCCGCTAAGCGCTGCATTAACCAGGGTTTCAGCGTTGTTGGAGGTCAGCGTGCCGTTCAGCGTCATGATCTGGGGTTCCGCGCCCGGGCGGGAAAAGAAGGTGCGCTGAAGCCCCATCGCGCCCTTATAGACCAGGCAGTTGTGAGTCATTAGGCTTTGGGGGCTGTCAGGAATGCCATGGCGTGCCAGATAGCGCGGGCTGGCCGCCAGCAGCAGCTCGGAGCGATCGACGATACGAGCGTGTGCACCAGAATCCGCCAGCGGGCCGATACGAAACAGCAGATCGGCGGCATCGGCCAGCGGATCGATAAATTCATCAGTCTGGGTCAGCTCTATTTTCAGATTGGGCCATTGTCGCCACAGCTCACCCAGCCAGGGGGCGATATGCTTCTGGCCGAAGACCACTGGCGCGTTAATGCGTACCAGGCCACCGGGAGAGCCTTCTCGTTCATGAACCCGGCGGGTAGTTTCATCCAGTTCGCTGAGCATGGCGCGGAAAGTCTGGCCGTACAGGCGGCCGATGTCGGTCGGGACAATGGCGCGGGTATTACGGTACAGCAACTGGGCGCCAAGCTCGCTTTCCAGTTGCTGAATGATCCGTGATACCGAAGAAGGGGACATATTTTCCCGCCGGGCGACCTGCGAAAAATTGCCCGTTTCCAGTACCGCGACAAACAGCCGCATGCTGCGGATATCCACGCTCATGGTTGCTCCATTTATGCAAAAATCGCAAAGGTGTTGTGTAGTTTATCCTGTTTTTAGAACAGATGCCCCTGGCTAATATCGGCCTCTTTCGAGAAACAGGTGTACTGACAATGAAATTACTGGCGGTATTTTTGGTCATTCTGGCCGGGATGGGACTCTCCGTAGAGGCCGGGTTGCTCGGCCCGCTCGGGGAGAAAGTGGGGCACTACTGGGCCACGCTGAGTCTGTTTGGTATAGAGGCTGTGCTGGCTGGCCTGTTAATGCTGTTCTGGGGGCCTCGTAAGCCAGCTTCTTTCCTGGCGTCTCCTGGCTGGCAGCTAACCGGCGGCATCTGGGGGCCGCTCTACGTCATTATTCTGACCGTGGCAACGCCGATTATCGGCATTACGCTATTGATGACCGGCGTGCTGGCAGGCCAGGTAACCAAAAGCCTGCTGATCGACCATTTTGGGTGGTTTGGTGCTGAACGACGCCCGGTGAACGGGAAAAAACTGATTGCGCTGGCGTTTGTTGCTGCCGCGCTGGTACTGATTGCCGGAGGACGTTAACGATGATTGTGATAATGACTTTACTTGCGCTGGCGGGTGGCGCGTTTCTTAGCGTTCAGGCTGCGGTGAACGCCCGGTTGGGGGCCAGCCAGGGCGCCATTCGCACGGCGTTTCTGACCTTCCTGGTGGGCACCCTGGTCAGCGCGATACTGGTTATCTTTTTCGAGCCGCCCCATGCCGTGACGCTGCTGGATGTTCCCAAGTGGCAGTTGCTGGGGTCGCTGCTCGGCCTGGTGTATGTGCTGACCATGGTCTTTGCCGTACAGCGGATAGGAACGGCCCTGGCGACGGTGGCGGTCATACTGGGGCAGCTCAGTATGTCGATTATCATCGACAGCTTTGGCTGGTTGGGCAACAGCGCCATTCCTTTCTCCACCAATCGGGTGCTGGCGGCCATTTGCCTGGCTATCGCTCTGTGGTTTATCTGGCAAAGCCAGCAAGACGCAAAAACGCATGCTGTGCAGGAAGCGCAACAGTCGTAGTTGCGCGGCGTCGGGATTTGGCTGATTCTTCTGTGAGGGCCGGGCATTTTCGTGCGGCCTGAGCCAGGATACATTATTGACTCCAGTAATCAGTGAGAATGCCATGAATCAGCCTGCGATAACGCTATGGAGCGACGCCCACTTTTTTAGCCCCTGGGTGATGTCGGTTTACGTTGCCCTGATGGAGAAAGGGATTCCTTTCACTCTGCAAACCGTCGATCTTGAACGCCAGGCGAACCTGAAGCCGACGTGGCCCGGTTATGGGTTAACCCGGCGGGTGCCGCTGCTCGAGATTGACGGTTTTGTCCTGAGTGAATCGTCGGCGATTGATGAATACCTGGAAGAGCGGTTTGCTCCCCCGACCTGGGAGCGGCTGTATCCGTTCGATCGCGAAAAACGCGCCCAGGCGCGACAGATCCAGGCCTGGTTACGTAGCGGCCTTGCCGGGCTGCGCGCCGCACGGCCTACCGAGGTTATTTTCGCAGGCAGCCGGTGTCCTCCCCTTGATGAAAGCGTGCTGCGTGAAGCGGACAGTCTGTTTGGCCTTGCGCAGTCGTTACTGGCACCCGGCCAGCAAAATCTGTTCGGCGAATGGTGTATCGCCGACAGCGATTTGGCGCTAATGCTCAACCGGCTGGTGATGCATGGCGATGCGGTGCCGCCGGACCTGGTCGGATATGCGGAATTTCAGTGGCAGCGTGCTTCAGTTCAGCGCTTTGTCGCACTATCGGCAAAGGCGGCTACGGGCTGAACCGTGTTAAAAAATCCGTTATTATTATCCCCTGTCTGATTTACACAGGTGTAAGTGGAATGAAACTGATGTTCGCATCGGATATTCACGGATCGTTGCCAGCTACCGATAAGGTTCTGGAACGTTTTGCCGCCAGCGGCGCACAGTGGCTGATTTTGCTGGGCGACCTGCTTAACCACGGTCCGCGCAACGCGCTGCCGGAAGGTTATCAGCCGGCCCGGGTGGCGGAGCGTCTTAACGAGGCGGCGGCGAAAATCATCGCCGTGCGCGGCAACTGTGACAGCGAAGTGGATCAAATGCTGCTGGATTTTCCCATCACCGCCCCCTGGCAGCAGGTTTTGCTGGCGAACGGACGGCTGTTCCTGACGCACGGTCATCTTTATCATCCGGATAAGCTGCCCTCCCTGGCGGCAGGCGACGTGTTGGCCAGCGGTCATACTCATATTCCGCTGGCGGAGCGCCGCGGTGAGATTTTCGTGTTCAATCCCGGCTCGGTCAGTATCCCTAAAGGGGGCTTTGCGCCCAGTTATGGGATGCTGGATGATGCACTTCTGAGCGTTTATAGCCTTGAAGATAACGCGCTTATTGCGCAGCAGGATATAACACCGTAATTTGACTGACGACCAGGCATAGCCTGACCATTAACGCGCCGTCAGAGCGCCCAGAGCAAAATAAGGTTTCCCGATGGTGGAGCAGAGTCAAACTGGCACGGAATGGGTTGACATCGTCAACGAAGATAACGAAGTCATCGCGCAGTCCAGCCGTGAACAAATGCGAGCGCAGTGCCTGCGTCATCGCGCGACCTATATTGTGGTGCACGATGGCATGGGCAAGATTCTGGTGCAGCGCCGTACTGATACCAAAGATTTCCTGCCCGGTATGCTGGACGCTACCGCAGGAGGCGTAGTCATGGCGGGCGAGCAGATGCTGGATTCGGCCAAACGCGAGGCGGAAGAGGAACTGGGTATTGCCGGAGTCCCTTTTGCCGAACACGGGCAGTTCTACTTTGAAGATCAAAACTGCCGGGTCTGGGGCGGGCTGTTCAGCTGCGTATCCCACGGGCCGTTTGCGCTCCAGGAAGAGGAAGTCAGCGAGGTACGCTGGATGTCGCCGGAAGAGATTACTGCCCGCTGCGACGAATTTACGCCTGATTCCCTGAAGGCGCTGGCGTTATGGATGAGCCGCAATGCCGGTAATGAGTCGCGCAAGGAGCGTAGCGAGAAGCCAGCGAAAGCGGAAAAGGAAAAACTCCCGGAGCAGGCATCGGAACAGAAGCCGGACAGCGAACAGCCAGCAGAATAACCTGGCTAACAGCTTTCCCGCAGGCGGAGCGTTGGCGTCAGCGGCGCGCCGCTTGTCGGCGTTTGTCCAGTGAAGCGCGCCAGTAAGGCCTGTCCTGCCGCCACGCCAATCTGATAATGCGGCACCGCCACGGTGGTGAGCCGGGGCTGGCATACCTGACTGGCGTCGCTGTCGCCGAATCCGACAATCGCCAGATCCTCCGGCACCCGTATGCGTCGTCGTTGACATTCCCAGAGAGCTCCGCAGGCCAGTTCATCAGAGACGCACACCAGCGCCTCCAGCTCTGGCCAGGCTAACAGAAACTCCGGAAGTTGAGCCGCGCCGGTCGAAAAATTTGGCGCGGCCGCGGCATTGATGACGCGTCCGGGAGAGAGATGGTGTTTGAGCATTGCCTTATACCAGCCCTGGAGATGCTGCTGAAAAATCCACTGTTCCTGACGGGCGCAAAGTAACCCGATATTCTGGTAACCCCGCTTTATCAGCATTTGGGTGAGCTCAAACATGGCGGTAACATTGTCGATACCGATATTCATATCAATGGGATCGTGGCAGGTTGCACCGATCTCAAGCACCGGAATTTCAGACTGAGTCAGCCAGTTTCTTACCGTCGGACGATGCTCAACGCTAAGCAGAATAGCCGCGGCCAGGTTAGAGGCCATTAGCGCTTCCAGCAACTTTTCTTCGCGCTCCAGGCGGTGACGCGATTCGGCCAGCATGATCTGGTAGCCAGCGGGATGCAACACCTGTTGTAATCCGGCGAACATCTCTGAGCAGCCCGCTTCCGCCAAATTGGGCACGACCATGGCAATGGTACGCGAAGAAGCTGAAGCGAGAGCGCTTGCCGTCAGATTAGGGGTGTATCCCAGTTCCTGAACGGCAGCCTGAATTTTTTCCCGCAGCTTTTCTGAAACCTGTTCTGGCGTGCGTAGCGCTCGTGAAACGGTCATGGTGCCCACACCTGCCTGTTGGGCCACATCTGCGAGCGTCACTCTGCCAGTGCCGCGTCGCTTTCTGGTTATCGACATGCTGATTCCTGCTTTACAACCCGTAAGTTATCCGGCATTCCCGCTTGCGCCGTGGCGTTGGGAACTTCCGCAAGTATACGTCGTAACACCCCTTTTTTTCTCTCTTTTCGTACTAATGCATGATTTTGATAGCGCTATCACAAATGACGATCGTTCTGGATGATAGCGCTATCTTTTGTGATATTTCTCACAGTCATGGGCGAATGGCTTGCATAAAGTTTGTCCATTCCGCAACGGAGGTTCGGGAGGTGAAAATGCTGAGTCGCTGGCTGAACGACACCACCATTCAACTGGCAAAGGGGATGGACGACTGGCAGCAGGCCCTGGCGTACTGTGCGCGACCATTACTGGAAACCGGCGTAATCACGCCAGATTATCTTGAGGCTATTCAGGAGCAGCACCGCCAGTTGGGGCCTTACTTTGTGTTGGCACCCGGTCTGGCCATGCCCCATGCCCGCCCGGAAGAAGGGGCGTTGGCTACCGGGCTGGCGCTATTAAAGCTGGAGCATGGAGTGGTATTTGGCAGCGCTGAACATGATCCCGTGGATTTGATTATTTTACTGGCGGCGGCTGATAACCATAGCCATATTGATGCGCTTGCGGCATTGGCGGAGCTTTTTTCGAACGCCGCCGATCTGGCCCGGCTTCATTCGGCGAGCAGCCGGGAAGAAATAAAGGCGATTATCGCCGGATACTAAATAAATAGCGCGTAATTTATTTGCTGTAATTATCTGCGGCATACATTTCTGTTACCCAAAAACAAGGTGAATAATGATGAAGATTATGGCGGTGTGTGGTTCAGGACTCGGCAGTAGTTTTATGGTCGAGATGAATATCAAAAAAATACTAAAAAAAATGGCAATAGAGGCGGAGGTAGAACATGCCGATCTGGCCTCTGCTACCGCAGATGCGGCCGACCTGTTCGTGATGGCGAAAGATATTGCCGCCAGCGCCAGCGTACCGGAAGACAAACTGGTGATTATCGATAATATCATCGATATCAATGAGCTGGAAGCGCGGCTGCGTGCCTACTTTTCCTGAAATAACTTCTGAACATCGGGTGGAATTATGCTGAGTTTCATCGTCGATATATTAAAAGTGCCTGCAATTCTGGTGGGTGTTATCGCTCTTATTGGACTGCTGGCGCAAAAAAAAGGATTTTCTGATGTAGTAAAAGGCACCATAAAAACAATTTTGGGTTTTGTGGTGTTAGGCGGCGGAGCAACGGTATTGGTCAGTTCGTTAAATCCGCTGGGTGGAATCTTTGAGCATGCATTTAATATTCAGGGCATCATTCCCAATAATGAAGCGATAGTCTCTATCGCGCTTGATAAGTATGGCGCATCAACGGCGCTGATCATGGCATTTGGGATGGTGGCGAATATTGTTGTGGCGCGATTTACCCGCTTGAAGTTTATCTTCCTGACCGGCCACCACACCTTTTATATGGCCTGCATGATTAGCGTCATCCTGACGGTGGCCGGTTTTGAAGGGGTGGCGCTGGTATTTACCGGATCGTTGCTGTTAGGTCTGGTGATGGCCTTTTTCCCGGCGCTGGCCCAGCGCTATATGCGGCGTATCACCGGTAATGATGATATTGCTTTTGGTCACTTCGGAACCCTTGGCTATGTGCTGGCGGGGTGGATAGGCGGCCTGTGCGGCAGAGGATCGCGTTCGACCGAAGAGATGAACCTGCCAAAGAACCTGAGCTTTCTGCGTGATAGCTCTATTTCCATCTCGCTGACGATGATCGTCATCTACATGATTCTGGCAGTGTGCGCCGGGCGAGACTACGTCGAAGGCGAACTTAGTGCCGGTCAAAACTTCCTGGTCTACGCCATTATTCAGGCTATTACCTTCGCCGCCGGGGTATTCATCATCCTTCAGGGCGTGCGGTTGATTCTGGCGGAGATCGTTCCGGCCTTTACCGGATTTTCCGAGAAGCTGGTGCCGAATGCCCGCCCGGCTCTGGACTGCCCGGTGGTCTATCCCTATGCCCCTAATGCGGTACTGATTGGCTTTTTGTTTAGCTTTCTCGGCGGCCTCGTGGGGTTGTTTCTGCTGGGCCAGTTCAGGCTGGTACTGATCCTGCCTGGGGTGGTTCCGCACTTTTTTACCGGCGCCACGGCGGGCGTTTTCGGCAATGCCACGGGCGGGCGGCGCGGCGCCATGCTGGGCGCTTTTGCTAACGGTCTTTTGATTACCTTTTTGCCGGTGCTGCTGCTGCCGGTACTGGGTGCGTTGGGGTTTGCCAATACCACCTTCTCGGATGCCGATTTTGGGGTCGTAGGGATTGTCCTGGGGAATCTGGCACGCTGGCTGTCGCCGCTACAGATTACCGGCGCGGTGGTGGCGGTGTTTGTGCTGCTGGTGGCGGTGGCTTTTCTGATGAAGGGTAAACCGGTACGTAGCAGCAATCACGAGGAGAGAGGAGGAGCTAAATGATGATGTCGGATAGCGAACTCACGCGCCTGGCGCGAGCCATTCGTATTGAGACACTGAAAATGCTGAACCATCTTGGGTTTGGTCATTATGGCGGCAGCATGTCGGTCGTAGAGACTCTGGCGGTGCTGTACGGTGACGTGATGCGTATTGATCCCGCCAGACCCGACTGGCCGGAACGCGACTATTTCGTGCTGTCGAAAGGGCATGCCGGGCCGGCGCTTTACAGCACGCTGGCGCTGAAGGGATTTTTTCCGCTGGAGGCGCTGGCGACGTTAAATCAGAACGGTACCCGCCTGCCGAGCCATCCCGATCGACTAAAAACCCCGGGTGTGGATGCCACGACCGGTTCGCTGGGGCAGGGGATCTCTATTGCGGCCGGGATAGCGCTTTCTCATAAGCTGGCGAATCGTTCAAATCGGGTGTTCTGTATCGTTGGCGATGGTGAGCTGAATGAAGGGCAGTGCTGGGAAGCCTTTCAGTTTATCGCCCACCACTGTCTGAACAATCTGCTGGTCTTTGTTGACTGGAATAAGCAACAGCTGGACGGTGAGCTGGATGACATTATCCGTCCCTTCGATCTGGCGGCAAAGTTTCGCGCTTTTGGCTTCGAAGTGCTGACCGTGAAGGGGGATGATATCGCGGCGCTGCATCAGGCGGCGAAGTCAGGTAGCGTAGCGGATGAACGTCCGCGATTAATCATTCTGGATAGCCGAAAAGGGCAAGGGGTACCCTGCCTCGAGGCGTTGAGTAATTCCCACCATCTGCGACTCAATAAGGAAATGCGGATGGCGCTGGAGCAGGCTGTCAGAGAGCTGGAGGTTATCAATGATTAAGGTTGCCGTTCATGGCGGAACAGATAGCGTGGAGATGCGCCGCGTTTATGCGCAGTTTGTCACGGAGCAGATCGAGGCCCAAAGCGGCATTATCGCGCTGGAGGCGGATCTGATGAGCTCAATGGCGATGGACAGCGTGCAGCGCGACTATCCACAGCACGTTATCAACTGCGGCATTATGGAAGCCAATGCCGTTGGCGTGGCGGCAGGACTGGCGCTGACCGGGCGTCGTCCCTTTTTTCATACTTTTACCGCCTTTGCCAGCCGTCGCTGCTTTGATCAGCTGTTTATGGCGCTGGATTACCAGCGTAACAGCGTCAAGGTGATTGCTTCCGATGCGGGGGTGACGGCCTGTCATAATGGCGGTACCCATATGTCGTTTGAGGATATGGGGATAGTACGCGGTCTGGCGCATGCCGTGGTTCTGGAGGCGACGGATGCGGTCATGTTGCGCGGGCTGCTGGAGCAATTGATCGATATGGAGGGATTCTGCTGGTTGCGTACTATCCGCAAGCAGGCTGCTACCGTTTATCAACCGGGAAGCCAGTTTACTATCGGTAAAGGCAATGTGTTGCGCGACGGGCAGGATGTCACGCTTATTGCTAACGGTATTATGGTCGCCGAGGCGCGTCAGGCGGCACAATTGCTGGAACAGCAGGGGGTGAGCGCCGCCGTGATCGACATGTTTACGCTTAAGCCCATCGATCGTCAGTTGATTATCAGGTATGCGCGGCAGACGGGGCGTATCGTAACCTGTGAGAATCACAGTATCAATAATGGTCTGGGCTCAGCCGTCGCCGAAGTGTTGGGTGAGTCCTGCCCGACTCCGATGCGGCGCGTGGGGGTGAAGGGACGTTATGGCCAGGTGGGAACCCAGGCGTTTCTGCAACAGGAATATGGTCTGACGGCCCAGGATATCGTCGCGGCGGCACGTGAACTGCTGTAACAGCTCCCCCGCCTCAGGCGGGGGATGTTCATTCCACTTACAGTAACTCCATCACCCGGCGCAGCAGGCGAATACGCGGTTCGATACTGGCGATTTCCAGATATTCCGCCGGGCTGTGGAACCCGGCGCCGATAGGCCCCAGGCCATCAAGCGTCGGTATCCCCAGTGCCGCGGTGTGATTGGCATCGCTGCCGCCGCCTACCGACTGCCAGTGGATATCTATCCCTTCGTCGGCACCGGCCTGCTCGACAAGTTGCATCAGCGCATCCGTGCCTGGTACCGGGGCCATGGCGGGTTTGTGAGTCACCAGGGAGACCTGAACGGTAACGCCTTCCAGTAACCCACGGGCGCACAGGGCGCGTAGCGCGTGATCCACCCGCTGATACTCCTCGTTGTGCCAGAAGCGCAGATCGATTTCCGCTTCGGCATGGGCCGCTACCACGTTGCCGGCATCGCCGCCGCTTATTACCCCGACGTTCAGCGTGGTGCCGGATTCCGGATCGGCCAGCGCCTGCAAGGCCAGCACCGCTTTCGCCAGGGCTATGATGGCGGAACGTCCTTTTTCCGGCTCATTCCCGGCATGGGCGGCAACGCCGCTGAAGCTTATCCGGTACCCAGCCATGCCTTTGCGGGCCTTCACCAGCGCACCATTGGCACGGGCGGATTCGCAGACCAGTACCGCGCGAGAGCGGCGCGCACATTGCTCGATCCATTCACGGGAGTGTTCAGAGCCGGTTTCTTCGTCCGGGTTCATCATGACGGCGATGGCGAGCCGGGACTTATGCTGTTGCTCCAACTGACGTATTGCCCACAGAATATTAAGCAGTCCACTTTTCATATCGGAAACGCCCGGGCCGTAAGCCCGTTCCGCATCCCGGGTCAGGGGACGCAGAGCGACGGTACCCGGCGGAAAAACGGTATCGAGATGGCCGATCAGCAGCAGATCGTAGCGTTCGGCATCGGGACGGTTGGTGACGAACAGCCCGGGGCCGACGCTATCCCCAAGGTTAACGGTTTTGACCTCCAGCCTTCGTCGCGCCATAGTTCGGCGAGAATATCGGCTACCCTTGCCACGCCTTCGGGCGTATGGGTGCCGCAGTCAATGTTAACCAGATGGCCCAGTTCAGCAAAGTAACGCTCCAAATCCATATTACGACTCCATTACAGAATGACGCGCATCAGCAGCATCGCCAGTAGCGCATTAATGACCGAGATAATAATCATCAGCGGGATACGTTTACCCCGGGTGCCGGTTACCCCCAGAATACGGCCCAGATACTGAACCTGAGATCCCATCAGATAGATGGCCGGTGCCAGGATGGCGAGGTGTTCGCCGGTTAAAATGCCTTTATCAAACAGCCCGATAGCGACGCCCACGCCGCCGCCCATCGACATCCAACTGCCGATAAGTACCGCGGCAGCCTCGCCTGGCAGGCCAAACAGCCCCATCAGCGGGGCGAATATCAGCCCCAGCCCTTTCAGGGCGCCGGTAATTTCCAGTGCCTTAATCAGAATAAAGGCCATCACCACATTGGGCAGGGTGCTGGTGGTGGCGATATTCCAGCCTTTACGAGCACCGGCGACAAAGATATCGGTAATTACCGGGTTTTGGGTTGGGCCGCTCATCAGCTCTCCTCCTGTGCGCTTTGTGGTTTGCGGCGCTGCAATTTCAGCGCCAGGCGCAGCAGGTTGGCGCCGAAAATTTTCATGATGAACATCACAGCCACGCAGGCGCCGATAGAGGTGGGAACCGCAGGCGTACCGTCCGCCAGCATCAGGGTGAAAAGGATAGCGCCGGAGGAGAAGAAGTTGGTGATCATCGCTCCTGCGGAGAACTGAAACATGCTAAAGACATCGCGCTCATCTTCGTCGATTTCGCCTTCATCCTGAAGATTGCGGGTCAGAGAGGCGCCGACATCGGTGCTTTGCAGGCTGCCAATAAGCGCCAGTCCCGCGCTGCCGGGTAGTCCCAGCAGCGGGCGCAACAGCGGCGTCAGCAGACGGCGCGCAGCGTGCAGGGCGCCGTAATGCTCCAGAACGTTGATCATGCCCAGAGCGAACATCACCGCAGGAATCAGCCCCAGGGCGAACAGAAAGCCATCCATAGCGCCGTGACCGCCGGTGCCACGAAAGGTGCTGGCGGTAGTAGTAAGGGCTTCGCCGTTCGTTCCTACGCCGCTCACCACTTTGCCGAAGGCGCCGTTCAGCGTGGTGAAATCAAATACGCCATACCACTGATTTCCCCCCAGCAGGCCAGAAAAGAAGAGGGCGGCGAACGCCAGCGCCAGCCAGGCGCCGGGGCCAACGCGCTCTGCGGGCGTCAGGGTGTGATTTTCCATATCGTCTCCTTATTGAAGTAGCATGAATAGCTAAAGACGATACAGTTTTTTCCGTTGTGCGCGCAGGTGAACTGATTCAGGTCATATTTGGCGCCGAAGGGAAAAGGCGGAAATAGAAAGTGTGACGGGGAATGGATTCAGGAGTCAGAAACGTCCGGGCCGCCCCGAAGGGCGGCCCGGAAATCAGCGCGCCACAGCTTACTGCTGGGTGGACTGAATCGCGGTCAGCGCGATGGTGTAGACGATATCGTCGACCAGTGCGCCGCGGGACAGATCGTTCACCGGCTTACGCATACCCTGCAGCATCGGCCCGATGGAGATCAGGTCGGCAGAACGCTGTACGGCTTTGTAAGTGGTGTTACCGGTGTTCAGATCCGGGAAGATGAAGACGGTAGCGCGACCAGCAACCGGAGAGTTCGGCGCTTTGGATTTAGCTACGTCGGCCATTACGGCGGCGTCGTACTGCAGCGGGCCGTCGATCATCAGATCCGGGCGTTTTTCCTGCGCCAGACGGGTGGCTTCACGCACTTTTTCTACGTCGCTGCCCGCGCCGGAGTTACCGGTGGAGTAGGAGAGCATCGCCACACGCGGCTCGATGCCGAAAGCGGCGGCGGAGTCGGCGGACTGAATCGCGATTTCAGCCAGCTGCTCGGCGGTCGGATCCGGGTTGATTGCGCAGTCGCCGTAAACATAAACCTGTTCCGGCAGCAGCATAAAGAACACGGAGGAAACCAGCGAGCTGCCCGGAGCGGTTTTGATCAGCTGCAGTGGCGGACGGATGGTGTTGGCGGTGGTATGAACCGCGCCGGACACCAGACCGTCGACTTCGTCCTGCTCCAGCATCATGGTGCCCAGCACCACGTTGTCTTCCAGCTGTTCACGAGCGACGGCTTCAGTCATGCCCTTGTTCTTACGAAGCTCGACCAGACGAGCGACGTAGCTTTCACGCACGACATCCGGATCGACGATTTCGATGCCGGCGCCGAGCTCAACGCCCTGAGAAGCCGCAACGCGGTTCACCTCATCCGGGTTACCCAGCAGTACGCAGGTCGCGATGCCGCGCTGTGCGCAGATGGCAGCCGCTTTGACGGTACGCGGCTCGTCGCCTTCCGGCAGCACCACGCGCTTACCCGCTTTACGCGCCAGCTCGGTGAGCTGGTAGCGGAAGGCCGGCGGAGAGAGGCGACGGCTGCGTTCGGAAGTGGCGGTCAGAGAGTCGATCCACGCCTGGCTGATGTGGCTGGCCACATATTCCTGAACCTTCTCGATACGCTCGTGGTCATCCACCGGTACTTCGAGGTTGAAACTCTGCAGGCTCAGCGAGGTCTGCCAGGTGTTGGTGTTCACCATAAAGACCGGCAGGCCGGTGCTGAAGGCGCGTTCGCACAGCTTAGCGATGCGCTCATCCATCTGATAGCCGCCGGTCAGCAGCAGGGCGCCGATCTCAACGCCGTTCATGGCGGCGAGGCAGGCGGCGACCAGTACGTCGGGACGGTCAGCGGAAGTCACCAGCAGGGAGCCAGGGCGGAAGTGCTCCAGCATATGGGGAATGCTGCGGGCGCAGAAGGTCACGGATTTCACGCGACGGGTGTTGATGTCGCCTTCGTTGATAATGTCGGCATTCAGGTGGCGAGCCATATCGATGGCGCGGGTGGCTATCAGATCGAAGCTCCACGGCACGGCGCCCAGCACCGGCAGCGGGCTGGTTTCCTGCAGTTGTTTCGGTTCGATGTGAATGACCTGGGCTTTGGTAGAATCGTCGAAGATCTCTGAGAGATCCGGGCGAGTACGGCCCTGCTCGTCAACCGGCGCGTTCAGCTTGTTGACGATAACGCCGGTGATGTTAGTGTTCTTCGCGCCGCCGAAGCTGCTGCGGGTCAGTTCCAGACGCTCTTTGATCTGCTCCGGTGTGTCGGTACCCGGGGCGGTCACAAAAACGATTTCCGCATTCAGCGTTTTGGCTATCTCATAGTTCAGAGACTGGGCGAACTGGTGTTTGCGGGTCGGTACCAGGCCTTCAACCAGCACCACTTCCGCGTCTTTGGTGTTCGCGTGATAGTTGGCGATGATCTCTTCCATCAGCTCGTCTTTCTGGTTGCTGGATAGCAACGATTCGACGTGGCTCATGCGCAGCGGCTCGGCGGCCGGCAGGTCGGAGTTAGCGCGGATGATATTGGTGGTCTGGTCAGGCGCATCGCCGCCGCTGCGCGGCTGGGCGATGGGTTTGAAGACGCTCAGGCGAACGCCTTTACGCTCCATAGCGCGGATCACGCCGAGGCTGACGCTGGTCAGGCCGACGCTGGTTCCGGTTGGAATAAGCATGATGATACGGGACACGATTTATCCTCTTGCTGCAGGCGCCCGCAATCGGCGGGCGCGACACAAAACAACACCGCCAGCTGGGCTGGCGGTGGGGAATCAGGCGGTCAGACGGCTGGCGTCCTGCGCGATGACCAGCTCTTCGTTGGTCGGGATGACGATGGCCGGGCGAGTGCCTTCTTTGTTGATGAAGCCGTACTTGCCGAAACGGGCAGCCAGGTTGCGCTCGTGATCGACTTCAAAGCCCAGTACGCCCAGTTTGCCCAGAGACAGTTCGCGTACCATCGCGGCGTTTTCGCCGATACCGCCGGTGAAGATGACGGCGTCCAGACGGCCATCCATCAGCGCGGTGTAGGAGCCGATGTATTTAGCCAGGCGGTGGCAATAAACGTCCATCGCGCGTTTCGCGTCTTCTTTGGTTTCGTAGTTATCTTCAACATAGCGGCAGTCGCTGGTAACTTCAGTCAGGCCCAGCAGGCCGGACTCTTTGGTCAACAGCTTGTTGATCTGATCCACGCTCATACCCAGGGTATCGTGCAGGTGGAAAACGATAGCCGGGTCGATATCACCGGAACGGGTACCCATCACCAGGCCTTCCAGCGGGGTCAGCCCCATGGAGGTATCAACGCACTTACCGTTGCGAATGGCGGAAACGGAACCGCCGTTACCCAGATGGCAAGTGATGATGTTCAGCTCTTCCACCGGTTTGTTCAGCACTTTAGCCGCTTCCTGAGTTACGTAGAAGTGGCTGGTGCCGTGTGCGCCATAGCGACGAATACCGTGTTCTTTATACAGGTTGTACGGCAGGGCGTAGAGGTAAGACTCTTCCGGCATGGTCTGATGGAACGCGGTGTCGAATACGGCCACGTTTTTGTCCTTCAACTGCGGGAAGGATTTCAGCGCTTCCGCGATGCCGATCAGGTGAGCCGGGTTGTGCAGCGGCGCAAAAGAAGCGGAGTCTTTGATACCCTGGATAACGCTGTCGTCAATGACAACGGAACGGGTGTATTTCTCACCGCCGTGCACGATACGGTGGCCGATAGCGGTCAACTGGGCGGACAGCTCCGGTTTTCTGGCCAGAATGGTGTTTACAATAAAGTTCAGCGCTTCGCTGTGGGCGGCACCTGCGCCCAGCGCGGCTTCTTCTTTATTACCGTCCATTTTCCATTTGATGCGGGCTTCCGGCAGGTGGAAGCACTCGGCCAGGCCAGAGATGTGCTCTTCGCCGTTAACGGCGTCAATGATGGCGAATTTCAGTGAGGAGCTACCGCAGTTCAGAACCAGTACTAACTTACTCGACATGGAAGTACCTATTTATATACGTGGCTAAAAAAACGACATTCAGTCTCTCAGCGTAGCGTAAGATGACGTCGGCGTTTATGATTAACGTCATGCCAGGTTCTTTTTTTGGCATGGCGAAGAAATAGTCATGCGTTCAGGCGATTTCGCGTAAACTAAAGACACAGGCGCAAAGCGCAAAATGTGGCGTCAGCCGCTCCGTTATGGTTAATCCACAGGAGCCAAAAGGCGGCCACCAAAGGCCGGCACAGGATACCCGATCGCGCCACTTAATGACAAAACATTTTGAATCTTGTCACCTACTGTTGTTATCTTGCATAAAAATTTTATTTTTTGTTTGTGAATTTGAGGTATAAGCCATGTCATCTTCCCCGAATCGCCCGGTGAGCGGGGTCAGCCTGTTTCGTCGGGGTCAGCAGTACGCCGGGACGTGGCCGATGGAAAAACGTCTCGCTCCTGTCTTTATCGAAAACCGGGTAATTCGTGCTACCCGTTTCGCCATCCGCTTTATGCCGCCGATCGCTATGTTCACCCTGTGCTGGCAGATAGCGCTGGGGGGGCAAACAGGCCCGGCCGTGGCGACCGCGCTGTTTGCGCTAAGCCTGCCGCTTCAGGGGCTGTGGTGGCTGGGCAAACGTTCCGTCACGCCGCTGCCGCCGTCGATACTTCAGTGGTTTTACGAAGTGCGGGAGCGTCTGGAAGAAGCCGGGCAGGCAATGAAGCCGGTAGAAGGCAAGCCCGACTACCAGGCGCTGGCGGAAACCCTTAAACGCGCGTTTCGCCAGCTGGATAAAACTTTTCTTGATGATTTGTAATCCCCCCCGAATTACGCATATAAAGGAAGGCACATTTATGTGCCTCTTTTTATAGTCTATTGTTCGCAGGCTCTCTGCCTTGAGGAGTGAAGAAATGGAAATGACCAACGCCCAGCGTCTGATTCTTTCGAACCAGTACAAAATGATGACCATGCTCGACCCGGATAACGCCGAGCGCTATCGTCGTTTGCAGACCATCGTGGAGCGTGGCTACGGGCTGCAGATGCGCGAACTGGATCGCGAATTCGGTCAGCTTACGGAAGAGACCTGCCGTGAAATTATTGATGTGATGGAGATGTACCACGCTCTGCATGTCTCATGGAGCAACCTTAAGGATAACCAGGAGATCGATGAACGTCGGGTTACTTTCCTGGGCTTTGATGCCGCGACCGAAGCGCGGTTTCTGGGTTATGTGCGCTTTATGGTCAATGTGGAAGGGCGTTACGCTCACTTCGACGCCGGCAGCCACGGTTTTAATTCCCAGACCCCGATGTGGGATAAGTATCAGCGCATGCTGAAGGTCTGGCACGGCTGCCCGCGCCAGTATCATCTCAGCGCTAATGAAATTAGCCAGATTATTAACGCCTGAACCGGGAGGTAATGCGTGGAGTGTCAGGGATTCCTGTTCGATCTTGATGGTACGCTGGTGAATTCGCTGCCGGTGGTGGAGCGGGCATGGTGCCGCTGGGCCGATCGCTTCGGCATCGATCATGACGAGGTACTGGGCTTTATTCACGGCAAGCAGGCGATAACCTCGCTGCGCCATTTTATGGCAGGAAGCGATGAAGCGGACATTCAACGCGAGTTTTACGCGCTGGAGAAAATCGAAGCCGAAGATACTGACGGTATCATTGCTCTGCCGGGTGCGCTGGCGCTGCTTGAACAGCTGAATGCGGCAGGCGTACCCTGGGCTATCGTGACTTCCGGCTCGCTGCCGGTGGCGTCGGCACGCATTCGCGCGGCGGGCTTGCCGGAGCCGAAGATATTGGTTACCGCCGAACAGGTGGCAAATGGCAAACCGCATCCGGATGCCTATCTGCTGGGCGCTCAACGCCTGGCGCTGCGGCCCGAATCCTGTGTGGTGGTGGAAGACGCGCCTGCGGGAATCGAGGCAGGGTTAGCGGCGGGTTGCCGGATGATTGCGGTTAACGCGCCCCGGGATACGCCGCGCCTTAATGAAGCAGACTTCGTCGTCGCGCGTCTGGATGCCCTGCGGATACGGCCCTTGTCCGGCGGTTTAACGCAGGTGGAAACGCACTGAATGATGATTTGGCCCCGCTTCTGGCGGGGCTTTTTTATGGCATGATGCATGTCTGTGTGAATTCAACAAGGATGGGTTGTGAACGCTGAACTTATCTGGGTTCTGTCCCTGTTGGCGATTGCCGTTATTTTATTCGCGACCGATAAAGTGCGTATGGACGCCGTGGCGCTGATGGTGATTGTTGCCTTCGTGCTGAGCGGTACGCTGACGGTGAGCGAGGCCTTTTCAGGATTTAGCGATCCGAACGTTATTTTGATCGCCGCGCTGTTTATTATCGGCGAGGGACTGGTGCGCACCGGCGTGGCGGCGCGAATGGGCTCCTGGCTGGTGCAGGTGGCGGGCAGCAGCGAAACGAAAATGCTGGTGCTGCTGATGGTAACCGTGGCCGGATTGGGGGCATTTATGAGCTCAACCGGCGTGGTCGCTATCTTTATTCCCGTGGTATTGAGCGTTTGCGCACGTATGAAGATCGCGCCTTCGGGCCTGATGATGCCGCTCAGCTTCGCAGGTCTTATCAGCGGTATGATGACCCTGGTGGCGACCCCCCCTAATCTGGTAGTGAACAGCGAACTGCTGCGCGAAGGATTACAGGGCTTTCATTTTTTTAGCGTGACGCCGATAGGCGTGGTTATTTTGCTGTTGGGCATCGGTTATATGCTGGTGGCGCGCTTCGCCCTGAAGGGGAGGGAGCGGGACGACGGTAAAGAGGGCTGGAAGCGCCGTACTTTCCGGGATCTGATTAAGGAGTACCGCCTGAGCGGGCGGGCGCGTCGGCTGGCGATTCGCCCCGGATCGCCGCTGATAGGCCAGCGGCTGGACGATCTGAAACTGCGCGAGCGTTATGGCGCCAATGTGATTGGTCTGGAGCGCTGGCGTCGCTTCCGCCGGGTGATTGTAAACGCGACCGGCGGAACCGAATTCTGGGCGCGTGATGTGCTGCTAATCGATATGTCCAATTCGGAAGTCGATCTGCGTGAGTTTTGCGCCGAACAGATGCTGGAACCGATGGTGCTGCGCGGCGAGTATTTTTCCGATCAGGCGCTGGATGTGGGAATGGCGGAAGTAGTGATGACGCCGGAATCGGAACTGATGGGGCAGACGGTACGGCAGATTGCATTCCGCAGTCGCTATGGACTGAATGTGGTGGGAATTAAGCGCAGCGGCGAAGCAATAGCCGGTAATCTGCTGGATGAGCCGCTACAGCTGGGAGATACGTTACTGATTGTCGGTAACTGGAAGCTGATTAGCCAGCTTGGCCAGCAGAGTCGCGATTTCGTGGTGCTTAATCTGCCGGTGGAAGAACAGGAAGCCTCGCCGGCCCACAGCCAGGCGCCTCATGCCATCTTCTGCCTGGCGCTGATGGTGGCGCTGATGCTGACGGATGAAATTCCTAACCCTGTCGCCGCTATTATCGCCTGCCTGCTGATGGGAAAATTTCGCTGTATTGATTCGGAAAGCGCCTGGAAAGCGATTCACTGGCCGAGCATTATTCTGATTGTCGGGATGATGCCTTTCGCGCTGGCGCTGCAAAAAACCGGTGGGGTGGATCTGATCGTTAAGGGGCTGATGGAGCTGGGCGGCGGCTACGGGCCGCATCTGATGCTGGTCTGTCTGTTTGTGATGTGCGCCACTATCGGGCTGTTTATCTCTAATACCGCTACGGCGGTGCTGATGGCGCCGATTGCGTTGGCCACGGCGAAGTCGATGGGCGTTTCTCCGTATCCGTTTGCGATGGTGGTCGCCATGGCGGCGTCCGCTGCCTTTATG
Organism: Rosenbergiella sp. YN46; assembly: GCF_036620675.1. NCBI lineage: Bacteria > Pseudomonadati > Pseudomonadota > Gammaproteobacteria > Enterobacterales > Erwiniaceae > Rosenbergiella > Rosenbergiella sp. YN46. Next base: position 39,634 of record NZ_JAZHEE010000026.1, read on the forward strand.
ACGCCGGTATCATCGCCGGTGAATACCCTGGTGCTGGGGCCGGGTAACTATCAGTTCAGCGATTTTGTGAAGATTGGTTTGCCCTTCACGCTGATAGTCATGGTGGTTTGTGTGCTGCTGATCCCGGTACTTTTTCCATTCTGACGCCTTCCCCGGCCCGCATTAAGCGTTGGTCGGGGAGAGCGATGATGACGAAAACAAGATTGGGCCTGCCGAAGACTGGCCCAGGAAAAGCGTGTTATAGTGGGGAATCCTGACTGATTTCATCAAGCGACAGGTGGAAGCTGGGAACGAAGACCTGCATGAAATAGTCCATTTCGTCGCTCTTGCGCTCTGCCAGGGTTTTTTCCAGCCGTCCTTTCGCCAACAGAAATTCATTATTACCAGCGGACAGCTCTTCCAGGCATTTCAGATAAGCACACAGGGCATCCGCTTGTTTCACCAGCGATTTTTCCTCTGAGCTGTATTGCTGCTCGTCAATCAGCGGGGCGAAGATATCGCGCAGTTCTTCGGGAACCATCTCGACCAGCTTACGCTGGGCTATTTTCTCAATCGCCTTATACTCATGGGCAATCTGGGTATTGAAATACTTTACCGGCGTTGGCAGATCGCCGGTGAGTACCTCGCTGGCGTCGTGGTAGAGCGCCAGCAGGGCAATACGTTCGGCATTGAGATTTCCGCCGAATTTGCGATTTTTAATGGCCGCCAGCGCGTGGGCGACCATCGCCACCTGCAGGCTATGTTCGGAGACATTTTCGGTACGCACGTTGCGCATCAGCGGCCAGCGGTTAATGAGTTTCAGGCGGGAGAGGTGGGCAAAAAAGTGGCTCTGGCTCATAGTACATCATTCCGGAAACGGGATTGAACCATTGTGAGGGCAGCGAAGGGAAGATGCAAATCCCTCCGCTGCTGTGCGGCTCACTGGTGGTAGCCGGAAAGGAAACGGTCGAATTTGCTGATGGCCATTTCCAGATCGTCGACCCGGGGCAGGGTGACGATACGCACGTGATCCGGATACGGCCAGTTAAAGGCGCTGCCCTGAACCAGCAGCACCTTTTCCTGCAACAGAAAGTCGAGCACCATTTTCTGGTCATCGTGCAGATTAAAGCGCTTAGGATCGATGCGTGGGAACATATAGAGCGCCCCGTTTGGCTTCACGCAGCTCACGCCGGGAATATCGTTAATCAGTTCCCAGGCGCGATTTCGCTGCTCATAAAGACGGCCGCCGGGCAGGATAAATTCGCTGATGCTCTGATAGCCGCCCAGCGCGGTCTGAATGGCATGCTGGGCCGGTACGTTGGCGCACAGTCGCATCGAGGCCAGCATCTCCAGTCCCTCGATATAGCCGCGGGCGTGCTTCTTCGGCCCGTTCAGCACCATCCAGCCCTGGCGGAAGCCCGCCACGCGGTAAGTTTTTGATAAACCGTTAAAGGTAACGGTCAGAAGATCGGGAGCCAGCGCGGCGATGGAGTGATGCTGAGCTTCGTCGTAGAGAATCTTGTCGTAGATCTCATCGGCAAAAATGATCAGATCGTGCTGGCGGGCGAGCTCTACGATCTCCAGCAAAAGCTCTTTAGAATAGACGGCGCCGGTGGGATTGTTGGGGTTTATGATGACGATCCCCCGGGTACGCGGCGTAATCTTCGCGCGGATATCGTCCAGGTCAGGAAACCAGTCGGATGACTCATCGCAAAGGTAATGAACCGCGTTACCACCGGATAGCGAGACAGCTGCGGTCCACAGCGGGTAGTCGGGAGCCGGCACCAGCATCTCGTCACCGCTGTTCAGCAGGGCCTGCATCGCCTGCACGATAAGTTCTGAAACCCCATTGCCGATATAGATATCTTCGGTGGTAATATCCAGCATACCGCGCTGTTGATAGTGCTGCATAATCGCTTTGCGGGCCGACCAGAGTCCTTTGGAGTCGCAGTAGCCCTGGGCTGTTGGCAGATTGCGGATGACGTCTACCAGTATCTCATCCGGCGCCTCAAAACCGAAGGGTGCCGGATTGCCGATATTCAGTTTAAGAACCTTATTGCCTTCCTCTTCGAGGCGCTTCGCCTCTTTCAGAACCGGGCCACGGATGTCATAGCAGACGTGATCGAGCTTGCGGGATTTTTCGATGGGTGACATGAATCAGACCTTTTGTTGTTACGGCTTCCGGCCGTGGAAGCGCAGCGCCTGTCAATGTACTCCTCCGGCGCGCGCTTTTGAAGTCCGAAAAGTAAGCTCAGTCGTTAGTTCGGGGTGGTTGCGCCAGCGGTAGCGCAATAATAAAAAAAACCGGCCTTAGCATAAAATAATGTTTTGATTAACCTGGGTTTTTACAAAATGAATCCGGCAGCATTTAGCATTAAATGCAAGGCTGCTTTACTTAAGGTGCTATCCGGAAGTAAGTGTGATCGCTGCCATGCAGAATTATCCTGTTTTTTACTTAAGTAACGGTTAACATTTTCAACCGCGAAGATTCGAATATTAATCGTCAGGTTAAAAATCTGTAGGTCAAAACAACAGAACTTGTAATAGAAGGTTATAAAACGGATAGATAATTATTCAGATACCTCTAATGGGGTGGGGTTGCTATCGGATGTTATAACCTCTGAAACAGGGCTTTCAAAAACAGATATAGATCAGATAAATCGCAAGAAAGCTTATAAATGAAGCAAAGTTGCGATAAGATGTTTACCTTCCGTCAGGGCGGCCCGCCTGGTTCCCAGCTATCTGTCGGAAGGTTCGAATGCACAAAGTCCGCGCTATCTATAGGGATTAATTGACAAATAGTCAGTGGGTAGAATAGTTTAGCTTTACTAAAGGTAAAATTTACCGAAAGTGGTAAAAACGGTTAATTCTTTAAATGCATTGACAATGATTTCCATACTTTAATTGACGGGAGTAGCGTATAAAAACGAGAATTTGAGTGGCGGATTGATTAACAGAATATATGAATCCGGCAAAAATGTTGTCATTAATCTTCAGTACCAGGAATAGAAGTCCCAATAAATAAATCAGAATGACTGCCAGGGCCTGGCAGCTTCAGAACTGAGCGGAGACGTGCTTCAAAAGGAATTGCGTTATCTCTTTGATAATACACAGCAATATAACCGGGGCAGCTCCATAAGAGCAACCTACTACGTGAAAAAATATGATAAATGCAAACCGTCCGATACTTAACCTCGATCTCGATCTGCTGCGAACCTTCGTTGCGGTCGCCGATCTGAATACCTTTGCTGCCGCTGCGGCTGCCGTTTGTCGTACCCAATCCGCTGTCAGCCAGCAGATGCAACGGCTTGAGCAATTGGTGGGTAAAGAACTGTTCGCTCGCCATGGACGCAACAAGCTGTTGACGGAACATGGTATCCAGCTCCTGGGGTATGCCAGAAAAATCCTACGCTTTAATGACGAAGCGTGCAGTTCATTAATGTTTAACGATCTCCAGGGCGTTCTGACGATCGGCGCTTCTGATGAGTCCGCAGATACCATTCTGCCGTTTTTACTCAACCGGATTAGTTCATCCTGGCCACGGCTGGCGATTGATGTGCGGGTGAAGCGCAATCCCTGCATTCCAGAGATTCTGAGCCAGCAGGAGGTGGATCTGGCGGTTACGACTTCACGCCTGGAGCAAGCCGATTGCCTGACGTTACGTACTTCGCCCACGCTCTGGTATTGCGCTGCCGATTATATATTCCAGAAAGGGGAGGCGGTGCCGCTGGTGCTGCTGGATGAACCCAGCCCATATCGGGATATGATGGTCGGACACCTGAACGAAGCGGGGATTCCCTGGCGTATCTCTTACGTGGCCTCTACGCTGCCGGCGGTTAAAGCGGCGGTTAAGGCGGGTCTGGGAATTACTGCTCGTCCTGTAGAGATGATGAGCCAGGAGCTGCGCGTGTTGGGGCATTCCGATGGACTGCCGCAACTGCCGGAAACCCGCTATCAGTTGTGTCGTCACCATGGTGCGTCCAACGAGCTGGCGGAAGCTGTTTTCCGCGCGTTGGGTGATGAGCACAACTCCTGGCATTACTATCAAAACGGTGGAGAAAGCGGTGAAATGCCGTCACGTGGCAATAGCGGCGACGACTGACAATTACACGCATCACTTTGACTACCGTAATGATAAAAAACAGGCCGCTAAACGGTTTTTTAATCCGGGCGGCTCATTTTTTAACCTGTCCACGCTGGCAAGCCTGCTGGCGATGAAAAAGCGCGCTATTTTTATACAGGCGTACCTGATTTTTTGATCTCTCTCTATGATCCCTGATTTATACACCGCATTTCTTGTTAAAAAAACACCGTCATTGTTGCTGCTTTTTTATGTGAATTAACAAAACCGTGTCCTGGATCAAGAAATTACTCCCTTCAGGGGGGAGGAAACTAAGTCAATTCCTGCCAGAATAGTAGGGTAGTACCCTTTTCACACAGTAACGGACTCGATTCAACAGTAGCATTTTTTGGCGGTATCCCGCGTTCATATGGTCAATATGGCATAAAATGTTAATGAGAATGGTGTTATGTGAATTAATGTGTGGATACTTTTGTTAAAGTTGACAAAAGGTTATAGAAAGGAGTAAAAAACCCTAATAATTAGCTGCCTTACAGTTTGCTTTGTGGCAGGAATTGTGTGGTTTTTGTTCCTTCCCGTAAATCAATGTGGTGTTCATCTGCTGCACACGCACAGTCAGAGATTCTGTCACCACTTTTTGAGAAAGCTTTGAGTATGTCAACATCCATTGAAGTCATCGCTCACCACTGGGCGTTTGCCATCTTTTTCATTGTTGCCATTGGTCTGTGTTGTCTGATGCTGGCCGGGGCCTGGTTCCTGGGCGGTCGTGCTCGAGCAAGGCACAAGAACACACCCTTTGAATCAGGTATCGATCCGGTCGGATCGGCGCGCTTACGCCTTTCCGCTAAGTTCTATCTGGTCGCCATGTTCTTCGTCATCTTCGACGTCGAAGCACTCTATCTTTATGCATGGTCAACCTCTATCCGCGAAAGCGGGTGGGTAGGATTTATCGAAGCCGCAATTTTCATTTTAGTGCTACTGGCAGGTCTGGTTTATCTGGTGCGTATAGGCGCGCTGGACTGGACGCCCGCGCGCTCACGCCGCGAGCTTGTCAATCCGGAACGGGCCGACAGCCGCACTCATCACCAACGCTAACCGCGAGGCAATCAGATGGACTATACGCTCACTCGCATAGATCCTAACGGCGAGAATGACCGTTACCCCCTGCAAAAGCAGGAGACCGTAGCCGATCCTCTCGAGCAGCACGTACACCGCAGCGTGTATATGGGCAAGCTCGAACATGCACTGCACGATATGGTGAACTGGGGACGTAAAAATTCCCTGTGGCCTTATAACTTTGGTCTTTCCTGCTGTTACGTTGAAATGGTGACCTCCTTTACGGCGGTGCATGACGTCGCGCGCTTTGGCGCCGAGGTTCTGCGCGCCTCTCCGCGTCAGGCGGACTTTATGGTGGTCGCCGGTACCTGCTTTACCAAGATGGCACCGGTTATTCAGCGTCTTTACGATCAGATGCTGGAGCCCAAGTGGGTTATCTCCATGGGGGCCTGCGCTAACTCCGGCGGTATGTATGATATTTATTCCGTGGTGCAGGGGGTGGATAAATTCCTGCCGGTGGATGTGTATATTCCCGGTTGCCCGCCACGCCCTGAAGCTTACATGCAGGCGCTGATGCTGCTGCAGGAATCCATCGGCAAAGAGCGTCGTCCGCTCTCCTGGGTCGTGGGCGACCAGGGAGTTTATCGCGCCAATATGCAGTCTGAGCGCGAACGTAAGCGCGGCGAACGCATTGCCGTGACCAACCTGCGTACACCAGACGAAATTTAACCGACGTCTGCGGTCGTGAAACCTCCCCTCGCATATTAAAACCCATAAGCGCGAGGTCGCGACCGGCAGTCAGCATTGAACCGTTGGCAATGGTGAACAATATGACCGATTTAACCGCGCAAGACGTGACACAGCCAGGCTGGCAAACCCGGGATCATTTGGACGATCCAGTCATTGGCGAACTGCGCAACCGTTTTGGGCCGGATGCCTTTACTGTCCAGGCGACCCGCACCGGGGTTCCCGTTGTCTGGGTCAGAAGAGAACAGCTGCTGGAAGTGGGGGAATTTTTAAGGAAGCTTCCTGAGCCTTATGTCATGCTCTTCGACCTGCATGGCATGGACGAACGACTCCGCACCCACCGCGAAGGCTTGCCCGACGCGGATTTTTCCGTTTTCTACCACCTGATTTCCATCGATCGCAACCGCGATATCATGTTGAAAGTGGCGCTGGCGGAAAACGATTTGAATGTGCCGACTTTCACCAAAATTTTCCCGAATGCTAACTGGTATGAGCGTGAAACCTGGGAGATGTTTGGCATTACCTTTACCGGCCATCCGCACCTGACTCGCATCATGATGCCGCCCACCTGGGAAGGGCATCCGCTGCGTAAAGATTATCCGGCGCGCGCCACCGAATTTGACCCCTTCACTCTGACCAAACAGAAAGAAGATCTGGAGATGGAGGCGCTGACCTTCAAGCCGGAAGAGTGGGGCATGAAGCGCAGCAGCGAAAATGAGGACTTTATGTTCCTCAACCTGGGGCCGAACCACCCGTCGGCCCACGGCGCGTTCCGTATTATTCTGCAGCTGGATGGCGAAGAGATCGTCGATTGCGTGCCGGATATCGGTTATCACCATCGCGGCGCTGAAAAAATGGGGGAACGCCAGTCCTGGCACAGCTACATCCCCTATACCGACCGTATCGAGTATCTGGGCGGTTGCGTTAACGAAATGCCTTACGTTCTGGCGGTTGAAAAGCTGGCGGGCATCACCGTGCCGGATCGCGTTAACGTGATCCGCGTGATGCTTTCCGAGCTGTTCCGCATCAACAGCCATTTGCTCTATATCTCTACCTTTATCCAGGATGTCGGCGCAATGACGCCGGTCTTCTTCGCCTTTACCGATCGTCAGAAGATTTACGATCTGGTGGAAGCGATTACCGGTTTCCGTATGCACCCGGCCTGGTTCCGCATTGGCGGCGTGGCGCACGATCTGCCGCGCGGCTGGGAACGCCTGCTGCGCGAGTTCCTTGACTGGATGCCGAAGCGGCTGGCCGAATATGAAAAAGCGGCCATACGTAACACCATTCTGAAAGGTCGTTCTCAGGGCGTTGCCGCCTATGGCGCTAAAGAGGCGCTGGAGTGGGGGACTACCGGCGCGGGTCTGCGCGCTACGGGCATCGACTTCGACGTGCGTAAGGCGCGTCCTTATTCTGGTTATGAAAACTTCGACTTTGAAGTGCCGGTGGGCGGTGGTGTCAGCGACTGCTACACGCGTCTTATCCTGAAAGTTGAAGAACTGCGCCAGAGTTTGCGCATTCTGGAGCAGTGCCTGAACAATATGCCGGAAGGGCCGTTTAAGGCCGACCATCCGCTGACCACGCCGCCGCCGAAAGAGCGCACGCTGCAGCATATCGAAACCCTGATCACCCACTTCCTGCAGGTTTCCTGGGGGCCAGTCATGCCGGCCAACGAATCCTTCCAGATGGTGGAGGCGACCAAGGGGATTAACAGCTACTACCTGACCAGCGACGGCAGCACCATGAGCTACCGTACTCGCGTGCGTACTCCGAGTTTTGCGCACCTGCAGCAGATCCCGGCGGTGATCCGCGGCAGCCTGGTATCAGACCTGATTGTCTATCTGGGTAGTATCGATTTTGTCATGTCAGATGTGGATCGCTAATTATGCACGAGAATCAACAACCAGAAACCGAGGCTTTTGAGCTGAGTGCGGCCGAGCGTGAGGCGATCGAGCACGAAAAACATCACTATGAGGATCCTCGTGCGGCCTCCATTGAAGCCTTGAAGATTGTCCAGAAACAGCGGGGCTGGGTGCCGGACGGCGCCATTGATGCCATCGCTCAGGTGCTGGGAATTCCGGCCAGCGACGTGGAAGGGGTGGCGACGTTTTACAGCCAGATCTTCCGCCAGCCGGTGGGCCGCCACGTGATCCGCTATTGTGATAGCGTGGTATGCCATATCACCGGCTACCAGGGCATTCAGTCGGCGATTGAAAAGCACCTGCAGATCAAACCGGGTCAGACCACCTTCGACGGCCGTTTTACCCTGCTGCCCACCTGCTGCCTGGGCAACTGCGATAAGGGGCCGACCATGATGATTGATGAAGACACTCACAGTCATCTGACGCCGGAAGGGATCCCTGAACTACTGGAGCAGTATAAATGAAGAAGATTATTCTGACTCCCGAAACCCATCCGCTCACCTGGCGCATGCGCGATGACCAACAGCCGGTGTGGCTGGACGAGTACCGCAGTAAAAACGGTTATGAAGGCGCCAGAAAGGCGCTTGGCGGTATGGCGCCGGATGAGATTGTCGCTCAGGTGAAAGATGCTGGCCTGAAAGGGCGCGGCGGCGCGGGCTTCTCCACCGGTCTGAAGTGGAGCCTGATGCCGAAAGACGAGTCCATGAACATCCGCTACCTGCTGTGTAACGCCGATGAAATGGAGCCGGGTACCTATAAAGACCGTCTGTTGATGGAACAGCAGCCGCACCTGCTGGTGGAAGGCATGCTGATCGCCGCCTTCGCCCTGAAAGCGTATCGCGGCTATATCTTCCTGCGCGGCGAATATGTTGAAGCGGCGGCGAACCTGCGTCGCGCCATCGCGGAAGCGACCGAAGCGGGATTGCTGGGGAAAAATGTCCTCGGATCCGGCTTTGACTTCGAGCTGTTTGTGCATACCGGCGCTGGCCGCTATATCTGTGGCGAAGAGACGGCGCTGATTAACTCGCTGGAAGGACGCCGCGCCAACCCGCGCTCCAAACCGCCATTCCCGGCCACTGCCGGGGTATGGGGTAAGCCGACCTGCGTAAACAACGTGGAGACGCTGTGCAACGTGCCGGCGATTCTGGCTAACGGCGTGGAGTGGTACAAAGGGATCTCCGCCGGTAAGAGCGAAGACTGCGGCACCAAGCTGATGGGCTTCTCCGGCCGGGTTAAAAATCCTGGCGTCTGGGAACTGCCGTTCGGCACCACCGCCCGCGAGATTCTGGAAGACTACGCTGGAGGTATGCGCGATGGGCTGAAGCTCAAGGCCTGGCAGCCAGGCGGTGCCGGAACTGATTTCCTGACTGACGCCCACCTCGATCTGCCCATGGAGTTCGCCAGTATCGGCAAAGCCGGCAGCCGTCTGGGCACTGCGCTGGCGATGGCCGTCGACCACGAAATCAATATGGTCTCTCTGGTGCGTAACCTGGAAGAGTTCTTCGCCCGCGAATCCTGCGGCTGGTGTACCCCCTGTCGCGACGGCCTGCCCTGGAGCGTGAAAATCCTGCGGGCGCTGGAACGTGGGGAAGGGCAGCCGGGGGATATCGAAACCCTGGAACAGCTGTGCCGCTTCCTGGGGCCGGGGAAAACCTTCTGCGCCCACGCGCCTGGCGCGGTGGAGCCTCTGCAAAGTGCGATTAAATACTTCCGCGACGAATTTGAAGCGGGGATCAAACAGGACTTCAGCAACCTGCATGCCATTAATGGCATTCAGCCCAACCTGTTAAAGACGCGCTGGTGATTAACCCCCTCACCCCAGCCCTCTCCCCACAGAGGAGAGGGAGATGAAGCGGATTCCCGGCCTTCGGGCTCGGGTTCCCCCTCTCCCTCACGGAGAGGACAGGGTGAGGGTGGTTTTACGAATTTTGATTAACGCCCGGTATTCGCCGGGCCAACTGGAAGCATGCTGACTATGGCTACGATTCATGTAGACGGCAAAGAATATGAGGTAGACGGAGCGGATAACCTGCTACAGGCTTGTCTCTCCCTCGGCCTTGATATTCCTTACTTTTGCTGGCATCCGGCGCTGGGAAGCGTGGGTGCCTGCCGCCAGTGTGCGGTGAAGCAGTATCAGAATGCGGAAGATACCCGCGGCCGCCTGGTGATGTCCTGTATGACCCCGGCCGCTGACGGCACCTTTATCTCTATTGATGATGAAGAGGCGAAACAGTTCCGCGAAAGCGTGGTGGAGTGGCTGATGACCAACCACCCCCACGACTGTCCGGTGTGCGAAGAGGGAGGCAACTGCCACCTTCAGGATATGACGGTAATGACCGGCCACAGTTTCCGCCGTTACCGCTTTACCAAGCGCACCCACCGCAATCAGGAACTCGGCCCCTTTATCTCTCACGAGATGAACCGCTGTATTGCCTGCTATCGCTGCGTGCGCTACTACAAAGATTACGCGGATGGCACCGATCTGGGGGTCTATGGCGCTCACGACAACGTCTATTTCGGTCGCCCGGAGGATGGTACGCTCGAGAGCGAGTTTTCCGGAAACCTGGTGGAAGTTTGCCCCACCGGGGTCTTTACCGATAAGACCCACTCCGAGCGCTACAACCGTAAGTGGGATATGCAGTTCGCCCCGAGTATCTGCCAGCAGTGCAGCATCGGCTGTAACACCAGCCCCGGCGAGCGCTATGGCGAGCTTCGCCGCATTGAAAACCGCTATAACGGTAGCGTTAACCACTACTTCCTGTGCGACCGCGGCCGTTTCGGCTACGGCTACGTGAACCTGAAAGACAGGCCGCGCCAGCCGGTTCAGCGTCGCGGCGATGACCTGATTACTCTTAACGCCGAACAGGCGATGCAGGGCGCGGCGGATATTCTGCGTCAGTCGAAGAAGGTTATCGGTATCGGTTCACCGCGCGCCAGCATTGAAAGTAACTTCGCGCTGCGTGAGCTGGTGGGAGCCGATAATTTCTACACCGGTATCGCCGATGGCGAGCAGGCGCGGATTCAACTGATGCTGAAAGTGCTGCGCGAAAGTGGCGTTCACACGCCGTCGCTGCGTGATATCGAATCCTACGATGCGGTGCTGATCCTCGGCGAGGATATCACTCAGACCGGCGCCCGGGTGGCGCTGTCGGTGCGTCAGGCGATTAAGGGCAAGGCGCGCGAAATGGCCGCCGCCCAGAAGGTGGCCGACTGGCAGATAGCCGCCATCATGAATATCGGCCAGCACGCCAAACATCCGCTGTTTATCACTAATGTGGACGCCACCCGCCTGGACGATATGGCGGCCTGGACCTATAAGGCGCCGGTGGAAGATCAGGCGCGTCTTGGCTTTGCTATCGCTCACGGGCTGGACGCCAGCGCTCCGGCGGTCGACGGGCTGGATCCGGAACTGGGTCGTAAGGTGGACGTTATCGTGCAGGCGCTGGCCGGCGCGAAAAAACCGCTGATTATCTCCGGCACTAACGCCGGTAGCGAAGCGGTGCTGCAGGCGGCGGCCAACGTGGCCAAAGCGCTGAAAGGGCGCGGCGCCGATGTCGGCATCACCATGGTTGCCCGCGCGGTCAACAGCGTGGGGCTGGGTATGATCGGCGGTGGCTCTCTGGATCAGGCCCTTGGCGAGCTGGAAAGCGGCAGCGCCGATGCGGTCATTGTGCTGGAAAACGATCTGCACCGCCACGCCTCGAAGGCGCGGGTCGATGCGGCCCTGAGCAAGGCGCCGCTGGTGCTGGTTATCGATCATCAGCGTACCGCGATTATGGAGCATGCCCATCTGGTGCTTTCCGCCGCCAGCTTCGCAGAAAGCGATGGTACGGTAATCAACAATGAAGGACGTGCCCAGCGCTTCTTCCAGGTTTACGACCCGACCTATTACGACAGCAGTGCGATTATGCTGGAAAGCTGGCGCTGGCTGCATTCGCTGCACAGCACGGTGGAAAACCGCGAGGTGGACTGGACTCAGCTCGATCACGTGATTGACGCCTGTATTAAGCAACTGCCCCAGTTTGCGGGTATGAAAGACGCCGCCCCCGACGCCGCTTTCCGCATTCGCGGTCAGAAGCTGGCGCGCGAGCCGCACCGCTACAGCGGTCGTACCGCCATGCGCGCCAATATCAGCGTGCATGAGCCGCGCCAGCCGCAGGATCGGGACTCGATGTTCGCCTTCTCGATGGAAGGGAACAACCAGCCGGAAGCGCCGCGCTCTCAGGTGCCTTTCGCCTGGGCGCCGGGATGGAACTCGCCGCAGGCCTGGAACAAATTCCAGGATGAGGTGGGCGGTCATCTGCGTCATGGCGATCCTGGCGTTCGTCTGATCGAAACGGCCGACGGGCAGCTTGACTACTTCGGCGACGTTCCTGCGGGTTTTGCACCGCAGGAGGGAAGCTGGCGGGTCGCCCCTTATTATCACCTGTTTGGCAGCGATGAAATGTCGGCCCGTTCGCCGGTATTCCAGAGTCGTATGCCGCAGGCCACCGTACGTCTTAACCCGGCCGATGCCGCAAAGCTCGGCGTTAACGAAGGCGCCATGCTGACCTTTAGCTGGGAAGGGCAGGCGATCACGCTACCGCTCGCGCTCTCCGATGGGCTGGCACCGGGGCAGGTAGGGCTGCCGATGGGTATGCCCGACATCGCGCCGGTTCTTGCCGGGGCACGTCTTGAAAACCTGAGGGAGGCTGCGCAATGAGTTGGTTAACACCGGACGTTATCGAGATCCTGTTGAGCGTCCTGAAGGCCATTGTGATCCTGCTGGTTGTGGTCACCTGCGGCGCCTTTATGAGCTTCGGCGAACGTCGTCTGCTGGGCCTGTTCCAGAATCGTTACGGGCCAAACCGCGTGGGCTGGGGCGGTTCGCTGCAGCTGGTCGCGGACATGATCAAGATGTTCTTTAAAGAGGACTGGATCCCGAAATTCTCGGATCGCGTCATCTTTACCCTGGCGCCGATGATTGCCTTCACCTCGCTGCTGCTGGCCTTCGCCATCGTGCCGGTCAGTCCCAGTTGGGTGGTGGCCGACCTGAATATCGGGATCCTGTTCTTCCTGATGCTGGCGGGCCTGGCGGTCTATGCGGTGCTGTTCGCCGGCTGGTCGAGTAACAACAAATACTCTCTGCTGGGGGCGATGCGCGCTTCGGCCCAGACCCTGAGCTATGAGGTGTTTATCGGGCTTTCTCTGATGGGCGTGGTGGCGCAGGCCGGTTCATTTAATATGACCGACATCGTCAATAACCAGGCGCATCTGTGGAACGTTATTCCGCAGTTCTTCGGTTTTGTGACTTTCGCTATCGCAGGCGTTGCGGTGTGTCACCGCCATCCCTTCGACCAGCCGGAAGCCGAACAGGAGCTGGCGGATGGTTACCATATTGAATACTCCGGCATGAAGTTCGGTCTGTTCTTCGTCGGGGAATATATCGGAATCGTCACCGTTTCGGCGCTGATCGTCACGCTGTTCTTCGGTGGCTGGCATGGTCCGTGGTTACCGCCCTTCATCTGGTTTGCGCTGAAAACCGCATTCTTCATGATGATGTTTATTTTGATCCGCGCCTCGTTGCCGCGTCCGCGTTATGACCAGGTGATGTCCTTCGGCTGGAAGGTGTGCCTGCCGCTGACGCTTGTCAACTTGCTGGTGACCGCCGCGGTCATTCTCTGGCAGATGCCATAAGGGGTGAAAAAACCATGACATTGAAAGAATTAGTGGTTGGTTTCGGCACCCAACTACGCAGTATCTGGATGATTGGCATGCATGCGTTCGCCAAACGTGAAACGCGCATGTATCCGGAAGAGCCGGTTTACCTGCCGCCGCGCTACCGCGGGCGGATCGTGCTGACCCGCGATCCGGACGGCGAAGAGCGCTGCGTGGCCTGCAACCTGTGTGCGGTTGCCTGCCCGGTGGGTTGTATCTCGCTGCAGAAAGCGGAAACCAAAGACGGGCGCTGGTACCCGGAATTTTTCCGCATCAACTTCTCGCGCTGTATTTTCTGCGGCCTGTGCGAAGAGGCCTGCCCAACGACCGCTATCCAGCTGACGCCGGATTTCGAACTGGGTGAGTTTAAGCGCCAGGATCTGGTGTATGAAAAAGAGGATCTGCTGATCTCCGGGCCGGGCAAATACCCGGAATATAACTTTTACCGGATGGCGGGTATGGCAATCGACGGCAAAGATAAGGGCGAAGCGGAAAACGAAGCTAAGCCTATCGACGTCAAAGGCCTGTTACCTTAAGGAGCCGGGAATGGAATTCGCATTTTATATCTGCGCCATCGTGGCGATCCTGACCACCCTTAGGGTGGTAACCCACACCAATCCGGTGCATGCGCTGCTGTACCTGATTATCTCTTTGCTGGCTATCTCTGGCGTCTTCTTCGCGCTGGGGGCTTACTTCGCCGGCGCGCTGGAGATAATTGTCTACGCCGGAGCCATTATGGTGCTCTTCGTCTTCGTCGTAATGATGCTTAACCTGGGCAAATCGGTGGTGGATCAGGAGCGCGAGTGGCTGAAACCACAGCTGTGGATCGGCCCGGGACTGCTTTCCGCCATTCTGCTGGCGGTGGTGGTTTACGCCATTCTGAGCGTTAACGACCAGGGCATCGACGGCACGGCCATTAGCGCCAAACAGGTCGGTATCGCGCTGTTCGGCCCCTATGTTCTGGCGGTAGAGCTGGCTTCAATGCTGCTACTGGCCGGTCTGGTCGTGGCCTTCCATATCGGGCGCGAGGAGAGGCCAGGCGAGCTTTTGAGCAACCGCCCCGGCGATAGCGCGAAAAGAAAAACGGAGGAGCACGCATGATCCCGTTACAACATGGATTGATTCTGGCCGCTGTGCTGTTTGTTCTTGGGCTGACCGGTCTGGTCATTCGTCGCAACCTGCTGTTTATGCTGATTAGCCTGGAAGTGATGATTAACGCGGCGGCGCTTGCTTTTGTGGTGGCGGGTAGCTACTGGGGTCAGGCCGACGGTCAGGTGATGTATATCCTGGCCATTAGCCTTGCCGCGGCCGAAGCCAGTATTGGCCTGGCGCTGCTGCTGCAGCTCCATCGTCGTCGCCAGAATCTGAATATCGATTCAGTAAGTGAGATGCGCGGATGAATCTGCTCTGGTTAACTATTTTTCTGCCACTGATTGGCTATTTGCTGCTCGCCTTTTCCCGCGGGCGCTGGTCGGAAAACCTGTCCGCCGTGGTAGGCGTTGGTTCCGTCGGTCTGGCGGCGCTGGTGACGGCGTACGCCGGTATGGAGTTTATGGAAAACGGTCGTCAGGCGTTCAGCCTGCCGCTGTGGACCTGGATGTCGGTAGGCAACTTCCATATCGACTTCACGCTGGTGCTGGATGGCCTGTCGCTGACCATGCTGAGCGTGGTGACTGGCGTGGGCTTCCTTATCCATATGTTCGCCTCCTGGTATATGCGCGGTGAAGAGGGCTATTCCCGCTTCTTCGCCTATACCAACCTGTTCATCGCGAGCATGGTGGTGCTGGTGCTTTCCGATAACCTGCTGATGATGTATCTCGGCTGGGAAGGGGTAGGGCTGTGCTCTTACCTGCTGATCGGTTTCTACTACAGCGACCCGAAAAACGGCGCGGCGGCGATCAAAGCCTTTGTGGTCACCCGCGTGGGTGACGTGTTCCTGGCCTTTGCGCTGTTCATCCTCTACAACGAGTTGGGTACCCTGAACTTCCGCGAGATGGTTGAGCTGGCGCCGGCGCACTTCGCGGCAGGCAATCAGATGCTCACGTGGGCAACCCTGATGCTGCTGGGCGGCGCGGTCGGTAAATCGGCGCAGCTGCCGTTGCAGACCTGGCTTGCCGACGCGATGGCGGGCCCGACGCCGGTTTCCGCGCTGATTCACGCGGCCACCATGGTGACCGCGGGCGTTTACCTGATAGCCCGTACCCACGGCCTGTTCCTGATGACGCCGGAAGTGCTGCATCTGGTGGGCATCGTCGGTGCCGTGACCCTGGTGCTGGCGGGCTTCGCGGCGCTGGTGCAGACCGATATCAAGCGAGTGCTGGCTTACTCCACCATGAGTCAGATTGGCTATATGTTCCTGGCGCTGGGGGTTCAGGCCTGGGACGCCGCTATCTTCCACCTGATGACCCACGCCTTCTTTAAAGCGCTGCTGTTCCTGGCTTCCGGTTCGGTGATTCTGGCCTGCCACCACGAGCAGAACATCTTTAAGATGGGCGGACTGCGTAAATCGATTCCGCTGACTTACGCCAGCTTCCTGGTGGGGGGCGCGGCGCTGGCTGCGCTGCCGGTGATTACCGCCGGTTTCTACAGTAAGGATGAGATTCTGTGGGGCGCTGCGGCCAGCGGTCATAACATCCTGATGCTGGCGGGGCTGGTTGGGGCGTTCCTGACCTCAATCTACACCTTCCGCATGATCTTTATTGTGTTCCACGGCAAAGAGCAGATTCATGCTCACCCGGGTAAGGGCATTACCCACCATCTGCCGCTGATTGTGCTGATGATCCTTTCAACCTTCGTGGGGGCGCTGATTGTGCCGCCGCTGGCGGGCGTTCTGCCGGAAAGCGACTTTGGCCATGACGGCAAGATGGCGCTGGAAATCACCTCCGGCGTGGTTGCCGTGGTGGGGATCCTGATTGCGAGCGCGCTGTGGCTTGGCAAGCGTCGCCTGGTGACCGCGGTATCCAACAGCGCGCCGGGCCGCTTCTTTGGTACCTGGTGGTTCCACGCATGGGGCTTCGACTGGCTGTACGACAAAGTCTTTATCAAGCCGTTTTTGGGTATCGCCTGGCTGCTTAAGCGCGATCCGCTCAACGCCCTGATGAACATCCCGGCCATCCTTTCCCGCTTCGCAGGCCGCGGCCTGCTGCTGAGCGAGAACGGCTACCTGCGCTGGTATGTGGCATCCATGAGCATTGGCGCGGTCGTGGTACTGGCATTGCTGATGGTACTGCGCTGAGTCGGGCCGCGGGGCAGGGGGGCCCTGCCCCGCGAACAGAACAATTTTTAGGTCATTATTCCTGATAACCAGGCCGGGCCTGAACAGGAATTAAGAGAAGGGACAAACATCGCCATGTTATTACCCTGGCTAATACTAATCCCCTTTATCGGCGGCTTCTTCTGCTGGCAGACCGAACGCTTCGGCGTCCGGGTGCCGCGCTGGATAGCGCTGATCACCATGGGGCTAACGCTCGTGCTCTCTTTGCAGCTCTGGCTGCAGGGGGGCTACTCTCTGACTCAGGCGGCAGGAATGCCTCAGTGGCAGGAGCAGTATGTTCATGACTGGATCCCGCGCTTTGGCATCTCCATCCATCTGGCGATGGACGGCCTGTCACTGCTGATGGTGGTGCTGACCGCACTGCTCGGCGTGCTGGCGGTACTCTGCTCCTGGAGAGAGATCGAGAAATATCAGGGCTTTTTCCACCTGAACCTGATGTGGATTCTGGGTGGCGTTATCGGGGTGTTCCTCGCCATCGATATGTTCCTGTTCTTCTTCTTCTGGGAGATGATGCTGGTGCCGATGTACTTCCTGATCGCACTCTGGGGCCATAAAGCCTCGGACGGGAAGACCCGCATCAGCGCGGCAACCAAATTCTTCATCTATACCCAGGCGAGCGGTCTGGTGATGCTTATCGCCATTCTGGCGCTGGCGTTCGTTCACTATAACGCTACCGGCGTCTGGACCTTTAACTACGAGCAGTTGCTCAACACGCCGATGTCCCACGGCGTGGAATATCTGCTGATGCTTGGCTTCTTTATCGCCTTTGCGGTCAAGATGCCGGTGGTGCCGCTGCACGGCTGGCTGCCGGACGCGCACTCCCAGGCGCCGACCGCGGGTTCCGTGGATCTGGCGGGGATTCTGCTGAAGACCGCGGCCTACGGTCTGCTGCGTTTCTCGCTGCCGCTGTTCCCTAACGCTTCCGCGGAGTTCGCGCCCATCGCCATGTGGTTGGGCGTTATCGGCATCTTCTACGGCGCCTGGATGGCCTTCGCCCAGACCGATATCAAGCGTCTTATCGCCTATACCTCGGTTTCCCATATGGGCTTCGTGCTGATCGCCATTTACAGCGGCAGCCAGCTGGCTTACCAGGGGGCGGTGATTCAGATGATCGCCCACGGCCTTTCGGCGGCGGGTCTGTTCATCCTGTGCGGCCAGCTCTATGAGCGTCTGCACACCCGTGATATGCGCCAGATGGGTGGCCTGTGGAGCAAGATTAAGTGGCTGCCCGCGATGTCGATGTTCTTTGCCGTGGCGACCCTGGGGATGCCGGGAACCGGTAACTTCGTGGGCGAGTTTATGATCCTGTTCGGCAGCTACCATGTGGTGCCGCTGATCACCGTGATTTCCACCTTTGGACTGGTATTCGCTTCGGTGTATTCGCTGGCGATGCTACACCGCGCGTGGTTCGGCCAGCCGAAGAGCGAGGCGGCGAAACAACAGCTTCCGGGGATGTCACTGCGCGAACTGTTTATCATTCTGTTGCTGGTGGTGTTGCTGGTTCTGCTCGGGTTCTACCCGCAGCCGATTCTGGACACTTCGCACGCTGCTATGGGCAATATCCAGCAGTGGTTCACCAGTTCAATTTCAACTACAAGGCCGTAATTCGCCATGACTTTAACTGCACAACACTTGATTGCGCTGCTACCGCTGTTAATCGTGGGGTTAACGGTGGTGGTGGTGATGCTTTCCATTGCGTGGCGACGCGACCACTTTATCAATGCCACGCTGTCGGTTATCGGGCTTAACGCCGCGCTGCTGTCGCTCTGGTTTGTGGGCCAGGCGGGCGCGATGGATGTTACGCCGCTGCTGCGGGTTGATGGTTTCGCCATGCTCTACACCGGTCTGGTGCTGCTGGCGAGCCTTGCGACCTGCACCTTTGCCTATCCCTGGCTTGAGGGTTACACCGATAACCGCGAAGAGTTCTACCTGCTGGTGTTGATCGCCTCGCTGGGCGGGATTCTGCTGGCTAACGCCAATCACCTGGCCGCGCTGTTCCTTGGTATTGAGCTTATCTCTCTGCCGCTTTTCGGCCTGATTGGCTACGCCTTCCGGCAGAAACGTTCGCTGGAAGCCAGCATTAAGTACACCATTCTGTCGGCGGCGGCTTCGTCGTTCCTGCTGTTCGGGATGGCGCTGGTCTATGCGGAGTCCGGTGACCTTTCCTTCGTGGCGCTTGGTAAGAGCCTGGCCGACAGCATGCTGCATGAGCCGCTGCTGCTGGCGGGGCTGGGGCTGATGATTGTTGGTCTGGGCTTTAAGCTTTCGCTGGTTCCGTTCCACCTGTGGACGCCGGATGTTTACCAGGGGGCGCCCGCGCCGGTCTCCACCTTCCTGGCGACGGCCAGCAAAATCGCGATTTTCGCCGTGGTGATGCGTCTGTTCCTGTACGCGCCGCTGGGCGACAGCGATGCGGTGCGCGCGGTGCTGGGCGTTATCGCCTTCGTTTCTATCATCTTCGGTAATCTGATGGCGCTGAGTCAGACCAATATCAAACGTCTGCTCGGTTTTTCGTCCATCTCTCACCTGGGTTATCTGCTGGTGGCGCTGATTGCGCTGCAGAGCGGACAGATGTCGATGGAGACGGTCGGGGTTTATCTGGCGGGTTATCTGTTCAGCAGCCTGGGCGCTTTCGGCGTCGTGAGCCTGATGTCCAGCCCGTATCGCGGGCCGGATGCCGATTCGCTGTACTCCTATCGTGGGCTGTTCTGGCACCGCCCGATTCTGTCGGCGGTGATGACGGTGATGATGCTGTCGCTGGCGGGTATTCCGATGACGCTGGGCTTTATCGGTAAGTTCTATGTGCTGGCTGTGGGTGTGGATGCGCACCTGTGGTGGCTGACCGCCGCGGTGGTTATCGGCAGCGCTATCGGTCTTTACTACTACCTGCGCGTGGCCGTTAGCCTCTACCTGAGCGCGCCGCAGCAGCTGAACCGCGATGCGCCTTCCGACTGGGCCTTCACCGCGGGCGGCGTGGTGGTGCTGATCTCGATGCTGCTGGTGCTGGTGCTGGGCGTCTGGCCGCAGCCGCTGATTAGCCTGGTGCAGATGGCGCAGCCGCTGATGTAATGTTCGTTTGTCCGCTTCAGGTTTGGGCAACGAGAGCCCCTCTCCCCGTTGGGGAGAGGGGCTCTGTTTCATTTAACCCGGGTAAATCATGATTCTGTCTGGTTCAATGATGACCTTCACTGAACGGCCGGTTTGAAATCCGGCTTCGGCCCGCCAGTCGCCCTTCAGGTGCAGGCTGGGGTGGCGGCTGTAATATGTGGTCATTCCGGTGGTGCTATTTCTGCGCCAGTGTCGTGTTCTGGAGAAATATGCCGCGCTGGCGAAGGTTCCGTTCACCTTAAGGTGATTTCTCTTATGCCGGTTGCGAAACCGGTGAA
>NZ_JAZHEE010000027.1:0-58396 GCF_036620675.1 Rosenbergiella sp. YN46
GGTAAAAGAGAGGCCCCAGAAATACAGCAGGGCCCGGAGAAAAACAGCCAGTCAGTTGCTTAACTGACTGGCATTACGGCCACTGAGGCCGGCGTTTTTACCAACAAGAGTCGATTACGCGTAAACCGGGAAGCGGGCGCAGATATCCAGCACCTTCTGCTTCACGCGCTCGATGGTCGCTTCGTCCTGAATATTGTCCAGCACGTCACACATCCAGCCCGCCAGCTCCTGAACTTCCGCTTCTTTAAAGCCGCGACGAGTCACCGCCGGAGTCCCGATACGGACGCCAGAAGTCACGAACGGGCTCTTAGGATCGTTCGGGACGCTGTTCTTATTAACGGTGATGTTGGCGCGACCCAGCGCGGCATCCGCCTCTTTACCGGTCAGGTTTTTTTCCACCAGATCCAACAGGAACAGGTGGTTATCAGTACCGCCGGAAACCACGTTATAACCGCGATCCAGGAACACTTTCACCATGGCTTTAGCGTTCTTCGCCACCTGCTGCTGATAGGTTTTGAATTCCGGTTCCATGGCTTCTTTCAGCGCCACCGCTTTACCGGCAATCACGTGCATCAGCGGGCCGCCCTGGCCCCCGGGGAAGACCGCGGAGTTCAGTTTCTTGTACAGCTCTTCGCTGCCCCCTTTCGCCAGGATCAAACCGCCGCGCGGGCCGGCCAGGGTTTTATGGGTGGTGGTGGTCACCACGTGCGCATGGGGAACCGGGTTCGGATAAACGCCAGCGGCGATAAGCCCGGCGACGTGCGCCATATCAACGAACAGGTATGCGCCGATGCCGTCGGCGATTTCACGCATCTTCGCCCAGTCCACCACGCCGGAATAGGCGGAAAAACCGCCGATGATCATCTTCGGCTTATGCTCTTTAGCCTGTTTTTCCAGATCCGCATAGTCGATATGGCCGCTTTCATCGATACCGTAAGGTACGATATTGTACAACTTGCCGGAAAAGTTAACCGGCGAGCCGTGAGTCAGGTGGCCGCCGTGCGCCAGATTCATACCCAGCACGGTATCGCCCGGCTGCAGCAATGCGGTGTAGACAGCGAAGTTAGCCTGAGAGCCGGAGTGAGGCTGAACGTTAGCGTAGTCAGCGCCAAACAGCTCTTTCGCGCGATCGATAGCCAGTTGCTCAACGATATCAACATATTCACAACCGCCGTAGTAGCGCTTGCCGGGATAACCCTCGGCATATTTGTTGGTCAGCTGAGAGCCCTGCGCCTGCATAACGCGCGGACTGGTGTAGTTTTCGGAGGCGATCAGTTCGATATGCTCTTCCTGACGTACTTTCTCCTGCTCCATAGCCTGCCACAGTTCGGCATCATAATCGGCAATGTTCATTTCACGCTTTAACATCCGCATCTCCTGACTCAGCTAACGATAAAAGGACTCGCCCACGGCGGGCAACGGCTCCCAGTATAACTGATTCATATTGCGATGACAGGTCTTGACAAAGGATTTTACGCAAACGTTTGGCTTTAAGTGGCGCAAGGGCTGAGCGATATTTTCAACTGATGGCGTTACAGGAAATATACTCAACGTCAAGTTGCGTTTTATTCACTTGCATAACACCCTTCTTTACAGGGTTATGACATTTCTATAAGATGCATAACAAATGCAAGATTAATAAATCTGAGAAAAGGAGTGCGCAATGCTAGACGCCCAGACCATCGCCGTCGTGAAATCCACCATCCCCCTGCTCGCCGAAACCGGCCCCAAACTCACCGCCCACTTTTATGACCGCATGTTCCGGCACAATCCGGAGCTGAAAGAGATCTTCAATATGAGCAACCAGCGCAACGGCGATCAGCGTGAAGCGCTGTTCAATGCCATCTGCGCCTATGCCACCCATATTGAAAACCTGGCAGAAATTCTGCCAGCCGTTGAGAAAATCGCCCAGAAGCACACCAGCTTCCAGATTCGCCCCGACCAGTATCAGATAGTCGGTCACCATTTGCTGGCGACGCTGGACGAAATGTTCAGCCCGGGCGACGAAGTGCTGGATGCCTGGGGTAAAGCCTACGGCGTACTGGCGCAGGTCTTTATCGATCGCGAGGGGCAAATTTACGATGAAACCAAAGCCAAAACCGGAGGCTGGGAAGGCACCCGCCCGTTCCGTATCGTGGCGAAAAAGCCCCAGAGTACGCTTATCACCAGTTTCGAGCTGGAGCCGGTGGACGGCAAGCCGGTCGCCGACTACCACCCCGGGCAGTACACTGCCGTCTGGCTGAAGCCTGAAAGCTTCGCTCACCAGGAGATTCGTCAGTACTCCCTGACCCGCAATCCCAACGGTAAGAGCTACCGCATTGCGGTGAAGCGCGAAGGCGAAGGCCAGGTTTCCAGCTGGCTGCATCAGCACGCGAAAGAAGGTGATGTAATTAACCTGGTGGCGCCAGCGGGCGACTTCTTTATGGACGTCACGCCTGACACGCCGGTGACGCTGATTTCCGGCGGCGTCGGCCAGACCCCGATGCTGGCGATGCTGAATACCCTGGCCGCCAGCGGCCATCACGGCCAGGTTAACTGGTTCCACGCGGCGGAAAACGGCAAGGTGCATGCCTTTGCCGATGAAGTGGCCCAGTTGGGCAAACAGCTCCCGGCATTCCACAGCCACGTATGGTACAGCCAGCCGGACGCCGACGATCGTGAGAAGCCACGCTTTGACAGCGAAGGGCTGATGGTGCTGGCGGATGAAGCCGACCACTTCAGCGACCCGGCCACCCAGTTCTATCTGTGCGGCCCGGTGGGCTTTATGCAGTTCGCCGCCGAACAGCTGGTGAAGCTGGGCGTGGATAAATCACGCATCCACTACGAGTGCTTCGGCCCTCATAAAGTGCTGTAAGGTTTATGCCATAAGCAAACGGCCCGCCAAAGCGGGCCGTGAGACTGATGACAAACCTGGGCCGAACAGGTTTGGCCAGAATCATCAGAAAAATAAATACGGAAAATCAATTCATTGATTTTCGGCTGATAACCACAAAGAGGGAAAAACCACGTTTTTTACCTCTTTGTCATCGACCTGACGGCCCGCCAAAGCGGGCCGTTTTGTTAACCTCAGCGCGTAACGGCTACAGCGCCGCATCATCCTCTTCGCCGGTACGAATACGCACCACCCGCGCCACGTCAAAGACAAAAATCTTACCGTCGCCTATCTTACCGGTCTGGGCGGTGCGAATAATGGTGTCGACGCAGGTATCGACGATGTCATCCGCCACCACAATCTCAATCTTCACCTTTGGCAGAAAATCAACCATATACTCAGCGCCGCGATAAAGCTCGGTGTGCCCTTTCTGACGGCCAAAACCTTTTACTTCCGTCACCGTCATCCCGGTAATCCCTACTTCGGCCAGCGCTTCACGCACATCGTCCAGTTTGAAGGGTTTAATTATCGCATCAATCTTTTTCATGGTGCATCCTTAATCAACTCGTGTACTCGCAGCGCTCGCCTCTGTGTCGGAGCCCTGTCGGTTATAAACTGCCTGGCTTTGCGGAAACACAGCCTATTCCTTAAAGTCACTGGCGTCCAGCTCGTGACGCGCCAGCAGCTTGTAGAACTCGGTACGGTTACGGCCCGCCATGCGCGCGGCGTGGGTCACATTGCCTTTGGCTATCTGCAGCAGCTTGCGCAGATAGTTCAGTTCGAACTGACTACGGGCCTCCACAAAAGTCGGCAGCACCGTGTTTTCTCCTTCCAGCGCCTGCTGGATCAGCGCTTCGCTAATCACCGGCGCCGGACTCAGCGCCACGCACTGTTCAATCACGTTCACCAGCTGGCGAACATTACCCGGCCAGCTGGCGGCCATCAGGCATTTCATGGCGTCGGTGGAAAAGCTGCGCACAAAAGGCTTATGGCGCTCCGCGGCCTGGCGCAGCAGGTGATTGGCCAGTAGCGGTATATCCTCGGCCCGCTCGTGCAGCGCCGGTATTTTCAGGCTGACGACGTTCAGACGATAGTACAGATCCTCACGGAACTCGCCGCGCTGCATCGCTTTCGGTAAATCACGATGGGTGGCGGAAAGGATACGCACATCAATGTCGACATCGCGGTTGCTGCCCAGCGGCCGCACCTTGCGCTCCTGCAATACCCGCAGCAGCTTCACCTGAAGCGGCACCGGCATATCGCCGATTTCGTCCAGGAACAGCGTGCCGCCCTCGGCGGCCTGAAACAGCCCTTCGCGGCTGCTGACCGCGCCGGTAAAAGCGCCGCGGGCATGGCCGAACAGCTCGGACTCCAGTAGCTGTTCCGGCAGCGCGCCGCAGTTAATCGCGATAAACGCTTTACCGGCCCGGGAACTGGCCTGATGGATGGCGCGGGCCAGCACCTCTTTACCGGTACCGCTCTGACCGTTAATCAGCACGCTGACGTCCGACTGGGCCACCATGCGCGCCTGTTCCAGCAGGCGCAGCATCGCCGGGCTGCGGGTGACGATATTTTCGCGCCACAGGTTATCGCCCGTGCTGACGGTCTGAGACAGCGCCTCGTCGATGGCCCTGTACAGCGCGTCTCTGTCCACCGGCTTGGTCAGAAAGCTGAATACCCCCTGACGGGTGGCGGCCACCGCGTCAGGTATCGAACCGTGGGCGGTCAGGATAATCACCGGCAGCCCGGGCTGCGCCTTCTGGATTTCGGCGAACAGTTGCATGCCGTCCATCTCGTCCATCCGCAAATCGCTGATAACCAGATCCGGCCGCTCGCGGGCCAGCAGTTTCAGCCCTTCCTGACCACTTTCCGCGGTGGTGACCCGGTAGCCCTGGCTGGTAAGGCGCATCCCCAGCAGCTTCAGTAGCCCCGGATCGTCGTCCACCAGCAGCAGCCGCGCGCCGCTGTGTTGCGTCATGGTCTGGCCTCCTTAGCGTCATCATTTTGCGGCGCCTTAGATGCCGGGATATCGCTGTCAGGCAGATAGCTGGATTCTCCTTTGCGGCTGGAAAGCTGGCGCTCAATATCGGTCAGATTCTGTAACTTACGCCGGGTCTGCTCCAGTTGAGTATGCAGATGCTTCTGCTGCTGGCGCAGTTTATCCAGCTCGCTGTCGCTGCGTTCCTGAAGTGCGCCGTAGCGCCAGCGGGCGTCGGACAGCGCCAGCTCCTGCGCCTGGCTGTCGCGCAGCATCTGATAAAGAGTACGCACCTGGCGCGGCACTGCATCCCCCATGCTATCCAGCTTATCGACGTTGTGTCTCCGTTCCTGGGGCGTAATCCTGGCCTTCGCTAACAAAATCCCCTGACGGAACGCCGCCTGCCAGGTTCCTTCGTCAAAGCGATGCGCCAGCGAGCGGGCATCGGCAGGCGCCAGACGTCCGGCGCAATCAATGCCCCGCAGCCAGTACAGGGGGTTTTCTTCCACGACGGCGCCTTTAAGCCGCCACAGCGCCTTACAGTCAACCGCCAGATAGTCTGCCACCTGGTGCTCCGGTTCGGCCGGACGCGGCCCGGGTGAGTACGCGCCGCGCTCTTTAACGGTCGTACAGCCTGCCAGCAGCATCAGTAATACCGCCACCAGCAGCGGGAAAAATCGGCTTTGGGCGCCCCGCCATCGCGCAGCGCCAGTAAATCCATTCGTCATATCATCTCATTTCCGGTACAGACCGGCAGTTCGATGCGGAAACAGACCTCCGCGTCGTTATCGTCCACCAGACGCAGTGAACCCTGCATACGTCGGATAGCGTCCTGCGCAATACTCAGCCCAAGGCCGCTGCCTTTGACCGCCCCCTTGCGCTGTTGGCTGCCCTGAAAAAAGGGTTCGAAAATCATGGCCCGTTCGCTTTCCGGAATCGCCGGGCCATCGTTCGCGACCTCAATCGTCAGACTGGCGCCAGACCGGTAGCTACGCAGATAAATGGTACCGGATTCAGTGCCATAGTGCACCGCATTGGAATAGAGATTATCCAGCACCCGAAGCAGCAGCGCGGGATCTGCCAGGCACTCCTCCGGCGCCAGCGCCATCTGTGTCTTCATCAGTTTAGCCCGCGCCGGTAACGCATGCGCGGCGATAACTCGCTCCACCAGCGGCGCCAGCGCTACCCGCTGTAGCCTACCCGCGCCGTCGGTCAGCTTGCGGTTATAGTCCAGCAGTTGTTCGATCAGCCGCTGTAGATTGTGGCTGCTGCTGTCCAGGATAGCCACCACCTCTTCCTGTTCCGGCGTAAGCGGCCCCGCCACCCGGTCGGCCAGCAGCGCAGTGCCTTCACGCAGGCTGGCGAGCGGGGTTTTTAGCTCGTGGGATATATGCCGCAAAAACTGATGGCGCTGGGACTCCAGCCAGCTCAGACGCTCGCTCAGCCAGATGATCCGCTGACCGACGGAGCGCAGCTCCCGCGGCCCTTTGAACAGCGGGGTTTCATCCAGCCCCTGCCCTTCCCCCAGCCGGTTAATCATGCGCTCCAGCCCCTTAACCGGGCCAATAATCATCCGGGTAAACAGCATCACCAGCGCCAGGCTGACCAGAAATAAGGCCAGCGCCTGACGGCCAAAATAGCGGCCGCGCTCGGCTATCTCGCGCTGTAACTGAACGCCGCGTGCAGAGACCACCGAACGGGTCGCCTGAACCAGCTCGGTATTGGCGTGGGCAAAGGTTTCGAGCTGCGCCGACGCCGCTTCGTCCGGGCCGCTGTTGCGGCACTTCAGGGTGCTCAGTCCTTCAAGGACGGTACTCAGAGTGCGCCAGATACGTTCATCGGGCAATACGCTGGCGTGCGCGGCCAGCATCCGGGCATAGCGCTGACGCTGGCTCTGGTAAACGTTCGCCAGGGTGGGGTTGTCCAGCACGCAGTACTGGCGATAGCTGCGCTCCATCTCCAGAGCGGCATTGGTCATGGCTTCGCTACGTCGGGCATCGGTCAGCGCGGTTCTGTTGGTCCAGGCGGCCTGATCGCTCAGGGCGTTCAGGCTCTGCCATGCCTGCCAGGCCAGAACCAGAAGCGGTACCAGCACCAGCAAAAACGCCATCATAACCACCTGACGCAGGGAGCGGGGGAAGACGAGCCAGCGTTTCAACGGCATTCTCTCTGGTTATCCATAATGCCATGATGCTAACGGAGCGCGGCGCCGGAGGAAAGCGCCATATGCGAAAACGGCAGAGCCTTATCGACTCTGCCGTTTTACCGGAATCAGGCGGTGCCTTACTCAACGTTTCGCCCGATGCCTGATAAAGGAGCGAACTCGCTATTATCAGAAGGTGGACGGCAGGCACCTTTTTGTGCGTCATTCGCAGGTTTATGTAGCGCGTCCGACTGGCGGGGCTGACATAAGAAGTTGAATGAGCCACTGAGTGATGTTTTGCACGATTTATGCCAAAACAAAAATAAAAACCCTAACAACCTGATTTAAAAATATTTTTTATCAGAGCATATTAAAACGCTCCGTAAGACGCCGCCGCCAGACTGTCTCTTTATAGCGACACTGATGGCCAGGTTACAGCCAGGATATATAAATCAATTATTTACATGTCACCTTTTGGCGACAACCACCTCCGGGCCATGTCGCCTGTTCCCGACACTATTATTGCCTCCCGTTACGACTTTCCTGGATAACGGGAGGCAGGAGCATTAGCCCAGCTGGCGACGGGCGTTACGGAACAGACGCATCCAGGGGCTATCCTCACCCCACTGTGCCGGATGCCAGGAGTTCGCGACGCTGCGGAACACCCGTTCGGGATGCGGCATCATAATAGTGACGCGCCCATCCTCGCTGGTCACCGCCGTAATACCGTTTGGCGAACCGTTCGGGTTAGCCGGATAGCGCTCGGTCACCTTGCCGAAGTTATCGACATAGCGCAGCGCTACCAGCCCCCGGCTTTCCAGTTCGCTCAGCGGCGCACCGACTCGCGGCTCTACCCGTCCTTCGCCGTGGGAAACGGCGATCGGCATACGGGAACCGGCCATGTCTTCCATCAGCAGCGAAGCGCTTTGCGTCACCTCCACCAGGCTGAAACGCGCTTCAAAGCGCTCGGACTGGTTACGCACAAAGCGCGGCCAGAGCTCGCTGCCCGGAATCAGCTCCCGCAGGTTAGAGAGCATCTGACAGCCATTGCAAACTCCCAGCGCCAGGGTATCCGGACGCAGGAAGAAACTGCGGAACGCTTCACGCACCGGCTCGTTGAACAGAATCGATTTCGCCCAGCCTTCCCCGGCGCCCAGCACGTCGCCGTAAGAAAAGCCGCCGCAGGCGACCAGGGTATGGAAATCGTTCAGGTCACGGCGCCCGGCCATCAGATCGCTCATATGCACGTCCACGGCGTCAAAACCAGCGCGATGGAACGCCGCCGCCATCTCCACATGCGAGTTAACCCCCTGTTCGCGCAGCACCGCGACTTTCGGACGCGCGCCGGTGGCGATAAAGGGCGCGGCAATGTCCTCGTTTATATCAAAGCTCAGCGCCACGTTCAGCCCCGGATCGCTGTTATCGCCCTTCGCCGCGTGCTCTTCGTCAGCACAGGCCGGGTTGTCGCGCAGGCGCTGCATCTGCCAGGTGGTTTCCGCCCACCACTGACGCAACTGGCTGCGGCTCTCGCGATACACAATGTCACCTCCGGCCCGAACGACAAAGTCATCCCCGACGCCAGCCTGACCCAGATAGTGGGTACATGCCGCCAGGCCGTGCGATGCCAGCAGCGCTTCCACGCTTGCGCGCTCATCGGCCGGCACCTGGATAACGGCGCCCAGCTCTTCGTTAAACAGGGCCGCCAGGCGATCGTCGCCCAGGGCGGCGATATCCACGTCCAGGCCACAATGACCGGCGAAGGCCATCTCCGCCAGCGTCACCAGCAGGCCGCCGTCGCCGCGGTCGTGGTAAGCCAGCAGCGAACCGCGGGCCAGCAGCGCCTGGATAGCGTCGAAGAAGCCTTTAAGCTGCCGCGCATCGCGCACATCCGCCGTTTTATCGCCCAACTGACGATAAACCTGAGCCAGCGCGGTGGCGCCCAGGGCATTGTTGCCCTGGCCCAGATCGATAAGCAACAGGGCATTATCTGAGGTACTGAGCTGCGGCGTGGCGGTACGACGGGCATCCTCCACCCGGGCGAAGGCGCTAATCACCAGCGACAGCGGCGATGTCACCTCGCGCGATTCCCCGCCTTCCTGCCAGCGGGTCTTCATAGACATCGAATCCTTACCCACCGGAATGGTCAGCCCCAGCGCCGGACACAGCTCTTCGCCCACCGCTTTTACCGCCTGGTACAGACCGGCGTCCTCGCCGGGGTGCCCTGCGGCGGCCATCCAGTTAGCGGACAGTTTCACCCTTGTGAGTTCACCAATCTGGGCCGCAGCGATATTGGTCAGCGCCTCGCCCACCGCCAGACGGGCAGAGGCGGCGAAGTCCAGCAGCGCCACCGGCGCGCGCTCGCCCATCGCCATGGCTTCGCCGTGATAGCTGTCCAGGCTGGCGGTGGTCACCGCGCAGTCGGCGACCGGTATCTGCCAGGGGCCAACCATCTGATCCCGGGCCACCATACCGGTAACGGTGCGGTCGCCAATGGTTATCAGGAAGGTTTTTTCGGCGACCGCAGGCAGATGCAGCACTCGTTTCACCGCCTCGCCAAGTTCGATACCGGTGCGATCCAGCGCCTGGCCCTGCGCCTTCCGGCTGGTCACGTCGCGGGTCATTTTCGGGGTTTTACCGAGCAGAACATCCAGCGGCATATCGATAGGCTGGTTGCCGAAGTGGCTATCGTTCAGGGTCAGGTGCAGCTCCTCCGTCGCTTCGCCGATCGCAGCCCAGGGCGCGCGCTCGCGGCGGCACAGGGCGTCGAAATCCGCCAGCCGCTCCGGCGCAACCGCCAGCACATAGCGCTCCTGGGATTCGTTACACCAGACTTCCAGCGGGCTCATGCCCGGCTCATCGCTCAGGATATCCCGCAGTTCGAAACGTCCGCCGCGCCCGCCATCGCTCACCAGCTCCGGCATCGCGTTGGAAAGGCCGCCCGCGCCCACGTCGTGGATAAACAGGATCGGGTTGTCTTCGCCCATCTGCCAGCAGCGGTCGATCACCTCCTGGCACCGGCGTTCCATTTCCGGGTTATCGCGCTGTACTGAAGCGAAATCGAGATCGGCGTCGGACTGTCCGGAATCCATTGACGAAGCGGCGCCGCCGCCCAGCCCGATATTCATCGCCGGGCCACCCAGTACAATCAGCTTCGCTCCCGGCGGAATCTCCCCTTTCTGAACGTGATCGGCGCGGATATTGCCGATACCGCCAGCCAGCATGATGGGTTTGTGGTAACCGCGCACCTCGTCGCCGTTGTGGCTGTTCACCCGCTCCTCGTAGGTGCGGAAATAGCCGTTCAGGGCCGGGCGCCCAAATTCGTTGTTAAAAGCGGCGCCGCCCAGCGGGCCATCCAGCATGATATCCAGCGCCGAAACGATGCGTTGCGGCTTGCCGAAATCCTCTTCCCAGGGCTGCCCGAAACCGGGAATACGCAGGTTAGAGACCGAAAAACCCACCATTCCCGCTTTGGGTTTGGCGCCGCGTCCGGTAGCGCCTTCATCACGAATTTCACCGCCTGATCCGGTGGCCGCGCCCGGCCAGGGCGAGATAGCGGTCGGATGGTTATGGGTTTCCACCTTCATCAGGATATGCGTCGGCTCCTGATGATACTGATAATAACCATCGGCTGCCTGTGGATAGAAGCGTCCAACCTCGGAGCCTTCCATGACCGCCGCGTTATCTTTATAGGCGGACAGTACGTAGTCAGGCGTCTGCTCGAAGGTATTTTTGATCATCTTAAACAGCGACTTCGGTTGGGCTTCACCATCGATGACCCAGTCGGCGTTGAAGATTTTATGGCGGCAGTGTTCGGAGTTCGCCTGAGCGAACATATAGAGTTCGATATCGTTAGGGTTACGACCCAGCGCGGTGAACGCCTGCTGCAGATAGTCGATTTCGTCTTCCGCCAGCGCCAGTCCCAGGCGAACGTTGGCCTCAAGCAGCGCTTCACGGCCCCGTCCCAGCAGATCGACGCTCTGTACCGGACGCGGATCGTGGCAGGCGAACAGAGATTCCGCCTGTTCGGGAGAGGTGAACACGCTTTCCATCATTCTGTCGTGAATCAGGGCCGCCGCCTCATCGCGCTGGGCAGGGCTCAGTTCCCCTTCCAGATACCAGGCTACGCCGCGCTCCAGGCGCTTCACCTGACTCAGACCGCAGTTACGGGCGATATCGGTCGCTTTGGAGGACCAGGGAGACAGCGTGCCGGGACGAGGCGTCACCAGCAGCAGCGTGCCGCCAGGCGTATGGCTGGCCAGAGTCGGGCCATACTCCAGCAAGCGTACAAGCCGCGCGCGCGCTTCATCGTCCAGGGGGGCTGCCAGGGAGGCAAAGTGCATATATTCGG
This sequence comes from Rosenbergiella sp. YN46, assembly GCF_036620675.1. Taxonomy (NCBI): domain Bacteria; kingdom Pseudomonadati; phylum Pseudomonadota; class Gammaproteobacteria; order Enterobacterales; family Erwiniaceae; genus Rosenbergiella; species Rosenbergiella sp. YN46. The sequence goes on from NZ_JAZHEE010000027.1 coordinate 11,342, forward strand.
CATATACGCCGGTCACCGGCAGCCGGGCCGCGTTAAAACGATCCAGCAATTTATTGATTCGGAAGGCTGACAGGGCGGGCGAACCACGCAGAATTTCCATCATAAGATCTCTCGTCTTCGAAGCGGCTGTATGGCGCCATTGGTGGCGTCAGGGGAAAACGGGCGTCATTATAGAGAATCCACAGCGACGACGAAACCGTTTGCGCACAAATAAAATCCCTGCGACGCTGTATGTAAAACGGTCAAAAAACGCACTAACTGGTTGCCAGCACAGGCATTGTTGAGCAAAATGCAGCTCCGACAGCCCGTATAATAATGAAATTTTCCGATTTCCCGGCCGAGACTTCAGACAGCGCAGAGACTTAACTTATTGAAGAAACTAAAGATTAACTATCTGCTTGTTGGCGTGGTCGCCCTGTTGTTAGCCATTGCGCTATGGCCCTCCATTCCCTGGTTTGGCAAAGCTGAAAACCGCCTCGCGGCGATTCAGGGCCGGGGAGTGCTGCGCGTTAGCACCATCGCCACACCGCTAACCTGGTATCGCGAGAAAAATAAAATCACCGGACTGGACTATGAGCTGGCGCAGCAGTTCGCCCGCTATCTGGGCGTTAAGCTGGAAATCAACGTTCGAGCCACCATCGATCAGCTATTCGACGATCTGGACAACGGTAAGGCGGACATTCTGGCGGCCGGACTGGTGTATAACAACGACCGCAGCCGGGCTTACCAGGCGGGGCCAGCCTATTACGCGGTATCTCAGCAGTTGGTTTATCGTAAAGGCAGCCCCAGGCCAAAGAGCCTTAAGGGGGTAACCGCGCAGCAACTGACCATCACTCCCGGGCTGGCGGCGTTGAGCGAACTGCGTAAGCTGCGCGAGGAGCAGTATCCCGGGCTGAGCTGGAGCATTGATGAACGCCGTGGCAGCAATGCGCTGCTGCGCCAGGTGCTGAACGGCGAAATTACCTATACCATCGCCGATTCCATCGCTATCAGCATATTCCAGCGTATTCATCCCCAACTGGCGGTAGCGCTGGACGTGACCGAAGAGCAGCCTGTGACCTGGTTTTCGTCCCGGGACGATGACGACAGCCTCTGCGCCGCCCTGCTCGACTTTTTTAGCGGCATCAGCGGCGACGGCACCCTGGCGCGGCTGGAAGAGAAATATCTGGGCCACGTCGGCGCCTTCGACTACGTGGATACCCGCAGTTTCCTGCGCGCCATCGATAACGTATTGCCAGAGATTCAGCCACTATTCGAAAAGTATGCGCACAACATCGACTGGCGCCTGCTGGCGGCGATTTCGTATCAGGAATCGCACTGGAATACGCAGGCCACCTCCCCCACCGGCGTGCGCGGCCTGATGATGCTGACCCGTAATACGGCGCAAAGTCTGGGGATTGAAGATCGACTGGATGCCGAACAGAGCATTCGCGGCGGCGCCAGTTATCTGCAAAAAATGATGAACAAGGTACCGGAATCAGTACCGGAAGAGGAGCGCATCTGGTACGCACTGGCGGCCTATAACATGGGTTATGCCCATATGCTGGACGCCCGGGCGCTGACCGCGAAACTGAAAAAGAATCCCGACAGCTGGGCGGATGTCAAGCAGACGCTGCCGCTACTGAGTCAGAAGCGCTATTACACCCTAACCACATACGGCTACGCCCGGGGCCACGAGGCTCACGCTTACGTAGAGAATATCCGCCGCTATCAGCAAAGTCTGGTGGGTTATCTGCGAGAAAAAGAGAGGCAAAAAGCGAAGAGCACCCGGCTCGCCCAGGGATACCCGGTGGTTACCCCCGATGAGGCGGCGCTTCCCGATTACGATCCATTTCCTTTTGCGCCTTTTTTTGCGCTCGCCGTTGGCGAAAAAATTCACTCAGAAGCGCCGAGCACGCTGGCGCAAGAATCCCGCCAGTAACCTGCACCCGGTGATTCATTCCCGGGTGGCCCAGCACATCCATCAGCGAACCGGCAGCGCCGGTTTTAGCGTCGCTGGCACCGTAAACCAGATGGCCGACCCGGCCGTGCACCATGGCCCCGGCGCACATCACGCAGGGCTCCAGGGTCACGTACAGCGTGGTATCCAGCAGACGATAATTTTCCAGCACCATTCCCCCCTGGCGCAGCGCCATAATTTCGGCATGAGCGGTGGGATCGTGGCGGCCAATGGGACGGTTCCAGCCTTCGCCGATAACCCGGTTTTGCCAGACCAGCACCGCGCCGACGGGCACTTCGCCCTCTTCCCTGGCGCGTTGAGCCAGGGTGAGCGCATGGCGCATCCAGTATTCATGACTGACAGGCTGTTCGGGCACGGCGACCTCCGGATGAATGGGGCGCGCATTATACATGGAGCCCGGGCCTTACTCCAGCTGCTGCAACCGCCCCTGAGGCGTGACCCGCCAGCGGTGTTGGCAAAAGCTCAGCAGCGGATTATCCTGGCTGCTGTCGCTGTAGCCGCTATAGAGCCGGAGCGGCGCACCGATCCGCTGTTCCAGCTGCGCCACTTTTTCATGGCCCAGACAGCGCAGGGTCAGCACCTGACCGCCGTAGCGTCGGGTCATACGGCTGGCGATAAGCTTCACCCGGGGCAGCCAGGGCGTGTCGCTGTAGACCTGCTCCACCAGCGGCTGGGGCGAGCCAGTTATCAGCCAGACATCGGCATCACGGCTATTAAGGTAGTCGTTCAACCGCTGCTGAACCACCGGAAAGGCGGTGACCCTGGCCCGAAACGCCGCGACAAAGTCCTCTTCTAACCGGCGAAGTCGACGTTCGCTGTGGCCAAAGCTGCAGGCCCACAGCAGCAGGCTCATTGGCCAGCGGGTGGCGCGCCCCTGAATCAGAAGCCCCAGAATTACGACGGGCAGCAACGGCGCCACCAGTAACAAATTCAGGGGCTGACGGCGCAGCAGCCAGCGCAGATAGCAGCCAAACATATCCTGTTGGTGCAAGGTGCCATCCAGGTCGAAAAATACCACCCGACGCCCGTTATCGCTCAATCGTTACTCCTCCGGATCGTTAAAGCCAATCAGCCAGGTAAACAGAAAACCGGCAATCACGGTAATCAGATACCCTGCCAGATACAACATCACTTTACCGGAAACCATAGTGAACGCCAGCGGCAGCCCGGAAAGCCCAAAGGTAATGACGGTAGAGACCTTCCAGTAACTGATCAGCGCCCCACCGACCGCCCCCCCCAGACAGGCAGCCAGGAACGGGCGCCCCAGCGGCAGGGTGACGCCGAAAATCAGCGGTTCGCCAATGCCCAACAGCCCCACCGGCAGCGCCCCTTTAATCATCTGCTTCAGGCGCGCATTGCGGGTTTTCATCAGAACGGCGATGGCCGCCCCCACCTGACCAACCCCGGCCATGGAGAGGATCGGCAGCAGCGCGTTGTAGCCATGCGCCTGCACCAGTTCGACGTGAATCGGTACCAGCCCCTGATGCAGCCCCGTCAGCACCAGCGGCAGGAAGGCGCCGGAAAGAATAGCGCCGACCAGCAACCCGCCTTTATCAATCGCCAGGGTCGCGCCGTGGGCGATAGCATCGGAGATCCAGCCTCCCAGCGGCTGCAGCGCCACAATCGCCACCGTACCGGCGATAAGCGTGGTCAGCAGCGGGTTGAGAATCAGCTCCAGCGAGCCGGGCAGCCAGTTGCGCAGCCGTTTTTCGATCCAGCACATCAGCGCGACCACCAGTAGCACGGCAATCACCCCGCCGCGCCCGGGTTGCAGATGTTCGCCAAACAGCTCGATCTGCGCCAGCTGCGGGCTGGAGAGGATCCCGGCCATAACGCCGCCCATCGCCATCGATCCGCCGTAGACCTTCGCGGCATTAACCCCCACCAGAATATTCATGATGGCGAAGACCGCGCTGCCGAAAATGCCCATCAGCCCCAGCAGATTCGGGTTTTGCACCGCAAAATCGCCGACGATATCCGGCCGCTTCAGGATATTAACGATACCGGTAATCAGGCCCGAGGCGATAAACGCCGGAATCAGCGGAATGAAAACGTTGGCTAACTGACGCAGCGCATCGCTCATCGGCGCCTTGTAGCGCGCCTTCGCTTCGGCTTTGGTGCGGGTGGCTACATCCACCGGCTCCGCCCGAGACGGTGCGCCGCTCATCAGCGCCTGCATCGCTTCTACCACCTGCGCCGCCCGGCCAGGGCCCACTATCAACTGGTGTTGTTCCCCCTGCTTCACATAGCCACTGACGCCAGGCAAACCTTTTAGCTTATCCAGCGCCAGCAGCGCCTCGTCACGTATTGTGAGCCGTACTCGCGTCATACAGTTTTCCAGGCGCAGGATATTGCCCTGCCCACCCACGCCCTGCAGAATGGCCTGGGCCAGTTGCTGTCTGTCCATCCCTGTTTTCTCCTTATTATTGATCTAACGCGGCGCGCAGATAGCCGCGGTGCGCGGCAAGACGCGCCCTGGCGGTCGGCGCATCCACGCCGCTCAGTTCCATCAGAATAGCGGGCTTCACCTCGTAGTCGGTCTGTGCCAGCAGCGCCTCGGCCCGCTCGCGTGACGCGCCGGTGGCCTCCATCAGCATTCGACAGGCGCGATCCACCAGTTTCGCGTTGGTCGCTTTCATATCCACCATCAGGTTCTGATACACCTTGCCATACTTCACCATCGCGCCGGTGGAGATCATATTCAGCACCAGCTTCTGGGCAGTGCCCGACTTAAGGCGGGTGGAGCCGGTCAGCGCCTCTGGCCCCACAACGGGCGAAATAGCGATATCCGCCGCCCGGGCGATAGCCGAATCCGGATTGCAGGAGACCGCCACCGTGGTACAGCCGCAGCGACGGGCATAGGCCAGCCCCCCCAGGACATAAGGCGTACGCCCGGAAGCGGCCAGCCCGACCACCAGATCCCGCGCCTCCAGGTTGATTCCGCACAGATCCTGTTCGCCAAACTGCGGATTATCTTCCGCCCCTTCCACCGCCCTGAGCAGCGCCCCCGGCCCACCGGCGATCAGGCCCACCACCAGATCGTGCGGCACTCCAAAGGTAGGCGGACATTCGGCAGCATCCAGTATCCCCAGACGACCGCTGGTACCGGCCCCCATATAGATAATTCGCCCGCCCGCCAGCAGCGCTTCGGCTGCGGCATCCACCGCCTGCGCCACCTGCGGCAGCGTGGCTTTTACCGCTTCCGCCACCGTGGCGTCCTGTTGATTAAACCGGGTGACCATCTCAAGCGTAGAGAGTGCGTCCAGATCCATTGTTTCGGGATTACGAGATTCAGAAACCAGTGCGCCAAGATTCATTATTGCCCTCTTGAATATTTAATTCACAAAACAGAGGCTATAATGGAATATAAAATTCATAATCGCGAGCAGTAATTGTGATAATTTCCGGTAACGATCACAGAGTGACGACTACCGACGTTGAGGAAGAGATGTGAACTGCCTGACAGTTATCCGCCAGCGCTATCCCCTGCTGGCTCAAAGCGACAAGCGCCTTGCGGACTATCTGCTGGAACAGCCGGATCGGGCCCGCCATCTTAGTTCGCAGCAGCTGGCGGCGGAGGCTGGCGTCAGTCAGTCGAGCGTGGTGAAGTTCGCCCAGAAGATAGGCTATCGGGGCTTTCCCGCCCTGAAGCTGGCTCTGAGCGACGCCCTGGCAAGCCAGGCGGCCGCCGGGCCAGTGCCGCTGCATAACGGTATTTACGGCAACGATCCGCTGCGCAACGTGGGGGAAAAACTGATTCAGGAAAATCTGGCGGCGATGAATGCCACCCTGGAACTCAACAGCGAACAGATGCTGGCGCACAGCGTAGAGATGCTCTACGGCGCGCGGCGCATTATGCTGGTGGGTATCGGCGCTTCGGGGCTGGTGGCGAAGAATCTGGCGTGGAAGCTGATGAAGATTGGAGTGAATGCGCTGGCGGAACAGGATATGCACGCCCTGCTGGCGACGGTACAGGCCATGACGCCCCAGGATCTGCTGGTAGCTATCTCTTATTCCGGCGAGCGCCGCGAAATCAACCTGGCGGCCGAAGAGGCCCGGCGCGTGGGGATGCCGGTGCTGGCCATCACCGGATTCGCCCCCAACAGCCTGCATCAACACGCCAGCCACTGCCTGTTCACCCTGGCCGAAGAGCAGACCACCCGCAGCGCGGCCATCTCTTCCACCAGCGCCCAGGCGCTGCTCACCGATCTGCTGTTTATGGGGCTTATCCAGCAAGATCTGGAGCACGCCCCGGTGCGGATACGCCAGAGCGAGGCGCTGGTGAAGAGGCTGGTGTAACGTTTAGCGGCCGGCCGGGTGATAGCGATAGATGGTTTTCACCGAGACATCGTAGATACGCGCCAGGGCATCCCGCGAATGGCCAGCCTGAATCAGGCGACCTGGCTGGGCTATCTGCGATTGCGTAAGCTTTGGCCGCCGCCCGCCGATGCGCCCCTGGGCCCTGGCCGCCGCCAGCCCTGCCCGGGTGCGCTCGACAATCAGTTCGCGTTCCATTTCCGCCAGCGCCCCCATCACATGGAAGAAGAAACGCCCCATTGGGGTGGAAGTATCGATAGCATCGGTCAGACTACGGAAATTCACCCCGCGCTCGCGCAGTTCCTCAATCAGCGCCACCAGATGGCGCATACTGCGACCCAGCCTGTCCAGCTTCCAGACCATCAGGGTATCCCCCGGCGCCAGTCGCTTTAACAACTGGCTTAATCCTGGCCGTTCGGTACTGCGCCCGCTGATTTTATCCTCAAAGATTAAATCGCAACCGGCATTTTCCAGCGCGTCGCGCTGTAGCGCCGTATGCTGTTCACTGGTGGATACCCGGATATAGCCTATCCGCATCGCTGCCTCCCGATTAAAAGGGGTTATGCTAGCGGCTGGTGGGGATTCCTGGAAACCTTGGTTTGGGAGAGGGGGCTAAGTTAGATGCAGTTACTGGCTCTCTCGTGTATTCAGGGTGGCTTAGAATTCCGCTGCTCGACAGAAAGTCTGTCATTATTCAATGGGGGCAATTCTCTGTGACAGCTGCCTTATCAAGTGGTTCTGGAGTTAAAGCATATGACGGACAAACTTCTTTTAACTATCCTATTTCTTTCCCCAACTCAGCCCTCATAGTTAATGCAACCCCTATGGATTCAGCAGAAACATTTGTGGAGACTGCTACCGCTAATTTATCTGGAAATTCGACAGCAACACTCCGGTTAGGAGGTGTTGCTGTAAAAACAGATCCGAGCAGTTCCATAGTTCTTAGAGGATTCATAGTTGCTATTGGGTATTAATTGAACAAAAAAGGTGTGCATCATGAAATATTGGTTTGACCCTGAGAGTAACGCTTTTTATCCTGAAGCGTTAAAAGAAGAGTATACCGATGCCGGAAGCCTTCCGGATAACTTAATTGAAGTCGGCGATAAAGTTTTTATTGAATTTACTGGGATACCTCCTGAAGGTAAAACCAGAGGAGTTGGGGAAAGGGGGTTACCCGTATGGATTAATGTGCCGCCCCTAACTGTAGAGGACGAAATTAAAGCGACAATCACCGAAAAGAAATTACGTGTCGACATAGCGAATGACTATATCAATGGTCAGCAATGGCCCTCAAAACTGGTGTTGGGCCGCTTGTCAGACAATGAAAAGCTACAGTTCAACGAATGGCTGGACTATCTGGATGCGGTGAATGCTGTAGACACCTCCACCGCGCCAGATATTAAATGGCCTACACAACCGGAGCAGCAGGCCAGTTGATATCTGAGGCCATATCAATAAACTGTAACTCTTTGATATACAAAAGCCAGTCAATCAGGCTGGCTTTGCATAATCACATTTTTATCTAGAAATGATAGATGCCAAGTAAATTTATATTATGAAGCCCTTACAATATAGTTAAATGCTACGTTCCGAGGTCGGGTTTCATTAGCTGTTTTAGGGGTGTTCAGCCCAGGGTTATTCCAGCCCGTACTAGCTTTATAGGTTCTGATAAATGAATATGGAGCATCTATTGTAGATGCAAGTCCATTATTATTCCCAACAGGCATTCCATCACTTCGGAGATAAATTTTAGGTTGACTTCCGTCCGTCCACCCTCCATTACTATTTACTGTACCTATATATTTCATACTATCAGCAAATGCTGCATAAATATCTTTTTCTGTACTACCTAGCTCTACTCCAGCTAATCCCATTCCTGTTGGTAAGTTTAATGCGTGATCTTCAAATGCATAATTTTGAATACTCAGCAATGACCGCCCGCTATCAACCCCACGCCCATCATCCCAGCCACGAATAAACTCGCCCCTTAAATCGGGCAATTTCCCCGACGGATAAGCCAGCGCCAGCTTCGGATATTTTGCTGTATCAAAGGCCGCCCCATTGCATTTCAACCAGCCTTCAGGGGCGGTCTCTCCGGGCCACGGAACGGGCACCCCCACCGGTAACGCACTGCCCTCTCCCAAACCAAGGTTTGCGAGAGCCTGATTTTCCGTGCCATCGGCGGCGATATCGGCGAAGGGATTCTCGCGGCTCAGGCCGCGGGCGGCCAGGGCGGCAGCCAGTTTGTCTACCAGCGCGCTAACGTCTCCGTTATCGTTAATATCGCTGTCCGTCGCTTCGCTGATAAACTGGGTCAGCGCCGCCACGCCGGTGGTGGCCTGACGCAGCGCCTTATTTATCTCGGCCGACTTTGCAATGCCGGACTGAAAACCGGTCGAGAGTGCCGCCAAAGCCAGATACTCTTCCTGGCTTAGCACATTGGCGCCACCCGCGGTGGCAAAAGCCTTAAATTCATTCGTTGCCATTATTAACTCCAGTAACTTTTGTCATATCCCAGGACCGTATCGGTCTCCATATCAAACCCAAAGCGCGGCCGCGCCGGGTCGATAATATTCAGCGCTTTAATCCGTACCCCTGCCGCTTTTACATTGAGTTCGCCCGCCTTAATCACTGCAATCAGCTCGGCTGGCGTAGCGGCAATGCCATTAAGCGCAATGGCGTTAATGGTGATAGACATATCCAGGTTATCGATAATCTGCATTTCGATACCTGAACCGGCGAAAACCACCGACAGCAGGTCATCCAGTCCGGCGACCGAGCCATCCCAGCCGTTAATGGCGATTTGCGCCTTCAGTACCAGCCGGTAAACGTCATCGCTCAGTGAAGTAAACCCGGTTTCCGGGTCGTAAGGCCCGGCCCAGGTTCCCTGTTCCCAGCCCAGCCCCTCTTTATCAAAGGTGAAATAGACATCGGTAAGCGGGGTCTTGACCTGGCGCGATCGGCCGATCCACTGCCCCAGAATATCCAGTTGCTCCCCCCGGGCCTGGTCGATATCAAACTGGCGAACCAGGCCTGACAGCGTTATCGCGACATCGCCAAAAGGCCGGGTGATAAGGTCGATATGCCGGGGAAATCGGGTACGCGTAACGTGATAATTGGTGATCCGTTCAAGATACTTGCTCATGCGACCACCGTTATTTCGACATTCTCCATACTGCACTGGGCCGCTTCATTAAACAGAATTTCAATACTGGCGCTCGCCAGATCCTGCTCGCTTTTTCCTATCTCCAGTACGCGGATATCGTAATAACGGCTATCACCGCCGCTCATTACGCCCAGGTTGGCGGGGGAATAAAGCCGACTCAGCAGCAGCGACTCACCGATCCCCAAGCCGTTAATATAAGTCACCACCTGCTCTTTAATGGCCTCTGCGGTCTGGCTGCTGTAGCCCGGCAGAGCCGCCAGCTCAATGTGGACATAAATCGGCACCGCTACCGGACGAGAAAAGCGGATATTTTTCTGTTCGCCATAGCGCCCCATTACCGTCACCTGGGTCGTTCCCCAGGTGGAGGTTCCCTGATCTTTACGGCCTGCGATGGTTTGCGCAATTTGCGTTGCATCGCCGCCATCGACAATGCTACTTACCGAATGGGGCGGCAGGCCGTTATCGTCACTGATATCGCTGTCGTTTTCATAGATACGTACCCGACTCACGCCATCAATATTCAGCAGTGCGCCGTCCAGCCCGTCGGCCGTGGTTCGGGAAGCCAGCGCCGTACTGCGCGACTGACGCTGGCGCAGCTCGGCATCACTCTCTACCGCCTCGCCGGGCGTTGCCGCCAGAGGATTGGTAGCGCTGTACCAACCCCGGGTTGGCGTGGCTATCTGATTCAGCGCTCCGGCTCTGACCGGAACCGCGCCCGCTGTCTGGCAGGTTGCCGTAACCGTCATCGTTCCGGAAACCGGAATGGTGATACTGGCAGGCAGATCCCAGAGCTGGCCGTTTTCATCACGCAGACTGCCTGACGCGATTAGCGTGCCTACCTCTCCGGTCAGCACCACATCCACCGACGAGTAGCTGGCCCCTTTGCGGGCAATACCGTTAATTTTTACGTTGTTGCTCAACGCCCGACCGCTGGCGGTCACCGGCGAGAAGGCGTTATAAACCGCAATGGCGGCGTTATTGGCATCGTGAATACCCAGCGCATAAAGCGCCAGCATCTGGCCGTCTTTACTGTCTGGCTCCAGGTATGCGTCTTCACCGTAAATCTGCCGAAAATAGTCCGTCATACGGCTTAAAATGGTCGGGTAATCAGGCGCGCTGATCCCCGCCGGGGTGACCTCCGCCGCCAGCCCCAGTGTTTCAGGATTAAGAGCCATCATGCCTCACTTGTAACCGTTGTTTCCCCGTATCGGGTCTCGATCGTGGCCGTAAAGCGGACCCGGCGAGTGATAGAATTAAAGGTGGCGTCAAAGGCCGAAACCGCAGTGACGCCAGGGGTTTCCAGAATGCGCTGGCGGATGGCCATATCGCGCAGGCTGGGGTCATGACGCCCCAGTACCGTCTGCATCCACGGTGTTCCTTCCTGACTATCCAAAAACCACTGCCCATACCAGAGTTCAAAGCGGGTTTTTACCGCCTGAGCCACCGTTTCCGGCGAATCAATCAGCCAGGCGCCGTCCCCCTGACCAAAGGTGTAATCGCCGTGGCTGTCTTCACGTCTGTATCGCATTACTGCGGACCTCCCGTTGTTCCGCCGCCGCTCTGCACGCCGCCATGCTTATGGGTCATCTGGCTGATGCCGCCAGCGACCTGATCGTCGGTGGAGTGGATTTCGCCGTTAACCTGAAGCGGCCCGTTAATGGTGACCTGCGGGCTGGTCATGGTGATGGCACCGTCGGTCGCAATTTCGATAAAGGCGGCGCCGTCGTCAGTGCGCAGCTGCGCGCTGTCCTGGCTGATAGCGCCAATCTTTTCGCGCTGCGACATCGGCCCCACGATGGCGATAGCATCAGACAGATCGTGCATCCTGGGATCGACCGTCTCCTGAACCCCACCGTTCTGCCACCAGAAATCGATACAGCGATCGGCGAAGACCACCAGACATTCGTCCCCTTTGCCCACCGGGAAGGTCAGCGTACAACCGCCCCCGCGGGGAAAAACCACCGGCACATCCACCAGCAGCGGCAGCGCCACAGAAACGGTTTTGCCGTCGCTGGTGGTGCGCTGACCACGCAGCGCTGGCTGAACCTCGCAGGTCACCGTATCGGGATTAAAAGACTGAATAATGCCCGGTAGCGCGACCCGCAAACCGGCCTGCAGTTTTTTCATCATTGCGGCGGCGGTATATCCTTCGCCGCCGATAAGAGATTGCATTGCAACCGGCATGCTTCCTCCCATAAAAAAACCCGCCGTAGCGGGTGGTTATTCCAGATAGTCGTTATTGCGAAGACCAGCCCAGCGGTTGCTTATCGCCTTTCGCTTCACAGGTCATCTCCATATACCAGTCATTTCCCCGGGTATCTCCCTTATAGGTAATCGCCCGCACGATATATTCGCCCAGGCTATCAATTCCCGGCTTTGGTGATTCCGGTGCGGGTTGCGTTTTGTCCGGCAACTTACCGTCCAGCTTCATCGACGCTGGCAGCGGCGAGTAGATCTGCTTTTTAGTAAGCTTAATCAACGAATTCAGCTGAATATTAGGGTTAATCAGGCACTTTACGTTGATCTGCTCATTCAGCGTCAGCTGCGGCATACCCACCAGCCCGGATTCACCATTCAGTTCCACGACGTTATCGATATAGTTATCCACCGGCACCATTCGTAACTGTCCCTCGACCATCTGCCAGGTGGCCGAGCACATTTCAGCAACCAGATCCATCTGTTCACGCGCCGGTCGCATCATGACGCGACCACGGGGGTAAACCACCTCCGGCATTGCGCCTGTCACCCCCTGGGTAATTCCCCGGGTATTAAAGTCACGCATCATTAAGCGGTTAATATCGGCAACCGTATGCCCTCCGGCCAGAGTGGTTTCCGTGGTCATATCAATCCAGGCGCTATAATTCCCCGCCGCCTGTAGCTGAATCCAGGTGTCTTTCAGGTCATCCCTGCCCTTAACGGCAAAGCGAATCTCGCCGCTGAACAGCGTACCGTAGTTGTGATCCTCTTCGTTTTCGCCGCCTCCGTCATAGCCTGCGACAATCGTCATCTGGCTATACTCCTTTTTCATCAGGCGATTACAGAGATTATCCGACAGGTTCCAGATTTTTACGTCGGCGACCACCGGTGAAGAGTCGTTACGCCAGTCGATGCGAAAGGTCACCTTAAAGTCATTCAGTTCAATCTGCCCGTCATCCTTATCAAGCAGTTTCAGTTCGAAATGACGCATCCAGTTCTGGCTCATCATTTACTCCGTTACTATATAGAGACGGCTACGTACACCAGGATCGTCGATCCCCGGCGCTCCCAGCCCATCATCTTCACTCATCACCAGTAGCCCGAATCCGATATCCAGATACTCATACTGCCCCAGCAGGTTATAGCCATTGACCAGCGGCATACCGGTTAGCACCTCGTTACCGCTCTCACCCAGCAGGTCCAGGAACCAGGCGCTGTCACGCCACAGTAGCTGCAAACGCCAGCGACCATTGCCAGCCACCAGGTTAAAGCTCTGATTATCCGGCGTCAGCGGAATTTCACTTAATTGCATTAGCCAAACCCCCTCTCCGCCCGCGTACCGCCGATCTGAGTGACCAGTGCATTGTTGCTGACCGATACCGCGCTCTTATTGCCGGTATCGCGCTGCGCCGCGGTACTCTGCCTGTCGCGCATTCGGGACTTATCCTCCACAATTGTTTTGATCGCCCGAGAGATAAGCACCTCCTGAAATATCAGATCCGCTGACAGTACATTCTCGGTATCTTTGTCCGTGGTTACCGTCAGGGACTTCAGCAACATATTCTTATACAGGCGCTTACCTGTGTTGACCTCCAGCAGACAACGGGCACGCTGAAAACCCTGTAGCGTCTCATAGACCTGCTTTGGGCTTTGCCACGGCATGGAGACAACGCCAGTGGTGTCCCACAGGTCAAGCAGCGATCCACTACTGCCGAAACCCACTTTCATAGTGACCGAGCCGGGCTTACGCCAGGCGTGATCGGTGACACTGCCATACCCCTCTGCCGTGGGAACTTCAATCGGGTGGTCGGTGATTTCAAGCGTATCCGAATGGCTTTCACTTATTACCACGCTGGGTAATAGCAGGCTGGTCTCCTTATTCTTTGGCTGTATCAGGCTGATACTGCGCGTTTGCTGATTCAGAAGTGTAGAGAGAATATCCATCACGCTACCCCCGTTCGGTACTGTTCTGCCAGCCAGGTATTGACCCCCTGCTGGCGATCCGCGACCTCCAGCCCAGTCGCTCTGGGATCCGTCGCACCATAGATATTGATATGGGTCTCCTGTTGCAGATTCGGCGCGATCACTGCCGGACTTCCCGGCTCACGGATCTCCCCGGGCAGTGGCGCACGCCCCGGTTCTGGCCCCAGCGACGTATTCAGTTGCGCATAATGCTCACTGTTCAGAGCCGGGAAAGGGAATGCCGCGGAAAGTCCCTGTGCTCCACTCAGACGAATATCTCGCCCTCCGCTGGTTAACATCCGGGAATCCGCCGCCGCATCCGCCGACAAATCTCTCAGATGTTTAGTCTCATCAGAAGAGAGAAAAGTATCGCCCAGCACTTTCAGCGATCCTCTGATATCGCCATCAAACAAAAGATTCATCGCTCTAATGAGCCCATCCAGTTCATTAATCGAACGACGAACCCCCTCGATAATCCAGTCAAACACCTTCCTGGCGCTAAACCTGGAAACATCGATCCCCAACAGTTTATCGAACCACAAAAACAGTCGATTGATTCCGCTCCCCAGTGTGACAATGCCATTCATCAACGACATAAAACTCTGCTTCAGGCTGGCAACACTCTTCAGCGCGTAGTCAATACCTGGCGCCCAGCTTTCCCAGTCGATCAGGCTGTCGCCTCCGGCCCTCCATAACTGGAAGTCCTGATATAGCAGCGTGATAGCCGTTGCCAGCCCCAGAATCAGCCCCAGCGGCGAAGCCTGAAACGCCATATTCAACAACCACACCGCAGCAGCAGCGCCTCCCAGCGTTGCGATCAGATTTCGGGCCTCATCGTCCAACCCCTGCCACCAACCGATGACTTGCTCAATGGATGCCACGATATCCGCCATTGCGTTCACAACCAACGTAGCCAGAGTTCCGGCAACATCGGCCAGCTTGTCCACTACCGGCAAAACCATCGGCGCCTTTTGCACGATCAGGTCTACCGCGCGGTTCAGCGGCTCACTCAGCTGGCTGGTGAGCTGTACCGTAAAGCGTTGCTCAATACCGTCCCTCAGTAGCGTCATTCGCTGTATCGCATCCAGGTAGTCTTCCGCTCCCGACCCTGACGGTACGCCTTCCATGGCTCTCCCCGATACGTTCCGATACTCTGCGACCTTGCTTCCCGCTCCCAGGCTCATCGCTTCGCGAGCTTGCGAACTAATCCCAAACTGCTGAGCCAGTTTTTCAGCGCTTTCAGGCGCTAGCAGCGCCATCCGCTCGCTAAACGACTGGAATATCGTCAGGGCATCGCGCAGATTTCCCTGTCCGTCCAGCACGCTAACGCCCAGTGTCGCCAGTTGAGCCGTCTTAGCCGGCGACTGCACCAGACTTTCCTGCAACTGACGAAAAGCCGCTATCAGCGCCTGGGGGTCGCCACCACTTTGCTTCGCGGCATAGTTAAGCGCCTGCCACTGCGCAGGCGTGACATTCGCTTCACGCGCTTTCTGTCCCAGCTCGCCCAGCGAGCGGGCTGTTGCTGTAGTAAATTCGGTCAGTGTCAGCGGTGCCTGTGCAAGCGACAGCGCCACTTTTCCCAACCCACTTTCGAGCTGTTTAAACAGGCTCTTCAGGGTTCCGGTGGCCTCTACGGCGTCGCCGGAATCCTGAGTTTTCTCCTCGTTTTCAGCCATGTTGTTCCCTCCAGCGTGCAATACGCGCCTGGTTGTCCCCTTTCATGGCCAGATAGTCATTCATCAGCGCGATGTCACAGAGATCCACCGCGCCGTTTTTCAGATCCATCCAGCTAATATGAAAGACCTCTGCCGGGCGCAGAATGTAATCTTCCCCACCCGGCAGCGTGTCGAGAATCAGGCCGCTGGCTGGTCGGGCATCGCCGCGCCGGGGAGTTCTTGCAAAAAATTTCCCAGCGAATCGGCCACCACCCGGGCCACCAGTTGCAGCATGGTCATCAGGCAGATATCGTCAAACGCCAGTTCTCCCTGAGAAAACACCGGCACCCAGGCCTGCATATGCTGTCGGGAAACCACCCCCAGACAGGGGTGGATAATGGCATTGCAGTCCTCTTCACTCATGGTGCTGATGGCGTCGGCGATTTTTGGCAATAGCGCCGCCATGGCGCCCTCCTCCTGCTGACGGGACGTCTGAAAGTCAGTGAGCATCCCTGCCAGTACCGGCAGGAGCTTACGGGCCACTTTCAGTTGATCGAAGACGTTCAGTCGGGCAATACGGTAATTAGCTGCTTTAATCGCGATTTCCATCTATCAGAACTCCCCCAGCACCTGATCGATTTTGGCGCACTCAAATTCCCAGGAAACCGTGCCGCCTTCTTTGGCATTCGCATGGTCGGGCAGCTTTTTAAAGGCCACGCCGCGGGCGGTAGTGATGTCACCAGACGCGCTATTGCGGATCACAATCACGTTGTTGCCCCAGGTCGCTGAAGACTGGCTCTGAGCGTTATAAGCCAGAGAGAGTTTCTTATTGGCCGGCGAGGTCTGCTGAAGCTTCACGGTCACGGTGCCATGCTTGCTGGCGCGCATGCAGTGCATTACCTCACCATCTGCGCCAATCTTCATGCTGTTCTTCTCTTCCGCCATGGCGACGGTGATGCCCTCTTCAGACAGGCCGGAACCCGCACCGAGATCGATAATGCCAGTCGGCCCCGCGAAAGACGCGGTCACATCCATAAAAGAATAGGTGCTCATTAGTTTCTCCTTAACGTACTACGTTGATAGCGACATCGGCGTAATGCACGGCACCCGCCAGCTTGCAGGCCACCTGAATCAGCGGCGCTTTACGAGCCTCACGATCGGCCTGCGCCTGCTGGCTCAGCGGTTGAGCGTAAACGTAGTAGCCGCGAGTCAGGGTTTCACCCGCGCCCAGTTCACCGATATCGCCGCCGTTCCAGACGCCTGGCGCCACCAGGCCATTGCGAACCGCCTGATCCATTGACTGCTCAACGTTGCTCAGCAGGCGCGTAATTCCCGCCTCGGTCTGAGGAACCTTAGTGGTGCTGGTGTACAACAGGTTGTAAAGGTTGGTCTGTACATAATTCTGCAACCAGTCCAGGCCGTGGCGCTCATCGAAGAAGTCGCCATTGGCCATAACGCCCTGCTGTAGAATGGCGGTGTCATTGGCATAGAGCACAAAGACGTTCGCGTTTTTGGCATCCACTGCGCCAGCCTGATTGCTGCGCAGGGATTCATAAGTGACTCCCGGCTCCTGTTTAAATTTCAGGGTGATCGTGGTCTGGCTACCGGTAAAATCGACCGTGAAAGCGCGACCAAACGCAGAGATAGCCGCATACGGATTAGCGGACGAATACTGCAGGAAAGTACGAGCAAAGCCCGCCGCCTTCAGCTTCGATGCCAGATCGGTCGTATTGGTCGCGTCGAGGATCGCGGCGTCTGCCGAGGTGATTGCCAGAATACGACTGGGCGAAGCCGATTCGATTGCTGCCGCTACGGCCAGATAGTCCGCGTCGGAAACTGCTTCGCTGTCGGCAATCCCGATCCCATACCAGTTAGTGAACTGCAGGGCGGCATTAACCGCCTCCGGCAGCGTTTCGGCGCTGCCATTTTCTTCATCGTCCGGTGTTTTGGCCCAACGCCCCACATAGAGCTCGCGCGGCTGCGGAGACTGGGAGAAAAACGCCGTTGCCGCTGCATATTCCGGGCTTTCGATACCAAAATCTTCGCCGATATCGGCAGCCGATGTATAAAGGCGAACGCGCTCGCTGACCGGAATTACCGGCGTACTGCCCAGAATCAGCAGCGAGCCGAAGTTACGGCCCGATGCCGCACCGGGCGCCATAATGATGTCTACATTCACCACATCAGAAACAGGTAAACCCTGTGACATACTTTATTCTCCTGTAAAGAAAATGACGGGAGCCTGGGTCAGCGCCATAACGCCGTACTCGCGGGCCACCGTCCGGTAAAGGCGCAGCGTCAGGTCATAACGCTTTACCCATTGATTGTTGATCTGCTGCGAACTACCGGTCAGAGCACCGTGGCCGCCGAAGGCGAACCCCAGCGTCCGAAGTTCATCCTGGTTCTGGCTGACCAGCAGGCCATCCAGAAATCGGGTAGCAATGCCCTGCCCGTTAGGGCCGAAGAAAGAGAGCGCGCAGGTCAGGGTTTCATCCCGCCGTTGGGTTACCTGCTCTTCCCCCTGCCTGGAGAAGGCGGCGCTGGTGGCGCGGGCGATTTCGCTTACCGCGTATTCGCACCAGTTATCCCCCGGGGGGGCCGCCTCCTCCTCTTCCCGCCTGACTATGACCGCGTCTGGCACCAGCGCCGCTACGCCACCAATCCAGTCGGCCAGCAGCGCGTCCAGCGCGGCATCGTATTCGGGCTCTTCTGACCGGGGCGTCAGCCAGCCCGGCGTATTACTGCTGTTGCTCACATCACCTCCCCGGCGCCCTGCGCCGATGCATGCCCAATAAAAAAGGCCCCGAATCATCGGGGCCTTAGTTTGAGGATAAAGAGAGAAAAACGTGGTTTCCCCCTTTGTGGATATCCGTCGAAAATCAATAAATTGATTTTCCTTGTTTATTTTTCAGGTGCTTCTGGCCAAACCGGTTCGGCCCGGGTTCGCCATCGTCTCCTGCGTAGTGACGATAAATGGTTACGGCCGGCTGTCGGTCATGGCCTGCCAGGCCTGCTGGCAGGCGAGCCCGGCTGCGCGTCGCCGGTCAGCCTCTGCCGCCAGCTGTCGATTGCGTTCGACAGATTCCGCGAGCAGCCCGGTGAGCAAAACGACGGAACCGTCGGCTGTTGTGCCGCCTGTGGAAGCGGCGGCAGCCGGGCGCGACTGGCGCAGTCGTTCGAGCTCGCGGCGCAGCCGCTCAGCACCAGTGCGAGCAGCAGCGGCATCGCCCTGCAATGCGGAAAGTTGCTGTTGCGCATGTTGGGTGACCTGCTCAATTTCACGACGCCGCCGCGCCTCCAGCGCGCTAATCTGCGCCTGGCGGCGGGCGGCTTCCCGGGCATCCATGGCGTCACGCTGGCTCCAGCGCGCCTGCCAGCGGTTATCCGATAACCGTTTACCTGTCAGATAACCAGAACCGCACGCCAGAATTAACGTCAGACCGAAGCCCAACAGGCGCCAGTTCCTGAATAGAGCCATAATTAACGTCATGGGTTATCGCCCGATTATTTTTGGAATAAAAGCAAACGTAGTGTTAAATCACGCGTCGCCATTGTCAGTCGACATTATAATATCCAACTCATTTTCCGTGGTCTGACCGATTTCGTAATAATCTAAAAACCCCGCTGAATGTTGGTACAATGCCTGCGTGCCATAACTGTCATAGCCTACGTTTAATTTCTGAGTAAATGAAACGACTTGACCAGCCTGAGTTCCTCCCATGTTAGTGAATGCCAGAACATCTCTAATCCCCAAAAAGAAAATCTTAAATAGTATATCCGCCTCATAGTCCGGAGAATAAAGATCCAGAATTTTTGGCATCTCATTGACGTCCCACAGATACCCGGTAATGTCATGCTCATTTACCAGCCGGGTATAGTTTTCACCGAAGCAGCCATTAATATAATCAGCAAATTCTTTATTGCCTACCGTTGTGGCGCCTCCTGAATGAATTTTTACTTCAACATTGTCATTACTCAGCTGCGACTGTAAATAAATACCTAATACTGGTGCAACCATACCGCCAAAGCTATGACCACAAACGGTGAGTGACAGACCTTCCCCTTCTGCAGAGGTAAGTTGCTCCCTGATAAATTCAACAACGGTTTTCCCCAGGCCTGGTGAGTTATTACTACGGACATCCCAAATATCATCAAGAACCGTCCCCATTCCCCGGGTTATACAAACATCATCCCCAGCAGCTGGAATGTATTTATTAAGTTTGAAGTCAGGAACAAAATTAAAATCTTCCGCAGAATTTTTGACGCTCAGGGTAAACCGGATAGCCAATCGAAAATCACGGCTATCCTTTTTATTTCGCACCATATACAGCACATAATCATCCCGGTCATCACCATCATTATCATCATTACGGACAACCGCTGGCCCCCAGACCAGTTCAAAATCATCCTTTGTCGCCAAAGATAATTCCAAACTATTAACGATCTTATCATGCACATAAACCGGAGAACCACTGGTGTTATTAACGCCATTTCCGGCAATTACACAAAGGGCAAGGTTTTGTTTAATCGTAGATACATTCTCTGTCATGGTATACCTCTCTTGATTTAATTTAGCCATGTTATATGGCGATACAGATAAAACCAGGTTGGGTACTCCCCTTGCAGGCGCACAACTCGCTTTTGTGACGAAGACGGAAAGATAAAAGCCGCTATCTTTAAATACTAAATAAATAGACACCAGCCAGACTGATGGTATTGAAGTGATAAAAGTGCGACATGGTTTATTCCTTAATTCTCTCCGTGGCGACCATCAGTGCGGCGATTAAACAAAGCCAGTACCTTGTCGCGCACCTTTTCAGCGCCAACAAAACCAATGGTGGCGCCAACAAAAGTGACCGAATTGCCGGGCAAACCGAACAGCTCCAGCGATCCGGCTATCGCCAGGGTCAGAATCCCGCACGACAGCGCGCCGGTAACGGTTTTCACCACCGATTTGCCATCATAAATGCTCATCAGTGCGGAGATACTGCCTGCCGCCAGCGCGGCATACAGCGACGGAAGAAAATCCTCTATCCACTTCATAGTGTGTTCAAAAAGTTCGTAGATACTTTGCATATCGGCCCTTTTACCTGTAACGAATTACGCGGTAAGGAACAGCCTCCGTTCGGCCCGACGCCGTCTTTCCAGACCGGGCATAACCTGGCCTCCGGCGTGTACCCAGCGCAGGAACTGATCCGCGGCCCCCTGATAATCCCCATCGTTCAGTTTCTGAAGCAGCGTCGAGGTGGAAAAAGCCCGGGTGCCGATATTCCAGGCCAGACTCACCAGAGCGTCGAACTGATTCTGGGTAAGGCGCACCCGAATCAGCCGGTTCAGGGCCTGCTCATAGCTGACGATGCCGCAACGCAGCAGCTGTTCCGCCTTCTGTTTACTGATAACCATATCCGGATGCACCGCTACGCCGTCCACGGGCCGGGTCCATCCGTAGCCGATCGTCCATGGTGAACCGCCGGTAGCGGGATCCGGATACGCTTTCAGGCTGCAACCTTCAAAACGCTTAATCAGCGCCAGCCCGTTATCACTGATATTCATTAATCACTCCTGATTTTATTGGCCGGCAACCGAAAACAGCGGGAGTCATTAATGTGCAAATAAAAAAGGCCACCCGAAGGTAGCCTTTATATTTACAGCATAATAAAAAATGCAGCTCTTTTGTTTGTTACTCTGCGATTTTTACCAGACTAGCATCTGTTTTGCGGG
Organism: Rosenbergiella sp. YN46; assembly: GCF_036620675.1. Classification (NCBI taxonomy): domain Bacteria; kingdom Pseudomonadati; phylum Pseudomonadota; class Gammaproteobacteria; order Enterobacterales; family Erwiniaceae; genus Rosenbergiella; species Rosenbergiella sp. YN46. The sequence goes on from NZ_JAZHEE010000027.1 coordinate 32,319, forward strand.
CCGCGCAAGCCCTTATTTAATTACTTTATCGCAAAACAAAAAGGCGCCTTAATTAAATCCGAGAAGCGTCTGATTTGCGATTTTTATCAGGTTAGCACCGCTTTTGCGGGCCGCACAAGTCATTACAATAAATTATTTACAGCATAAAAAAGGACGCCATAGTGGGCATCCTTAAGCATAGAATTTGATTTTTATCAGGCTAGCACTCAATTTGCGGGCCGCGCAAGACATTATATTATCTTTTTTATAAGAAAAAAAGGCGCCCAACATGGCGCCTCATCAATATTTATTTCGACGATAGTCATCAGTCTGAATACTTTAATTCAGGGAAGTGATTTATATTTAAATCACTTTTATGCCAGCATTCTCATCCGCCGGGTATTCATTGCGGGAATCACTCGCTGAAGCTCCACTTCAGGGTCCATTTCCAGCCGAATATTAAGCATGCTCAGGCAGCCATCAATAAACCCTTCCGCCACCTGCATCTGCACCCGCACCGTTTTTTCATCCTGTTTAAGCATTTTCGCCAGCGTCCGTTTAGGAACGCCGTATACGTAATGTGCCATCAGGAGATCGTACTCTCCGCTCTGGCGGGTCTGGCGCAGCCTTGAGATACAGGCATCGATGGCCAGACCATCATCATCACTACAGTTGGGGCGGTTAGAACGCCGGGTTGCCACCAGACCTTTAAAGCCCGCCGCCACCGGCGACCAGTCCAGACCGCTGTTGTCTCTGGCGGCCCAGCCGCCCCAGCGTTCAAGTACCTGCTGAATATTGCGCATTATGTCCCCTCCACGTCAGAAAACCCTGTCCTACGCAGCGGTAACGCACCGCGTAAAATCCGCTTTCGTATAACCACAACTCGAAGATTATACGAAAACGCATAGACCGTCTACCCCTCCTCCCTTGAATTCCGCATTTTTCTATGCAATTATGCATTAAAGACATTAAGGAGGCGAGCAGGAGATGGGACAGGCCGCGGACATTCTGCAAAAAAACATAAAATACCTGATGGATAAATCCGGGGTAGCCAGCGTCAGCGAACTGGCCCGCCAGCTCAGAATGCAGCAATCCACGCTACACCGGATGCTGGCAGGCGAAGTCCGGGATCCGAAATACACCACGCTTAGCAATATCGCCGCCTTCTTTCAGGTATCCCCCATCGATCTTATCGAGCGCGATCTGCAACAGGAAGGGCCTAATAACGACTCACTGGCGCAACAGGCCTGGCAGTTCCACTCGCGAGGAGTTCCGGTACTGGGCAATACTCAACTGGGCCATGGCGGCTACTGGAGCGATATGGAATATCCGGTCGGCAGCGGTGACGGCTATCTGCGCTGGCCTTCCAGCGACGACGATGTCTATGCCCTGAAGTGCGTTGGGGATTCGATGATGCCGCGCATTAAAGAAGGAGAGTTCGTGATTATCGAACCCAACCACAGCTATCATCCGGGTGATGAGGTACTGGTAGTGACCCACGGCGGCGAAGTGATGGTGAAAACCTTTCTGTTCGAACGCGACGGCTACTACCACCTGCTGCCGGTCAATGAGGATCATGCACCGATCCGGCTGGCCAGCAGCGATGTGGCGAAGATCCAGTATGTGGCCGGTATTGCCAAATCCACGCTGTGGATGCCGTAACAATGCGTTAACGCATAAATCCCCTCTCCCTGGCGCTGGCATTCAGCGCCCGGCGGCGTATAATAGCCGCCCGTTTCAGCCGTAGAGAATTTGCCCCATGGCGCTGCTTATCACGAAAAAATGCATCAACTGCGATATGTGCGAGCCGGAGTGCCCGAACGAAGCGATTTCCATGGGGGAAAGTATCTATGAAATTAACAGCGATCGCTGTACCGAGTGCATCGGCCACTATGAGACGCCGACCTGCCAGAAGGTGTGTCCAATCCCCAATACCATTGTGAAGGACCCGGCGCACATCGAAGATGAGGAGCAGCTGTGGGATAAGTTTGTGCTGCTTCATCATGCAGATAAAATATCTATACCCTGAATAATTCGAGTTGCAGGACATATCCGCCACTGGCAGATATGAACCTGCTTCAGCACGGCCCCGAAGGGGGTGTGGCCCGGCAGGGCCACATAGCTGAGTACCGCCAACACACCTGCAGCTCGCAGTATGACGGGTATTAGCTTTCGATAATCACCGTCGCACAGGCATAGCGCCGTTCATCCGCCAGCGAAACATGTACCGCCGTCACACCCATCTGAATAGCCAGCGCCTGGGCTGCGCCGTGAAAGCGCAGCTGCGGTTTGCCCATCTCGTCGTTAAAGACTTCAAACTGAGCAAACGCCAGACCGTTGCGAATACCGGTACCAAATGCCTTGGCCGCCGCCTCTTTCACCGCGAAGCGTTTGGCGAGATAGCGCACCGGCTGCTGATGCGCCTGATACTGTGCCCACTCTCCATCGCTGAGCACTCTTCTCGCCAGCCGCTCTCCGGAACGCTCGATGACCGCCTCGATACGCGCGATTTCGACGATATCGGTACCAAGCCCCAGCACCGCCATTAGCCGCGCGCTTCCAGCATCAGGCGCTTCATTTCAGCCACGGCCTCATTCAGGCCGCTCATGACCGCCCGCCCGATAATCGAATGGCCGATATTCAGCTCGTGCATTTCCGGCAGCGCCGCAATGGGCTTCACGTTGTGGTAAGTCAGACCGTGGCCGGCGTTGACCCGAATGCCCTTCCGGGCGGCATAGCGAGCGGCGTGAGCGATGCGCTCCAGTTCCCTGGCCCGGGTTTCCTCATCAGGCGCGTCAGCATAAGCACCGGTGTGAATTTCAATATAAGGCGCCCCCGCCGCAACGGCCGCATCAATCTGCCGCTCTTCAGGGTCAATAAACAGAGAAACCTGAATACCGGCCCCGGCCAGACGACTGCAGGCCGCCCCCACTTTTTCGGCCTGGCCGGCTACGTCCAGACCGCCTTCGGTGGTCACCTCCTGACGCTTTTCCGGCACCAGGCAGCAGAAATGGGGGCGCAGTTCACAGGCGATAGCCACCATTTCATCAGTGACCGCCATCTCCAGGTTCATGCGGGTTTGAAGGGTCTGGCGCAGCAGACGCACGTCGCGGTCGGTGATATGACGACGATCTTCGCGCAGATGTACGGTGATTCCATCTGCCCCCGCCTGCTCGGCGATAAACGCCGCCTGAACCGGATCCGGATAGCAGGTACCACGCGCGTTGCGCAGCGTGGCGATATGGTCGATATTGACCCCTAACAGTAATTCAGCCATGAATTTACCTTACGTCGTCGCCTGACGGGACAGGCATAGAATCGATTTTCAGTGTCAGCAGTTTACACCGCGATATCGCTGCGGGCTACCAGGCTGTGTCCCTTAACCCCTCATGACGCTGGCGCTGAGCGAAAAGCCCGCCGGGGACACAGCCTACACCGCCGGCCGCTTTTTCGGCATAAACTGACGAAACAGTTCACGGCTCTTGAGCGGGCGCCCGCCCAAATAGGGCTTCAGCGCGATGCGGGTAAAGCGTTTGGCGGCCCTGAGGCTTTCAACATCGGGAAACTCCCGGGTCGCCAGCGCCCGCAGATCGCGGCCGGTAAAGCTGCTGTTATCGACAACCAGGCTGGCGATAAAGCCTTTCTCTTCACGATAGCGGTAGGTCATGGTATCGCTGACCTCTTCTCCGCTGCCCGCACAGTGCAGAAAATCTACGCCGTAACCCAAGTGGCCGAGCAGCGCCAGCTCAAAGCGGCGAAGCTGAGGCTCCGGCGAGCCGCTGCCCGCCGCCAGCGTCTGTATACAGTTCAGGTAATCGAAGAACAGTCCGGAGAAGCGCGTCTCCTGCTCCAGCACGCGAGAGACCAGCTCATTGATGTAGAGCGCGCTGTAGAGGTGGATGCCGGAGAGCGGCAGCGCAAGGGAAACCGCTTCAGCGCTGCGCAGGGTTTTGACATCCCCGCGACCGCCCCAGCGAACCAACAGAGGAGTAAAGGGCTGAAGCGCCCCTTTGAGGCTGGAACGGCGGGAACGGGCGCCTTTGGCGATAACCTTTACCCGCCCGGACTCTTCAGAGAAGAGATCGAGCATCAGGCTGGTTTCGCTCCAGGGGCGACTGTGCAAAACGAAAGCCCGCTGCCAGCCTTCCATCGCGATTTGCCTCAGAGATCGTCGATATAACCGAGACTGCGCAGCGCGCGCTCGTCATCGGCCCAGCCAGATTTAACCTTAACCCAGAGTTCAAGGTGAACTTTGGCTTCAAACATCTCTTCCATATCTTTACGGGCTTCAATACCGATGGTTTTGATCTTACTGCCTTTATTACCGATCACCATCTTCTTCTGCCCTTCGCGCTCTACCAGGATCAGGCCGTTGATATCGTAGCCACCGCGCTCGTTGGTGACGAAACGTTCGATCTCCACGGTGACCGAATAGGGCAGTTCAGCCCCCAGGAAACGCATCAGCTTCTCGCGGATAATCTCCGACGCCATAAAGCGCTGGGAACGATCGGTGATGTAATCTTCCGGGAAGTGGTGAATCGCTTCCGGCAAATGCTTACGCACGATACCGGCGATAGTATCCACGTTCATACCCGTTTCGGCCGAGATGGGCACGATATCCAGGAAGTTCATCTGGCTGCCCAGGAACTGCAGGTGTGGCAGAAGCTCCGATTTCTCAGTGACGTTATCCACCTTATTGACCGCCAGGATCACCGGCGCTTTGCCGTCGCGCAGCTTGTTCAACACCATTTCGTCGTCAGCGGTCCAGCGGGTGCCTTCCACCACGAAGACAACCAGTTCAACATCGCCGATGGAGCTGCTGGCGGCGCGGTTCATCAGCCGGTTAATCGCCCGCTTCTCTTCCATATGCAGGCCCGGGGTGTCAACGTAAATAGCCTGATACGCTCCTTCCGTATGGATGCCGACAATACGGTGGCGGGTGGTCTGCGCCTTGCGTGAAGTGATGGAGATTTTCTGCCCCAGCAGCTTATTTAGCAGCGTCGATTTGCCCACATTGGGTCGACCGACGATGGCGACAAACCCACAATAACTTTTTTCGCTCATTCAAGCTCCAGCTTCTTCAGCGCCTGTTCAGCGGCTGCCTGCTCCGCTTTGCGGCGGCTGGATCCGGTTCCGACAACCGGCTCGCTCAGGCCACTCACCTGACAATGGATGGTAAATTCCTGGTCGTGCGCTTCGCCGCGCACCTGAACCACCAGGTAAGAGGGCAGCGGCAGATGACGCCCCTGCAGGAACTCCTGCAGCCGCGTCTTGGGATCTTTCTGCTTATCCCCCGGACTAATCTCGTCAAGGCGTTTCTGGTACCACTCAAGGATTAACCGTTCGACGGTCTGAATATCGCTATCCAGGAACACGCCGCCAATCAGCGCTTCCACGGTGTCCGCCAGGATCGATTCACGGCGGAAACCGCCGCTTTTCAGCTCACCCGGCCCCAGGCGCAGACATTCGCCCAGCTCGAATTCCCGGGCGATCTCCGCCAGCGTGTTACCGCGCACCAGGGTGGCGCGCATGCGGCTCATATCACCTTCATCAACGCGCGGGAAACGGTGATACAGCGCATTGGCAATAACGAAACTCAGAATGGAGTCACCCAGAAACTCCAGACGCTCATTGTGCTTGCTGCTGGCGCTACGGTGAGTCAGCGCCTGCTGCAACAGCTCATGATGTTGAAAAGTGTAGCCCAGTTTACGCTGGAGCCTGTTTATTACGATGGGGTTCATGTGATACCAGTTTATGGATGCGTCAACAATTCAGCACACCAAACCGCGCTGAAGAAAACAGAACGTTTTGGTGTGCCGCGGCCCCCTTTCGGGGGCCGCACCTGAAAATCCGGGGAAATATTCTATACGTAACGACAGGGGATGTCGTTATTTGATTTTAATGAATTCCGCCAATACGACTTAAGCGGACACCGGTTGGCCATTCGCCCTGCTGTTTTTCGAAACTCATCCAGATAGCGACGGCTTTCCCCACCAGATTTTTCTCGGGAACGAAACCCCAGTAACGGCTGTCTTCGCTGTTATCGCGGTTGTCACCCATCATGAAGTACTGACCCGGTGGCACTATCCAGGTTCCCGCGCTCTGACCTGGCTCGCGGTAGTATGCGCCTGGCTGATCCTGAGCGATAGGCACCATCAGGATGCGATGCGTGACATCCCCCAGAGACTCCTGACGTTCCAGCAGACGGGTAGCGCCCGCTTTGGTTTCGTCTTTCGGCACCGGCCAGAAACCGCTGCTGCGCTGACCAAAGGTCTGCATAAATTCGGCAGGCTCCACGCCGCTGTAAACCACCGGTACCTGCTTGTCGCAGGCCTGGCCGGAACTGCAGTTCGGCGCAACGCTTACTTCTTTCGCCAGCGGGTCGTAGCTGACGCGATCGCCTGGCAGCCCCACCACGCGCTTAATGTAGTCCACGGAAGGATTGCGCGGATATTTAAACACCACGATATCGCCGCGTTTTGGGTGGCCGGTTTCAATCAGCGTCTTCTGGAACAGCGGATCTTTAATGCCGTAAGAGAACTTCTCGACCAGAATAAAATCGCCCACCAGCAGCGTCGGCATCATCGAACCGGATGGAATCTGGAACGGCTCATAAATAAATGAACGCACCACCAACACCACCGCCAGCACCGGGAAGATAGACGCCCCGGTTTCCAGCCAGCCAGGCTTTGCCCCCACCTTTTTCAGCGCTTTTTTATCCAGCGGTTCTGTCACCGCAGCCTGCGCCGCTTCCTGCTGTGCCCGACGCTTTGGCGCGAAGACAAATTTGTCAAGGCACCATAATAATCCCGTGATTAACGTGGCGACCACGAGGATCAGGGCAAACATATTCGCCATGCCAACTCCTTTAAAGGTTTATTTGCCGTCTTTACCTACGTGCAGAATGGCGAGGAACGCTTCCTGCGGCAGCTCGACGTTTCCAACCTGCTTCATACGCTTCTTACCTTCTTTCTGCTTCTGCAGCAGTTTCTTCTTACGGCTGACGTCGCCGCCGTAACATTTCGCCAGCACGTTTTTACGCAGCTGTTTTACCGTTGAACGGGCGATAATATGATTGCCGATGGCGGCCTGAATCGCGATATCGAACTGCTGGCGCGGAATCAGCTCTTTCATCTTTTCCACCAGATCGCGGCCGCGGTACGGCGCGTTATCACGGTGGGTGATCATCGCCAGCGCATCGACGCGCTCACCGTTAATCAGCACGTCGACGCGCACCATATCGGAAGCCTGGAAACGCTTGAAGTTATAGTCCAGTGACGCATAACCGCGGGAGGTGGACTTCAAACGGTCAAAGAAGTCGAGTACGACTTCCGCCATCGGGATTTCATAAGTCAGCGCCACCTGGTTACCGTGGTAGACCATATTGGTCTGCACGCCGCGCTTCTCGATACACAGCGTGATCACGTTGCCCAGATAGTCCTTCGGCATCAGCATGTGGCACTCCGCGATAGGCTCGCGCAACTCCTCGATGTTGTTGACCGCTGGCAGCTTGGAAGGACTGTCGACGTAAAGCGTTTCCCCGCCAGTAGTTTCCACTTCGTACACGACCGTCGGCGCGGTGGTGATCAGATCCAGGTCATATTCGCGCTCAAGACGCTCCTGGATTATCTCCATATGCAGCAGGCCGAGGAAACCGCAGCGGAAGCCAAAGCCCAGCGCGCTGGAGCTTTCCGGCTCGTAAAACAAAGAGGCGTCGTTCAGACTCAGCTTGCCCAGCGCGTCGCGGAAGGCTTCATAGTCATCGGAGCTGACCGGGAACAGGCCCGCGTAGACCTGAGGCTTCACCTTCTTAAAGCCAGGCAGCGCTTTATCAGCCGGGGCGCGGGCGCCGGTCAGGGTATCCCCCACCGGGGCGCCCAGGATATCTTTAATGGCGCAGACCAGCCAGCCCACCTCGCCGCACTTCAGTTCAGAGCGATCGACGCGTTTCGGGGTGAAGATGCCCAGGCGATCGGCGTTATACACCTGACCGGTGCTCATTACCTTAATTTTGTCGCCTTTGCGCAGGGTGCCGTTTTTCACACGCACCAGCGACACCACCCCCAGGTAGTTATCGAACCAGGAATCGATGATAAGCGCCTGTAACGGCGCATCCGGGTCGCCTTCCGGCGGCGGAATATCGCGCACCAGACGCTCCAGCACCTCCTGTACGCCAACGCCTGTCTTGGCCGAACAGCGTACTGCATCGCTGGCGTCGATACCGACGATATCTTCAATCTCTTCGGCTACCCGCTCTGGATCGGCGGCTGGCAGGTCAATTTTATTGAGTACCGGCACCACTTCCAGATCCATTTCAATGGCGGTATAGCAATTCGCCAGGGTCTGGGCTTCCACCCCTTGCCCGGCATCCACCACCAGTAGCGCCCCTTCGCAGGCGGCCAGAGAACGAGAAACCTCGTAAGAGAAGTCCACGTGGCCCGGGGTGTCGATAAAGTTAAGCTGATAAGTTTCGCCGTCGGCGGCTTTATAGTCGAGCGTCACGCTCTGCGCTTTGATGGTAATGCCGCGCTCACGCTCCAGCTCCATGGAGTCAAGCACCTGGGCCGCCATTTCACGGTCGGTAAGACCACCGCAAATCTGGATGATACGGTCAGACAGCGTCGACTTGCCGTGGTCGATGTGAGCGATGATTGAAAAGTTGCGTATATTCTTCATATCTGGAGATTTTATGCCTTACTTATGCCTCAAGGGCGCCGCGCTTTGCGCTATTCTGGGCCAGGGAGCCTGCAGCCTAATTGTGCCGGAAATGCCGCATTCTACACTACAACCAGAAAGCGGGGAAACTGCATGTCTGACCGACACCCTGAGAATAAAGGAGGGATATCAAAGAAGAGCGGCGGCGTCTATTTGTGTTCCGCGGCGGGAGAGGTATCGACGCGCAGCGCATCCGGTGCCAGCCCCACGCTCAAAATCACCGGCTGCCATGACTGGCGGCGGCTAAAACGCGGCGACAGCCCCCTGGCCATCAGAAAGCCGCCCACACCGCCCAACAGAGCGCCGCATACTGCGGCCAGATCGGTGCCGAATAGTCCCTGAAACAGCGCTGCCATCAGGAACAAGCCAGCCAGCGGCGTCATATAGACCAGGACAGCAGAACCAAGCAGGCTGCTTTCCGCTATGCCCAGCTCTACTTTTTGTCCGACAGTTAACGGCTCACGGCAGGGTACGGCGATGGTATGTTCAGTCCGGGGGCCCAGCTTGTTAAGCACCCGACTGCCACAGCCGGCGCGGGAAGCGCAGCTGCTACAGGAGGATTTCACGTCGCAGCTTACCAGCGCTTCACCGTTCTGCCACGACACCACGGTCGCCCACTCTTTAATCATTGCGCATTATCCAGTTTTACATTATCAAGGACTCGCTTCGCGGTCTGGGGCGGCAGTTCACCGACCACGGTGATCTCCATTCCGTTGCGCAGTTCAGTGCTAACTGTACGCCGCCCGGTGCGTAGCACCCGATCGCCGTTGTTGCCCGAGCCGCGACTGACGTTAACCGAAAAGCTGAACAGTCCATCCGAATAAAGGCGTGATTCTACCGGTACGCCAACGCCCGGCAAAGGGCGTTGGCTGCTGGAAACCAGGCGGAAGCCCTGAGGCAGCCAGGAAGGCGCCCAGTTAAAGGTCGATTTCTTACTGTCCGGCATGGAAAGCAGCGGCGGCAGATTCGCCTGAGTCAGTTCCGCCATCCCCTGCCCTATCTGGCTGTCCACGGTCATAGAAATAACCCGGAACTGCTCCAGGGTTTCCCCGTCTCTGTCGAGCAGATCAACGCGCATCGGCAGTTTAGTTTCAGAATCGAGCCAGACGATATAGCTGTATCGGGTGCCGTCGCGCGCCACAACGCGAATCACTTCGCACAGGCGATCGGCAATACGCGTTTTTCCGACCGAGATAAAGTCGTAGTACGCCGCCAGTTTACGGAAATCGCTATAGGCGATAGAGGGAAGCGAATCAACGATATAATCGCCAGTCAGGGTAAAGGGTTCCAGCCCTGGTTCAAAATAGCTGATCTCGTCACCGCGTTGCAGTACTTCCCGACGCGGGCCATCAAGTTGCAGCAACTGCGCAAGCGGCTTGTTATTCAGTCGGGCATGACGGTAGCGTAACGACTCTACGCCCTGGGCGTTAATACTGATAAACGAGAGTTCATAGTCAAGGGACTGGCTCGCCAGGTTCATCTGCTGTAACAACGCCCCGGACGAGGTATCCGCCGAGGCGTTGGAGTAGAACAGACAGCCAGCGACCAGAGAAAGAGCACACCAAAGCTGCTTCATTACTGGGACTGGCTTCCTAATGATTGATTACCGGGAACCTGCAGCGCGGCCTGCTGGTGCTGCGACTGATCGAAGTGGAGCTGCTCGGCGTGTAAACGACGCTGCAGTTCATAGTCCTGGAGCATAGCGTTAATACGACGACGCTGCTCCTGGAGCTGCTGTTGCTGGCCGCCCTGAGTGCTGACCTCATTCCCGGAAGGAACGCCGAGGCTGACAGGACTGGCCTTACCCATCATCGGCAGCGTATTGAACGCCGGCGCTTCCGACTGGCCATCGCTGTCGGTGGAAGGCGAGTTATACTGCTGAACACCGACGATGACGGCCAGCGACACACAAGCAGCCACGCCGATCTGCGTGATATGGGAAGCCCAGGGACGCATCTTTTTCCAGAATGACATTCTTTGCCACTGATGCGGCGCAGGCTGTGACTCTTCAATAGAGGGAGTTGCTCGGTGAACAGGTTCATTGGCAATGGCAGCCATCACGCCAGCAGAAATATCGATGTTAAGGATATCTTTGCTGGTATCGCCGCGCATGGTATCGCGGATCAGGTGATAGCTCTGCCAGGTTTCTTGCAGTCTTTCATCGCCGGAGATATTGTTCAGCAACTCGCTGTCCAGCATCTCCCCATCCATCAGAGCGGAAAGTTGTTCTTTCTGCATGCCTAAATACCTTTTTCAGTATCCGCTATCGTTAGCGCCTGATAAGCGGTTGGACTTTATTATCAATAGCTTCCCTCGCCCTGAAAATACGGGAACGCACGGTTCCAACAGGGCAATCCATGATGGCGGCTATCTCCTCGTAGCTCAGTCCATCCAACTCCCGTAGCGTGATAGCCATGCGTAAATCTTCCGGGAGTGACTCGATAGTACGAAAAACTATCTGCCGTAGTTCTTCTGACAACATTAAGTTCTCAGGGTTCGATATTTCTTTCAACGCACCGCCGCTTTCGAAATTTTCCGCGTCGTTTGCATCCACGTCGCTGGAAGGCGGGCGCCGCCCCTGAGCCACCAGGTAATTCTTCGCCGTGTTTACCGCAATGCGGTAAAGCCACGTATAAAACGCACTATCTCCCCGGAAAGAATCCAGGGCTCGCCATGCCTTGACGAATGATTCCTGTACCACGTCCGGCACGTCCCCCGACGGAACGTAACGGGAGACCAGATTCGCCACTTTATGTTGATAGCGTACCACCAGCAGGTTAAACGCCTGCTGATCGTTTTTCTGCGCTCTCCCGACCAGAACCTGATCCGTTAGCTGCTCGCTCATCCGAGGTAATGTCTCCTCAAACTAAATTCCCACGCGTAATCGAAATGCCACCCGAACTCTGCACCGTGAGCAAGCAGAGGATATAGAGTGCCGGTTATCCAATTAGTTCCCTTGATACACTGCATCATTCAGCCTGCCTCTTTGAATGATTGAGTGTAACCACTGTAGTTCTGCAGTTTTCGCGAATCAGGGTTATCAATCGTTCTCATTTCGCGATGTTAAGCGTAACGCACCAAAATGAACCAGCGCTAAACAAACATCAGCAGAGTATCTCATGCATCACCTTTTTTCATCCTTAAATCCCGGGATGCCTTACTCAAACGGCATCAGACAATCACGTGTTTATTTTACATAACAAAAAAGAAAAAAACGTGGGCATGTTCAGCTTCCGGTGCTATTCTTGCGCAAATATCGTTTAGTAAATTAAACAAAGCATCATGAACCACGCCAATGACCTCTCCTGTGACGTACTGATTATCGGCAGCGGCGCTGCGGGCCTTAGCCTTGCCTTGCGTCTGGCCGAACATTCCCGGGTAGTCGTTCTGAGCAAAGGCCCGGTCAGCGAAGGCTCGACCTTTTATGCTCAGGGCGGAATCGCCGCTGTGTTTGATGAAGATGACAGCATTGACGCTCATGTCGACGATACCTTAATCGCCGGCGCCGGTATCTGCGATCCCGAAGCGGTACGTTTCGTTGCCAGTCACGCCCGGGAATGCGTGCAGTGGCTCATCGATAACGGCGTCGCTTTCGATACAGAGCCTCGCCCTAACGGCGAGCGGGAGTATCATCTGACCCGCGAAGGGGGGCACAGCCACCGCCGGATCCTGCACGCGGCGGACGCCACGGGGAAAGAGGTGGAAAATACCCTGGTCGGCAAGGCGCTCAACCACCCCAGGATTCAGATTCTCGAGCATTATCATGCAGTGGATATCATCCTGTCTGATAAGTGCGCAATGGACGGCCCACGGCGTGCGGTCGGCGCCTGGATCTGGAATCAGCAGGCCGACAGGGTGGAGACCTGCCAGGCCAGAAGCGTGGTACTGGCGACCGGTGGCGCGGCTAAGGTGTATCAGTATACCACTAACCCGGATGTTGCCTCCGGCGACGGTATTGCCATGGCCTGGCGCGCGGGCTGCCGGGTGGCGAATCTCGAATTTAACCAGTTTCATCCCACCGCGCTCTACCACCCGCTGGCGCGCAATTTTCTGCTAACGGAGGCCCTGCGCGGCGAAGGCGCCTGGCTCACTCGTCCGGACGGCTCTCGCTTTATGCCAGAAATCGATCCCCGTGCCGAACTGGCACCCCGCGATATCGTAGCCCGGGCTATCGATCATGAAATGAAACGCCTGGGCGTGGACTGCATGTATCTGGATATCAGCCACAAACCAGCGGAGTTTGTGCGCCAGCACTTTCCCACTATCGCTGAAAAACTTAACGCGCTGGGCATTGATTTAACCCGCGATCCGGTGCCCGTTGTGCCAGCGGCGCACTACACCTGCGGCGGCGTGGTGGTGGATACCCATGGACGAACCGATGTCGACGGGCTGTGGGCTATCGGCGAAGTCAGCTATACCGGCCTGCACGGTGCCAATCGTATGGCGTCGAATTCCCTGCTGGAATGTCTGGTTTATGGCTGGTCGGCCGCGCAGGATATCACACGCCAGCTGCCGAACCTTCCCCTGCCCGCGACGCTGCCCGACTGGGATGAAAGTCAGGTGATAGATGCCGATGAACAGGTGGTGATTCAGCACAACTGGCATGAGTTACGGCTGTGCATGTGGGACTACGTAGGAATTGTTCGCACCACCAAACGACTGGAGCGCGCCCTGCGCCGTATCCGTATGCTGCAGCAGGAGATCGACGAATACTACGCCAATTTCCGGGTCTCCGGCGATCTGCTGGAACTGCGCAACCTCACCCAGGTGGCCGAACTGATGGTACGCTGCGCACTGGCGCGTAAGGAGAGCCGCGGGCTGCACTATACGCTCGACTATCCCCAGCCGCTGGCGGAGTCCGGCCCAACGCTGCTCGTACCGTCAGCTACATAAACAGATAAAAATCCTGGGTCAGTCCACACCAGGCTTGCGAGTAATTATGATGGGCATCGCGGATAACGATACGCTCGCTAAAACACTCCCCCGCCCTGGGGGAGAACCCCAGTAATACCCGGTGCGGCGGCCGCATCTCATTTTCCGCGACATCGGTGCGAAAACGGCAGTGCCAGCCCTGCTCCCGGGCGACCACGGTAAAGCGTTCCCCCAGAGATTCCGGCAACACCACGCAGAAAAAGCCCTCTTCGGTAATCAACTGGGCGGCGCAGGATAGCAGCGTCTTGTGATCCAGTTCACTGGTATAGCGCGCCCGCTCTCTGGCCTCACTGGCGCAGGCCACGCCCTGAGGGTAGTAAGGCGGATTGCTGACGATAAGCGAATAGCGCCCGGTCTGCCGCCTGGTCCAGGTCTGAATATCTTCCTGATGCACCTGAATTCTGTCAGACCAGGGCGACGCCGCAATGTTCTCCATCGCCTGAGTCGCGGCATCGGGATCCAACTCTACGGCGTCGATGACGACTTCCGGCCCGGTACGCTGAGCCAGCATCAGCGCCAGCAGGCCGCTACCGGTACCGATATCCAGAATGCTATCAGCCCCGGCCACTGGCGCCCAGGAGCCCAGAAGAATGCCATCCGTTCCTACCTTCATTGCGCAGCGATCGTGCGCGACGAAAAATTGTTTGAAGGTAAATCCATTTTTTGGCAGAACCGCTTTATGTTGAGACATTTTCACCACCAGGAAGAAAGACCGCAGTAGCATAGGTGAAAGCCGCAGCGGGGAAAAGATGGCCGCGGCGGAAAGAGGTCGAACATCGGCGCTATTACGTCTATAATCGGCGCCCCACACAGAGGTAGACCATGACCGTAACCACTTTTTCCGAACTCGAACTTGACGAAAGCCTGCTGGACGCGCTGGAGGAGAAGGGTTTTTCCCGCCCCACGGCAATTCAGGCAGCCGCTATTCCGCCGGCGCTGGACGGCCGCGACGTCCTCGGCTCCGCCCCGACGGGTACCGGTAAAACTGCGGCTTACCTGCTGCCCGTGCTACAGCATCTGATCGACTTTCCACGTAAGAAATCGGGGCCACCGCGGGTGCTGATTCTCACGCCAACCCGCGAACTGGCGATGCAGGTTGCCGACCAGGCCCGGGAGCTGGCCGCTCATACCCATCTGGATATCGCCACCATCACCGGCGGCGTTGCCTATATGAACCACGCCGAGGTGTTCAGCGAAAACCAGGATATCGTGGTCGCCACCACCGGCCGTCTGCTTCAGTATATAAAAGAAGAGAATTTTGACTGCCGCGCCGTTGAAATGCTGATTCTGGACGAGGCGGACCGGATGCTGGATATGGGCTTTGCCCAGGACATTGAGCATATCTCCGGCGAAACCCGCTGGCGTAACCAGACCATGCTGTTTTCCGCGACCCTGGAAGGCGAAGCCATCGCCGATTTCTCACGGCGCCTGCTGAATGAGCCGGTGGAGGTTTCCGCTAACCCATCCACCCGCGAGCGTAAAAAAATTCATCAGTGGTACTACCGTGCCGATAACATCGAACACAAAACGGCGCTGCTGACCCATATGTTGAAACAGCCGGACGCCAGCCGCTCGATAGTGTTCGTTCGCAAACGCGAACGGGTGCACGAGCTGGTGAAATGGCTGCATGAAGCGGGGATCCAAAGCTGCTGGCTGGAAGGGGAAATGCCCCAGGCAAAGCGCAATGAGGCGATCAAACGTCTGACCGAAGGTCGGGTAGGCGTACTGGTCGCGACCGATGTCGCCGCTCGCGGCATCGATATTCCCGATGTCAGCCACGTATTCAACTTCGATCTGCCGCGTACCGCCGACACCTATCTGCATCGTATCGGCCGTACCGGTCGTGCGGGCCGTAAGGGTACCGCCATTTCGCTGGTGGAAGCGCACGACCACCTGCTGCTTGGCAAAATCAGCCGTTACATCCAGGAGCCGCTTAAAGTTCGGGTGATCGACGAGCTGCGCCCCACCACCCGCGCGCCCAGCGATAAGCTCAAAGGCAAGCCGTCCAAAAAGACCAAACTGAAACGGGAAGAGAAGAAAAAAGAGCAGGACAAGGGGAAGACGCGAGTCAAAAAACGCCATCGCGATACCAAGAATATCGGTAAGCGCCGCAAGCCCAACGCCAGCCGCCCGTCTGAATCCCAGAACGAGAGCAAATAACGCCCTATCCACGCCGGTTCGCCCGGCGTTTTTTTTTGCTTGCTGGCCAGACAAAGAAAAACGCCGCCGGGTTGCCCCGACGGCGTTTACCTGTTCTCTTCAGCCAGTATTACAGGCTTTCAGTGAAGGTACGGGTAATCACGTCGCGCTGCTGTTCCGGCGTCAGCGAATTAAAGCGCACGGCATAACCGGATACGCGAATGGTCAGCTGCGGATATTTTTCCGGGTTCTTAACCGCGTCTTCCAGGGTTTCACGACGCAGTACGTTAACGTTCAGATGCTGGCCGCCTTCTACGCGAACCTGAGGCTGAACTTCCATCGGCACTTCACGGTATTCGATTTCACCCAGCTTGCTTACCGGAACAACTTCATCTTCAGAAAAACCGGCTTTCGCACATACGCAGCGGGCTTCGCCTTTTTCGCTGTCCAGCAGCCAGAATGAGTTCATCAGTGAGTCATTAGCGGCTTTTGTAATCTGGATACCAGTAATCATTTTCGTCTCCCTATAGGCTTCATTATTCGGTGATGCCTGAGCCACCTGTTGGCTCATTGGTAAAACCTTTGTTGCTTTACTGTTCTGTATACCAGTCGGGATGGGGGCATTCTTTGATTTAAATCAATAAAAACCACCCGCTATCTGTGGAGATAAAATCATTTATTTGTTTTACATCAACTTAGCCCCAAAGGGGTACGCAAATATTTTTGTAAATTTTCAACATTTTTTAAGCGAATAGCCTCTGCACTCCGGACTTCATTTTGTGGTGAGGAAAGAAGAGGTTAATCTATGGCAGACAATAATCGCAGGAGAGCGGAATGACAACGAACCTCACCTGGCACGACGTGCTGGCGGATGAAAAGCAACAGCCTTATTTTATTGAAACCCTTAAGACTGTCGCCATTAAGCGGGAGCAGGGCGTGACCATTTACCCACCGCAGAAAGACGTTTTTAACGCCTTTCGCTATACCGAGCTGGGCGATATTAAGGTCGTTATCCTCGGTCAGGATCCCTACCACGGCCCGGGTCAGGCGCACGGTCTCTCCTTTTCCGTTCGTCCCGGTATAGCAACGCCGCCCTCGCTGCAAAATATGTATAAAGAGCTGGAACAGTCCATACCTGGTTTTGTGCGGCCGAATCACGGCTATCTGGAAAGCTGGGCGCGCCAGGGGGTGATGTTGCTGAATACGGTGCTGACCGTCGAAGCCGGAAGAGCGCACTCTCACGCCAGCCTTGGCTGGGAAACCTTCACCGACAAGGTTATCTCCATTATCAACCAGCATCGTGAAGGCGTGGTTTTCCTGCTATGGGGGGCCCATGCCCAGAAGAAAGGTAAAATTATCGATCGCCAGCGCCACTGCGTGCTGCAGGCGCCGCATCCTTCACCGCTTTCAGCCCACCGGGGCTTCTTCGGCTGCGGTCACTTTGTGAAGGCGAATGCGTATCTGGAATCGCGCGGCGAGGCGCCCATTGACTGGACGCCTCGCCTGCCGGAAAGCGAAGCGGAATAGCGGGGGGGCGCCCCCCGCTATTTAGCGGCTGTTCTGACGCCACCAGTTGGAAAGAATCACCCCGGCCGCCACCGAAACGTTCAGGCTTTCGACATTGCCGGTGCCGTCAATGCTGATATTCAGATCGGCGTTCGCAAAGGTGGCGTCGCTAATTCCATCCTGCTCCTGCCCCAGCACCAGAACCATTTTTTCCGGCAGTTCCACCTGTGAAAGCGGCGTGCCTTTATGGCTGGAGGTAGTCACAATACGGTAACCGGCCTGGCGGAACTGTTCCAGCGCGCCGTTAAAGCTCGGCCCGGTGATGGCCTGAACGTGCTCAGCACCGCCTGCGGCGGTGCGCACCGCCGCGCCGGACTCCAGCAGCCCGGCGTCCTGCACCAGAACACCACGTACGCCAAAGTGGGCGCAGCTACGTACGATCCCGCCCAGATTATGGGGGTTGCCTATCTCTTCCAGGGCCAGTACGCACTCCTGGTCAGAGGCCTGTTCGATCCACTGTTCGACCGCCACACCATTGCGCTTTTTAATCAGGAAACAAACGCCGCCATGGTGCTCGGTACCGGAAGCTTTCACCAGTTCAGCATCATCCACCACGTGATAGGCTTTACGATTTGCCGCCATCCAGCGCAGCGCCTCTTTAAAGCGCGGCGTGACGCTCTGTACAAACCAGGCGCGAACGATGGATTCAGGACGGTTCTGGAACAGCGCCTGACAGGCATTTTCGCCATAAACCCGGGTCTCTTCCGCTCGCTGGCGGCGCAGCACTTCAGGATCGATAAAGCTCTTACCGCTGATACCGCCATGATCCGGCGTGGTCGATGCATCGTCGCCCGGTGCCCGGGATACGGTGCGCCATGGTGAACGCTCGCGCTCGCCGCCACGATCGTCGCGCGTGGGACGCCGTTTGCCGCCGGTGGAAACCTTGCTTTTTGCCCCACCTTTCCCGGTGCGGGGATTACGGCCGCGTTTGTCATCATCATCACCGCCGCGGACATACATTACTTTGACCTTGCCGCTTTTACCTTTGAAATCGTCGTCGCTCATTTTTTTCTCCACCAGCTCTGCGCGAAGCGCGCAGATTACCCGAACTGCCCCCGGTTAGCCATTGTCTTTCATCAAAAGCCGACGGCTATTGTACTCATTGAACAAAACGAATTGTGCCGGACGACTTTTTTGCGAATACTGTTTAACATAATTGAAACATTAGTGGCCCCGGCCATTGACTGAACATCTGTACTCTGAGGTTACTATGAATACCGTTTGTACCGCCTGCCAGGCAATTAATCGCGTACCCGATGAACGTACCGGCGATGCGGCGAAGTGCGGACGCTGCGGCCACGCGCTGTTCGATGGCAAGGTAACTCATGCCTCCAGCGCCACGCTGGATACGCTACTGAAGGATTCCCTGCCGGTCGTGGTGGATTTCTGGGCCCCCTGGTGCGGCCCCTGCCACAACTTTGCGCCCGTCTTCGAAGAGGTTGCCGAAGAGCGTAGCGGACAGTTGCGTTTTGTGAAAGTAAATACCGAAGCTGAACCGGAACTAAGCGCCCGATTCCGCATTCGCAGTATCCCCACTATTATGATCTTTAAGCATGGCGAGTTAGTTGATATGCTGAGCGGCGCCATGCCGAAGGCGCCATTCGAAGAGTGGCTGGACGAGAATCTCTGATTCCCGGATGCTTGTTCCACCGCCCCTACTCTGTAAGAATGGCGTTTTCATTATATCCCCCTGACTGAATCGTCCCTGATGACTGAAAACGCCGTTCTTCGCCTGCGCGCCGAGCGCCTGGCGCGGGCGACCCGCCCATTCCTCGCCCGCGGCAACCGGGTTCGCCGCTGCCAGCGCTGTCTGTTACCGCTAAAGCGGTGCCTGTGCAGCGTAATTCAACCACAGGCTGCCCGCAGTCGTTTCTGCCTGGTGATGTACGATACCGAGCCGATGAAGCCCAGCAATACCGGACGGCTGATCGCCGATATTCTACCGGATACTCTCGCTTTTGCATGGTCGCGCACAGCTCCCCCCTCAGAGATGCTCGCGCTGCTGCGCGAACCTCAATGGCAGCCAATGGTGGTCTTCCCCGCTTCTTTCGCTAACGCCGATCGCCAGGTCATCAATACGCCGCCGGATAATGGTAAAACGCCGCTATTTATTATGCTGGATGGCACCTGGTCGGAAGCGCGCAAAATGTTCCGTAAGAGCCCGTGGCTGGATAGCTTTCCGGTGATCTCCGTCGAACTCGATCGCCTGAGCGATTATCGACTGCGTGAAGCCCATGCCCGGGATCATTACTGCACGGCGGAAGTGGCCAGCGCCCTGCTCTCTCTGGCCGGTGACGATGCGGCCGCCCGGGGACTGCAACAGCATTTCGCGCTATTCCGGGAACGTTACCTTGCCGGAAAACCGCATCATCAGTACGCCATCACAGCAACGGAACGGGAAAGCGTTTAAACTCAGGGAAGATTTCCAGGAGGAGAGCGCCATGAGTCAACGCGGGTTAGAGGCCCTGCTACGCCCCAAATCGATCGCCGTGATTGGCGCGTCGAATAAAACGCAGCGCACCGGCTATCTGATGATGCGCAACCTGCTGTCCGGCGGGTTTTCCGGGCCAATACTTCCGGTAACGCCTTCCTGGAAGGCAGTATGCGGCGTGCTGGCCTGGCCGGACGTGGCTAGTCTACCCTTCACCCCCGATCTGGCGGTGATCTGTACCCATGCCCGGCGCAACCTGGAACTGCTGGAAGCGCTGGGACGTAAGGGATGCAAAGCCTGCATTGTGCTCTCCTCCCCGCCGGAACAGCATGCGGAATTGCTGGCCTGCGCTGCCCGCTGGCAGATTCGCCTGCTCGGCCCTAACAGTCTTGGCCTGCTGGCGCCCTGGCAGGGGCTGAACGCCAGCTTCTCGCCTGTGCCTATCCATAAAGGCCGACTGGCCTTTGTGTCTCAGTCCGCTGCGGTTTCCAATACCATTCTCGACTGGGCGCAGCAGCGCCAGCTGGGCTTTGCCTGGTTTATCGCGCTTGGCGACAGCGTGGATATTCACGTCGATGAGCTGCTTGACTTCCTGGCCCGTGACAGTAAAACCAGCGCCATTCTGCTACATCTGGAGCACCTGAACGACGCTCGGCGCTTCGTCTCTGCGGCGCGCAGCGCGTCACGCAATAAACCGATCCTGGTCATTAAAAGCGGCCGCGGCCCCCGGGCCCAGACGCTACTGAAAGCCCAACCGGGGCTGGATGCCGCCTGGGACGCGGCAATCCAGCGCGCCGGTCTGCTGCGGGTGCAGGATACTCACGAACTCTTCTCGGCGGTCGAAACGCTCAGCCATATGCGACCGCTACGCGGCGAGCGGCTGATGATTATCAGTAACGGCGCCGCCCCCGCCGCACTGGCCCTGGATGAACTGGAAGCGCGCAACGGCAAGCTGGCGCAACTGGATGAAGAAACCCTGGCTCGCCTGAATAGCGTGCTGCCCGCAGGCGAAGCCTCCGGCAATCCGCTGGATTTACGCGATGATGCCACTGCAGAACGCTATCTGCAGGTGCTGGAGATTCTGCTGGATACCCGACAGGTCGATGCGCTGATGGTTATCCATGCCCCAAGCGCCGCGGCGCCAGGCACCGAGAGCGCGCGCCAGATTATCGATCTCATTCGCCGCCATCCGCGCGGCAAGAGCGTGACGCTGCTGACCAACTGGTGCGGAGAGTTCTCTTCCCAGGAAGCCCGCCGGTTATTCAGCGATGCCGGTATTCCCACCTACCGCACGCCGGAAGGCACAGTTACCTCGTTTATGCATATGGTGGAATACCGCCGTAACCAGAAGCAGCTACGTGAAACCCCCGCTCTTCCCGCAACGCTGACGGCCGATACACGGGAGGCCCACAGCCTGATTCGCCAGGCGTTGCAGGATGGCGCTACGACGCTGGATACCCACGAAGTACAGCCGATTATGCGCGCCTATGGCCTGGCGACGCTACCGACCTGGATTGCCGGCGACAGCGTAGAAGCGGTGCATATCGCCGGACAGATCGGCTATCCGGTGGCGCTCAAGCTACGCTCGCCAGATATTCCCCATAAATCGGAAGTTCAGGGGGTGATGCTCTATCTGCGAACGCCGGCCGAAGTTCAGCAGGCGGCCGATGCCATCCTCGATCGCGTTCGCCTGACCTGGCCTCAGGCACGGGTTCATGGCCTGCTGGTTCAGAGCATGGCCAACAGGGCCGGCGCCCAGGAATTACGAGTCGTCGTGGAGCAGGATCCGGTATTTGGCCCGCTGATTATGCTGGGTGAAGGCGGCGTCGCCTGGCGGCCGGACCAGCAGGCAGCCGTAGCCCTGCCGCCGCTGAATATGAATCTGGCGCGCTATCTGGTTCTCCAGGCCATTAAACGCCAGAAGATCCGCGGGCGCAGCGCGCTCAGGCCGCTGGATATCGACGGCCTGAGCCGCCTGCTGGTGCAGGTTTCCAACCTGGTGGTGGATTGCCCGCAGATCCGACGCCTCGATATTCATCCCCTGCTCGCTTCCGGCAGCGAATTTACGCTGCTGGATGTCACGCTCCAGCTGGCGGAGTTTCACGGCGACGCCGACAGTCGGCTGGCCATTCGCCCCTATCCTCAACAGCTGGAAGAGCGGGTGGTGATGAAAAACGGCGAACGCTGCCTGTTTCGCCCCATCCTTCCGGAAGATGAACCACTGCTGCAGCGCTTTATCGCTCAGGTGACCAAAGAGGATCTCTACTACCGCTACTTCAGTGAAATCAACGAATTTACTCACGACGATTTAGCCAACATGACCCAGATCGACTACGATCGGGAAATGGCGTTCGTTGCAGTGCGTCGCCAGGGCGACAACGCGGAGATCCTTGGCGTAACCCGGGCTATCTCCGACCCGGATAATATCGATGCCGAGTTTGCGGTATTAATACGATCGGATCTCAAAGGACTGGGGCTGGGTCGAAGACTGCTGGAAAAACTGATCGGTTATACCCGGGATCACGGTTTGCAGCAGCTCAATGGGATTACCATGCCTGGCAATCAGGGAATGATTGCCCTGGCGCGCAAGCTCGGCTTTAAGATAAAAACCGATCTTGAAGACGGAATCGTTAACCTGACGCTGCCGTTGTCCGGTCAGGATGATTCCTGAGCAAGCGGAAATCTTCCCCCACATCGGCGGGCAGTAATGGTATTATCGTCAGCTTCTGTCATCTGCATGGAACAGAAGGCCATCTAATGAATAGAGAAGAAACGCACTGTGATGTTGTCTAAATTTAAACGTAATAAACATCAACAACATCTTGCTCAGCTACCAAAACTTTCTCAGTCTGTTGATGACGTAGAGTTCTTTTATACCCCCGCTGACTTCCGGCAGACGCTGCTCCAGAAGATAGCCAACGCCACCCGGCGCATCTGCGTCGTCGCGCTCTACCTTGAGCAGGACGACGGCGGAAAAGGGGTGCTCTGCGCCCTGTATGAGGCTAAGCGCCGCCGTCCCGAGCTGGAGGTGAGCGTACTGGTGGACTGGCACCGCGCCCAGCGTGGACGCATCGGCGATGCCGCTTCGCAAACCAACGCTGACTGGTACTGTAGCATGGCCCAGGAAAACCCCGACGTCAGCATTCCGGTTTACGGCGTGCCGATCAACACTCGCGAAGCCCTGGGCGTACTCCATTTTAAAGGTTTTATCATTGACGACAGCGTACTTTACAGCGGCGCCAGCCTGAATGATGTTTATCTGCATCAGCACGATAAGTACCGCTACGACCGCTATCATTTGCTCCGCAATTCTCGGCTTGCAGATGTGATGTACGACTGGGTACAAACGCAGCTGGCGAACGGCAGCGCGGTAAACCGGCTGGACAGCAAAGCGCGTCCCAAAAGCCCGGAGATAAAAAACGAGATCCGCCTCTATCGCCAGGCGCTGCGCGATGCACCGCTGCGCTTTAAGGGCGATGCCAGCGACGATCGGCTTTCTGTTACGCCTCTGGTGGGGCTGGGTAAATCCAGCCAGCTGAATAAGGCCATCTATCACCTGATGCCCTGTACCGAGCATAAGCTGACCATCTGCACCCCTTATTTCAACCTGCCGGCCGTGCTGGTACGCAGTATTATTCATCTGCTACGTACCGGGAAACAGGTAGAGATTATTGTCGGCGACAAGACCGCTAACGATTTCTACATTCCCGAAGATCAGCCTTTTAAAATCATCGGCGCCCTGCCTTACCTCTACGAGATCAACCTACGCCGTTTCCTCAGCCGTCTGCAATACTATGTGAATAACGGACAACTGACCGTCCGGCTCTGGAAAGACGAGGACAACAGCTATCATCTGAAAGGGATGTGGGTAGATGATGAATGGATGCTGCTGACGGGTAATAACCTGAATCCCCGTGCCTGGCGGTTGGATCTGGAAAACGCCATACTGATTCACGATCCTCAGCATCAGTTGGCTGCCCGGCGCGAACACGAGCTGTCGCTGATTCGCACCCACACCACTGTCGTACATCACTACCGCGATCTGCAAAGCATCGCAGACTATCCGGTAAAAGTACGCAAGCTGATACGGCGCCTGCGTCGCATCCGTATCGACAGGCTGATCAGCCGTATCCTCTAATGACTACGGGCCCCGTGCCGCGGGGCATTAACGTTCAGGGATAAGCTATGCGTCGCTCCGCTGTCGTCATCGCCACCCTGCTTCTGTCCGGCTGCGGCCACCATATGGCCAATGACAGTTGGGGAGGAGAGGATAAGGCGCAACACTTTATCGCATCCGCGATGCTGGCGGCTGCCGGTGCCGAGTTCGGTCTGCACCAGGGCTACAGTCGGGATCGCAGCACCTCTATTGGTCTGATGTTTTCTGTCTCTGTCGGGGCAGGTAAAGAGTTGTGGGACAGTCGCCCGGCCGGTACCGGCTGGAGCTGGCATGACTTCGCCTGGGATGTAGCCGGTGCGACCACCGGCTACGCCATCTGGCAACTGGCGGGACGTTAGAGCCTCATTCCCTTCCCCTTGCGATGCAGCGTCAGGGAAACCAGGAACGAAACGGCTCCCATTACCGAGACGTACCAGAAGAAGCTGCTCTCGGAGCCCAGCGACTTCAGGGACAACGCCACATATTCCGCAGAGCCGCCGAACAGCGCGTTAGCCACAGCATAAGAGAGCCCTACTCCTAATGCCCGAACCTGGGCCGGAAACATCTCCGCCTTCAGAATGCCGCTAATGGAGGTATAAAAGCTGGCAATCAATAGCGCCAGCATCACCAGGCCAAAAGCCGCAAACGGCGAGCTTACATTTTGCAGCGCCGTCAGAATAGGTACGGTGCCAATTGCCGCCAGCGAGCCGAAACACAGCATTGAGCTACGCCGACCAATCTTGTCGGAAAGGGCCCCAAACAGCGGCTGAACCAGCATGTAGACAAACAGTGCCGCCGTCATCACCACACTGGCGACGGAAGTCTGCATACCGGCGGTATTCACCAGATACTTTTGCATATAAGTAGTAAAGGTGTAGAACACCAGAGAACCACCGGCGGTAAAACCCAGAACCATAATAAACGCGCGCCGGTTGCGCCACAGCCCTTTCAGCGAACCGGCCTCTTTCAGGGCCCGGGTACTCTTTTCCGATGTCTCATTCAGCGAACGACGCAGCCACAGCGCAACCAGCGCCAGTACGGCGCCCAGCGCGAACGGAATACGCCATCCCCACTGGTGCAGCTGATCATCGGTCAGAATTTGCTGCAGCACCACCACGACCAGCAGCGCCATCAGCTGGCCGCCGATTAGCGTCACATACTGGAAAGAGGCATAAAAACCCTTGCGCCCTTCTACCGCGACCTCACTCATATAGGTAGCGCTGGTGCCATACTCACCCCCGACTGAAAGCCCCTGGAACAGGCGCGCCAGCAGTAATAACGCCGGAGCCCAGGTGCCGATCGTCGCGTAGCCCGGCAGACAGGCGATAACCAGAGAACCAAAACACATCATACAGACCGAGATCAGCATTGACGTTTTACGGCCATGTTTGTCGGCGAGCCAGCCAAATAACCAGCCACCTATAGGGCGCATCAGAAAGCCGGCAGCAAAGACACCGGCCGTTTGTAATAGCTGAGTAGTGGGATTTCCGGAGGGGAAAAAGATGTGGGCGAAATAGAGTGAACAAAATGAATAGACGTAAAAATCAAACCATTCGACCAGGTTGCCGGACGAGGCGCCGACAATTGCCCAGACCCGCTTTCGTGTATCACTGGTGGTTAATTCCGTCTTTTGTGTTTCGACGGTTGCTTCAGTCATTGCTTGTTTCTCCTGTCTTCCGGTACGGCTTATAGCCGGTAAAACGCAAAGCATCAGATTGCGCTTAGCGACAGAGTAAATAAAGTGTTAATTATTTGTTGTTTTGTGTTTTTGTGAAGCAGACTGGAATTTTGAAATAACGCAGGAGCCGGGGTACTTTCAGTCGTAAGCTCAGCGCATTACCAGGGGAAGAGGATAAGATTTTCTGTGGTCTGATGCCCTCACCCCGGCCCTCTCCCGCAGGGAGAGGGAGAAAAACGCAAAAAGCCCCGGTCACAGACCGGGGCTCTTCATCTGTTCCTGACGCGCTTCTCACCGACAGGTCACAGACATAAAAAAAAGCCATCCTTACGGATGGCCTTTTCTTTTGTTTGATGCCTGGCAGTTCCCTGGTCCCGCACGGGGCGGGCCACACTGCCACCGGACCTTAATCCGGTATACCTTAATTTGATGCCTGGCAGTTCCCTACTCTCGCATGGGGAGACCCCACACTACCATCGGCG